>NZ_CP056032.1:0-300000 GCF_013375035.1 Spirosoma sp. KUDC1026 | reverse complement strand
ACGATACGAACACGGGTCGTCCGGCGAGCGCTACGAACGTAGTCGTGAGCCTGCCGACACCACCTGCCAATGGGACAGCAGTGGTGAATGCCGATGGTACGATCAGCTTTACACCAGCTACCAGCTTCACGGGAGTAACCTGCTATACGTATCAGATTTGTGATCTGACCAGTACAACGGTTTGCACGACGTCTCAGGTGTGTATTACAGTACTGCCAAAACCAATCGGCAATGCTGATATCCGCGTAACGAAGGCGCTGGTTGGTAACAAAATCCGGGCAATCAACGATGTCGTTACGTTCACGATCGTCGTGAAAAACCTGGGTGCCGACCGGGCAACGAACGTAGTTGTTAAAGACAGTCTGGGTAGCGGTCTGCAGTTTGTTTCGGGTTCAACTACGGTTGGTACGTATGCCGCATCAATGCTGACAATTCCTGCCCTGGCAGCCGGTGACAGTGCTATCCTGACCGTCAACGCCCGGTTGCTGGTAGAAGGTATCGCCTTCAATTACGCCCGGACAGTGTCGCTGGATCAGGTTGATCCGAACAGTGCCAACAACAGCGATCAGAGCTGCGTATCGGTTCCCGTGAATGTGTGTACGGGGGAAGCCATTGTGGCAACCATTCCGTCGCTGTACACCAACGTAACCTGGTATAAGGACGGTGCGCAGGTAGGTTCAGGAAACACAATCACGCTGGTTGCTGCGGGTACCTACACCTTTAGCGCGTCAAACTCGACTTGTCCTGCGGGGGGATGTTGCCCACTGGTTGTTGTTGAGCAGAATTGCTGCCCGGCTAACGTATGTGTACCGTTCGTCATCACGAAAACGAGACGGAGATAGCCGAACTGTCAGACTTAATCCATTTCGATTATGAGAGCATTAATTGCCACGTTATTGATTGCCGGACTGAGCCTGAGCCAGGCCCTTGCCCAGTCAGCTTCTAACTTCTCGGTCAAGTACATGGTTACGTACGACACAGACAAGAAGTTATACACCGCCTGGATCATCCCGGAATATAGTACGCCTAATTCCAACAATGGCGATACGGAGGAAAAAGGGCTGACGGCTCAGTTTACCCTGAAAGTACCAACCAACTTTCTGGTATCGAACATCAAGGACGTACGGGGCACCTGGGAGAAGAGCCCAATCAAAATTGGTCGCCAGAAAGAGTTTAACGTGCAGGGCGTAAGTCCTTTCTACGAGTATTACGTCATTGGGAAAACTCCGAGCGAAACAAACTACGGTGAGTTCAAAGAAGGTGAGCCGGTAGCGCTGTTCACTTTTACGGGGCAGAACGGCAATCCGGCCGACGTAACAGTGCTGGAAAATAATGACTCATTCATCAAGATTGCTGATGAGCGGATGTCATTAAACGTAGCCAGCAGCTTTTATTCCCGCTCGGGTCAGGCTGCTAATATGAACGCCCGTCCACTGGATCAGTTCGCCCGGCCGACAACAATGAACACGGTTCTGACCGAAATGGCCAAGAAACTAACGGCTATTGCGCAGTTAAACGGTGTGTCGGAAGGAGTTGAGGAAATGTCGGTTATTGCTTATCCCAACCCGGTTGCCGAAACCCTGAACGTGAAGTATTTCTCGCAGCAGGATGACGCAATCCGTCTGGAAGTTGTCGACATGAAAGGCAACATCAACCAGACATCAACCCAGGAGGTGAAGCGGGGGGTAAACACGTTCCGGATTAACATGGAGAAATCAGCGGGCGGCACATACTTGCTGCGGACGGTTGTCGGCGGTAAAGTGGTGAACCGGAAAATTGTCAAAGATTCGTAACCAATTTCACCATTTATAAACCCAGGCCCATTTGGTACTTACCGAATGGGCCTTTTTGTTGGCCCTCAATAGACGGAAGAAATCGGCTCAGAAAGCCTTGTTTGCTAACCTATATAACTAATTCAGCGGCCCTGACGAGCGTGAATGTAAACGCTTTTGATTCGGTCACCTGATTTCTTCGTAACTTTACAAGCCGTTTGCCCATCAACAGGGTTTAAGCGGTAACAAGCCAACTGCAACGAGAGAATATGTCCTGGTTCGTCCGAAAAGATAAGGGTATTCAGACGCCGACCGAAATGAAACGGGAAGCCCCCGATGGTCTTTGGTATCAGTGTCCGAATTGTAAAAAAATCATGCATACGCGGGAGCATAAGCTCAATGCATTTACCTGCGTCCACTGCAACTACCACGAGAAAGTGGGCTCCGAGGCCTATTTTTCGATTCTCTTCGACGACAACGAATTCACAGAACTTGACGCCGATATGATCTCGGGTGATCCGCTGAAGTTTGTCGATACGAAAGCCTATCCGAGCCGGATCAAGACAACGATCGAAAAAACGGGTCTGAAAGACGCGGTTCGCACGGCTTATGGTCCAGTGCACGGCCAGACGGTAACGATGGCTGTGATGGATTTTAACTTCATCGGCGGATCAATGGGGTCGGTAGTAGGGGAGAAGATCGCACGCGCGATTGACTACGCGATCGCCAACAAAACGCCGTTCTTAATGGTCTCCCGCTCGGGGGGTGCCCGGATGATGGAAGCCGGTTTCTCGCTCATGCAGATGGCGAAAACCTCCGCTAAACTGGCGCTTTTAGCGAACGCTAAATTGCCGTACGTATCCTTGCTGACTGATCCCACGACGGGGGGAGTTACGGCGTCTTACGCAATGCTGGGCGACTTCAACATTGCCGAGCCCGGTGCGCTGATCGGTTTTGCCGGTCCCCGCGTTATTCGGGAAACGATTGGCAAAGACCTGCCCAAAGGCTTCCAGAGCGCCGAATTTGTTCTGGATCACGGGTTCCTTGATTTCATTGTTGACCGGAAAGATCTGAAGGATAAACTAGCTACTCTATTCCGGATGCTCCAGTAATGCGACTCGTCTCCCATCCTGTTCTCTGCAACTACTACGTAACGTACCGCTGTAACGCCAGTTGTAGTTTCTGCGACATTTGGGAGCGTCCATCGCCTTACATCACACTCGAAAATGCGCGCCAGAATCTACGCGATCTGAAAAAACTGGGCGTTCGGGTGGTCGATTTTACGGGTGGTGAACCCCTGCTGCACCGGCACTTACCCGAACTGCTGCAGGAAGCGAAACAGCTCGGGCTGATTACGACAATCACGACCAATGCCCTGCTCTATCCTAAACAGGCGGAGCGGCTTCGTGGGCTGGTGGATATGCTGCATTTCTCGCTGGATTCGCCCGTTGCCGAGGAGCACGACCAGTCGCGGGGTGTAAAGTGCTTTGATAAAGTAATGGAATCTATCCGGATCGCTCGCCAGTTGGGGGAGCGTCCGGATATTTTGTTTACGGTCTTTGAGCACAATGTTCACCAGATTCGGCAGATGCACGAGGAAATTTGCCTGCCCAACGATCTGGTGCTCATTCTGAACCCGGTTTTTGAGTACAACACCGTCGAAACCGGCGATCGCTTTTCGGAAGAGGCACTGCAGACGATGAGCTGGTGGAGTCGCCAAAAGAACGTGTATCTGAATGATGCATTCATTCAACTCCGGCGCGACGGAGGAAACCACGTAGAAGACCCCATTTGCCGGGCCGCCAGCACCACCATCGTTATTTCTCCCGAGAACAAGCTTGTTCTGCCCTGTTATCACCTGGGGCTGAAAGAATACCCTATCGACAACGAGCTGCATACGCTCTACCATTCGGAAGAGGTACAAAAACTCGTTGCGCTGGAAGGCCGTCTGCCGGCCTGTGAAGGCTGCGCCATTAACTGCTACATGCAGCCCTCCTTTGCCGTTGAGATGAGCAAATACTGGTGGAAAGCGCTGCCCAGTACGCTCAAATACAACTGGCTGAAAGGTACCTGGAAACAGCTTCTCTAGCTATCGTTTAAGGACTTTCTGCGTCAGCGTACGCTGTCCAACCTTCGCCCGGAGCAGGTACGTTCCGGCCGACAGATTTTCCGTACTGATTACCTGCTCGTGCTGCCGGGCTGCCTTCGTAAAGGTCGATTGATGAATTAACCGCCCGTTCATGTCCAGCAGTTGAACCGTAGCGGGGAGGGTGCGGGTGCTCTGAATCGTTACCTGCAACCGATCGTCGACCGGGTTCGGAAAAGCGCTGAATAACACATCTTCGTCGCGGTACTCGGGCAGGGCAGTAACCAGGTTAGTACCAAGTACGGCGGGTTCATAGGCTGGCAGGGGCGTGGGCGAACCAGGTCGGTCAATGACCATCAGGATAATTTCTTCCTGCGTCTGGCTGATAAGCGTACCTCGTCGGTATTCGCTCACGGTCAGCGCTACGCTGAAATTGCCCTGCTGAGTAGGTACATCCCAGATGAGTACGCCCGTTGCCGAATTAAGCTTGAACGTACCCTGCCGGGTCAAATCGTTCGGAAACTGAAACGAACTAACCGCTGTAACCGACGTACAGGGTTCTATCATCGCCTTGTTAAGTGGCCGGGCCAGACCATATACCAGGCTGTCTCCATCGGAGTCGGTAGCGCGCAGATTGACCGTTGCTCGCTGGTTAACAGTTAACGTATCGCCGGAATAGGCAAATACAGGCGTTTGGTTACCTGAGTTGCTGATTGAGAGTGTAGTAGTGAGCGCAAACGCGATCTGGTCGGCGCTGGGGATGTTCTGCACCCCAGTTCGATTGACAACACCAACCGTAAGCGTATAAACGCCCGGACCGGCGTAGGTATGCATGACCTGATACGTATTGACGCTGATCGTACGATTGGCCAGATACTGCCGGGCCTGACGTGGGACTAGTAGCGAGCTACCATCGCCGAAGCAGATTTCCTGTTCCGTACTTACATCAGCCGCTGCTCTGCCGTATAGTTCATCCATATACAGGACAAGCGTAATCTGCTGCGTCAGGGCATTGGTTGATGCGGACTGCGTACGAATGTAGCCACCGCGTAAATGGGTGGCATGCGCCATCTGAAGGCCTGCTACTAGCAGAACCAGCCAAAGAAAAGGTTTCATGGTGTTTACGTTAAAGGGAAGTCGGAATACACCACAATAACTATGGATGAAAATCTATTCGTACGTTAGCCGAAGAAGATTTAGAGCGTGTTGGGGAATTACATTTGGTTCAAACCTCAAATACGCTGTAGTATCACTTGAATGTTAGCCAAATACAGCCAGTTGACCGAAGAAGCTACCGTATACTCATAGTCCTTGACGATCCGGCGGAAGAAATTGGTCCAAGCGATGCTGCGTTCGACTACCTATCGCTTAGCTACTGGTACAAAGCCTTGAGCGGACTCGGGACGCGAGGCTTTTTCAAATACAATACTCCACCCCTCCAACTCACGGGCAAACACGCCGTTATAAGCTTGATCGCCGTAGATTTTCTCCAGCCGTTCGCCTACGCGCCACAGCATGTTGGTGATCAATGGCACGGCTAAGGGGCCGTCAGCCTCGTTAGCCGCCGATACGTCAGCTACCCACAAGCGCCCCTGGGTATCCACGATTAGAGTTCGTTTGCGGCCATTGATACGCTTGTTGCCGTCTAGACCGCGCTGTTCACAGATCATGGGATGCAACTTAACGCTTTGTGAATCAATGCATAGTACTGATGGATGACTTGCTCGTCCGGCTTGCTGACGGTCGAGTTGATTCAAAGCAGCGTTGATCTGCTCAAATATACCAGCCTGTTTCCACTGATCGAAATAGTAGTACACCGCCTGCCAGTGTGGCCAATGCGAGGGCAGGTTACGCCACTGACAGCCGGTTCGAAGCAACCACAACAAGGCGTCTACGATGTGGCGCAAATTATGAGTCCGCTTGCGTCGAAGGTCAAAGAAAGGCGAAATTGCGGCCCATTGAGGGTCGGTCAGTGGTTGCCACTGTTTAGTCATTGCTTCATGTCTTGGTCGACACAAAGTTGACACGACTCTCAAGCTTTCTCAATTCCCCAACACGCTCTTATTAAGCGGTATTGTTCTCATAGACAGCTCACTACGCAATAGGTCGACTAACAAAAAAGCCTGCGCTTCTGAAAGGCAGGCTGACTCGGACAGGTGCATTATTGATCCGACTGGCTAGGGCAGGTCCGGGCACGTCTCCGTCCGGCGCGTGTCGATGATGCTGTGAATGTACCATTTGTCGTCCATCTTCACTAGCGTAAACGTATTGACGCCACAGTGACTCTTCTTGCCATTCAGGTAAAAGACGTAGGGCGTCCAGGCGGTGGCCAGCAGAGGCTCCGTTTTGATGTCGTACGAAGCCAGCCGCTCATCCAGAGAACCCGGTTTCTGCCGTCCGATCGACGTAACGAATTTAGCGATGGCGGTTTCCTGAATCATCACTGACTTTTTCATGCTAACGCTGGTAAGTGTAGAGGTGGGCAGAAAAACCGATTGTACCATCGACGAGTCGGCTTTACGCATTCCCGTGAACAGCCTATCGATAACAGCCCGAACTGCCGTTTCATCGTTTGACTGAGATAGGGCGGGAAAAGAACAGACCAGCAGGCAGAACAGGGAAATGTATTTCATGGGGAGGGGGTATGAGGTGCCGCAAAAAAAACAGCCCGATCAAGTCGATCGGGCTGTGGGAAACCTAGATATACTGGTTGACAATCATTTCGTAGAGCTCTTGTTTGCCGCTGAGTTGTTTTGGCTCACCGTTGCTCATCGCGTACTCACGTAAGTCTTCCAGCGTTAGCTCGCCTTTTTCGAAACGGGCGCCTTCTCCCGAGTCGTAACTGGCGTAGCGGTCGGACCGCATTTGCTTGTACTTTGATTTTTCCAGAATCGCTTCGGCGGCAATGGCTGCCCGGGCGAAGGTATCCATACCACCGATATGGGCGATGAAAATATCTTCGAGATCGGTTGAGTTCCGGCGCGTTTTGGCGTCGAAGTTTACCCCCCCCGATTTGAAACCACCCGCTTCCAGAATCACCAGCATCGCTTCGGTCAGCTCATACACGTCAACGGGGAACTGGTCGGTATCCCAGCCGTTCTGGTAATCACCCCGGTTGGCGTCAATGCTGCCCAGCATGTTATTATCAACGGCAACCTGCAGCTCGTGGGCAAACGTGTGGTTAGCCAGCGTAGCGTGGTTGGTCTCGAGGTTAAGTTCGAAATCGTCCTGCAGACCGAATCTGTTCAGGAAGCCAACGACCGTAGCCGCGTCGAAGTCGTACTGGTGTTTGGTTGGTTCCATCGGCTTGGGCTCGATGTAGAACGAACCTTTGAAACCCTGTTTCCGGGCATAGTCGCGCGAGATCTGAAGAAACTTACCCAGGTGCTCCTGCTCCCGTTTCATGTTCGTGTTCAGCAGCGACATATACCCTTCGCGGCCGCCCCAGAACGTGTAGCCCCGACCACCCAGCTCGATGGTTGCGTCGATGGCGTTTTTCACCTGCCAGCCGCCGTGGGCCAGTACGTGGAAATCCGGATTGGTGCTGGCGCCGTTCATGTAACGCTCGTGCGAGAACAGGTTGGCCGTACCCCACAGCAGTTTGACACCACTGGCGGCCTGTTTCTGCTTGGCGTAATCGACAATGGCGCGGAAGTTCTTTTCGAACTCGGCGTTTGATTTGCCTTCAGGTGCTACGTCCACATCGTGGAAGCAGTAATAATCCATCCCGATTTTAGTGATGAATTCAAAGGCTGCATCCATTTTATCGTGGGCCGCGCCCAGAGCATCGGCGTTAGCATCCCAGGGGAAGTGCTTGACGCCCGGTCCGAAGGGGTCACCACCGGTACCGCAGAAGGTGTGCCAGTAAGCCGTCGCGAACCGGAACAGGTCTTTCATGGGTGTGCCCAGGATGGGGCGGGTAGCGTCATAAAACTTAAATGCGAGCGGGTTGTCCGATTCGCGGCCTTCGTACTGAATAGGTTTCTCGACAAATGGGAAATACGTTTTGTCGCCAAGGGTTAACTGAGCCATACTTGCTGGTTTTGGAACGAATAAGGTCCCAAAGGTCAGATACCTTTGGGACCTTGTCAACTATATGAAAGACAAATAAGCCAATTTACTACTATTGGGGCAGCGTGATGTAGAACCCGTCTGGCTTTCGGAAGGCTGTTGGGGTTGAATATGTATTGTCATATTGAAGAACCGGTTGCGCAACAATTTCCGCTTTGGGCAGCACCCGTACGTCGGACGCCCAGAATTGTGTATCGATATGAAACTCGTTTTTGAAGTCTTTATCGGTCGAGAGTGTCAGGTAGTTTCGGAACGTCAGCGGTGATTTTTCTTCGGAGTAGTTGAAGATGCTAACCACGATTGGCTGTTTCTTACCCGGGTCTGCCTTCGAGTTCTGGTGCGTGATTTCTGGCTGTCCTTTCAGTAGGAGGTTTCCCTGTGGGACGACGACAAAATCCTTTTTCTCAATTTTAGTATTGGGTGGAATAAAACCAACCGCGTCTTCTTTGGTAATCGTACCACTCAAACTACCAGTCGAGTAGCGTCGGTATAAACCCGAGCCGGCGAACGAGCCCGACAGATTTACGTTTGCTACGTCGTACCAGTAGTCCAGTTTGTTCTGCCCAATAATGAACGATGAGCGTTTCCAGTCGACGTAGAGGGGTTGCTGCAGTTTATTAACCAGCGTGATGTGCATCAGACCCCGGCTGCTGGAGAAATCGTAGGTAAGCGTCAACGTATCATTGTCCAGTACCAGTCCCTTGTCCGGAACGGTCTGAACGTTGTTTCCGCGTAACGTAACGAGCTGGGCCTGGGGCGAGCAGGCCGCCAGTGCCAACAGGCACAGAGCGAGTAAAAAGAACGTTTTCATAGGCGTGTATCAGTTGGTCGAAATATATGAAATGAACCATTAGTTTAATGTCTATTCATTCCACAATCGGCAGAATCTGATTTATTGCCTGGTCAGTCCCGCCCGCCAGGCTAATAATCTTGCCTTCATGTCGCCGGCCAGCTTCGCATGCTGACCCGCTACGTCCGTTTGTTCGGCTGGGTCGGTGGTGAGGTCATATAACTCGGCACCGGTGCCATCGGCATTGAGCAGCAATTTCCAGTTGCCCTGTCGCATGGCCAGATTCGGGCTTTTATCGCGACCTGCCGGGTAACGGAACGATACGCTATTACGGCCATATTCCCAGAAAAGAGGAGTTTTGCGAACGCTGGGTTTACCCAGTAATACGGTTGCTTTGTTTTCGCCGTCGGTAGATGAATTACTCACTTTTTTGCCTGCCATACTGACGAACGTAGGCAGCAGATCGACCGCACTCAACACCGACTGATTGTCAACCTTGCCTTTGGGTACTTTGGTAGGATACCGAACGATAAAAGGCATTCGGATGCCTCCTTCGTACAGGGAGAGTTTGCTGCCCCGGAACGTAGCCGACCGATTTCCCTGAAAGGTAGGCAGCGCGCCGTTATCGCTGGTGAAGACAACGAGCGTATTGTCGTCGACCCCCAATGCTTTGAGCCCTGCTATCAGCCGACCGATCTGTACATCGAGTTCAGCCAGGACGGCCTTGAATTCGCGCGGCTTTTCGGTTCCGTTCGGAAACTCGTTGAGGGTTGTTTCGTCGGGTACCCAGGGCGTGTGCACATCGTCGGGCCAAAGGTTAATGTAGCAGGGCTTACCCGGGTTTCGTTTCAGAAAATCGAGTGTTTTGTCGACGAAGTAGGCCGTGCGGTTCCAGCGCTTCACACTGTCCGATTTAGCCCATATCCAGTCGGTCGACGTGAGCAGCGGATCAGGATCAGGGCTTTCCCAGGTGCTGGCGTATTCATCAAAACCGTATTGACGGATACCCGGCGCATTGTCAACATCGCGTCCCCCGCCCATGTGCCATTTGCCAAAGTGCGCTGTCGCATACCCAGCCCTTTTGAGCTGACGCGCCACTGAGGGAGCCGACGCATCCAGAAAGTCGACCTGTTCGCAGGTACGATTGTGTTTTTTATCCGCCAGAAACGAGGTGATTTGCCACTTGCCGGGGACGTTACCCGTCAGCAGACCCACCCGCGAAGGCGAACAAATTGGGGCGGCACTGTAATAGTTGGTAAATCGAGTACCCTCGGTAGCTAGCTGATCAATATTGGGCGTTGGCGGCAACTGACCCGCCGTCGGGCTGGATCGATAGCAGCCTACATCGCCGATACCCATGTCGTCGATTAGAATCAGGATGATATTGGGCTGCCGATTCGTCTGCTTTGGAACCAACGCTGGTTTGGGCATCCAGAAGCTACTCAATAGCGCTAATACGCCTACACTTACTACCAAAAGGGCAAGACGACGATTCATATAGTAACGTGAGTATCGGGTTTAGGAATCGATGATTACCGGAAATCTGGCTAGAAGCAGTTCCAGTCGATGATAACATTGGAGTAACTTGTAGCTGGCCTAAAAATGCTCAAGACCATTCTGATAAATCGCCAAACATCCATCTGAGTCTATTTTTTCGTCAGATATGAACGATTCAATGCTTTGTTTATGAAGAACGAGTAACGCTACAAGTTGATCGTTAGCTAGGTTACCTGTCCGTAACCAGATGATTTTAGGTGGGTGCCCATAGAGTGCCGTCAGATTGTAAAGATCTTCATCGAAGGTTACAATCGCATACTTCTTTTGTCTACAGAACTCCCAGATGGCGCGGTCGTCCCTATTATAGAGTCCGTTCTCCCGAACGCCCTCTACAACAGGAAAATACTCTTTTAATTTCTTTACGACACGGAATGAGATATTCTGGTCCAGAAGTAGCTTCATGCCGCGATGCGAAGATGGTTCTCCTTATGTGCTGCAAAAGCAAGACTGGCATAAATATCATCTTTAGTCAGCTCGGGAAAATCGCTGATTATTTCATCCATCGTCATCCCGGATGCCAACCAGGATAGAATGTCTCCTACGGCAATACGCATACCGCGAATGCAGGGTTTACCTCCTCGCTTTCCGGGTTCAATGGTAATAATCTGCCGATAGTCTACCATAGCAAAACTATGTTTAGCGTTTAAACTACAATTTCGATTCCAGCAGTTCCAGCCAGCTGTTGTAGGCGTTTCGGGAGGCTTCCTGAGCACGCATGTCAGGCTCGATGGTTTTGGTAATGTTCAACCCGATAAACGCGTCCTGCTGATTTTTGTAGTGCCCCAGGCCAATACCAGCCCCGCGAGCAGCACCCTGCGCCCCGTCGGTGTTATACAGCTCGATGGTAGCCCCGGTCAGGTTGGCCATCGTATCGCGGAAGAGAGGGCTTTGGAACATATTGGCTTCTCCGGCGCGAATGGTCTGGACGCCAACGCCCACGCTTTCCATGATCTGGATGCCGTAATACAGGGCAAAAACAATGCTTTCCTGGGCAGCCCGGATCAGGTGGGGCAGGCCATGCCGCGTTAGTTGCAGACCATGAAACGAAGCGCCCAGGTCTTTGTTCTCCAGCATGCGTTCTGCACCATTACCGAACGGCAGACAGATGAGGCCATCGGCACCAATCGGCGCTTCGTGGGCCAGCAGATTCATGTCGTTGTAGCTGATCGATCGGCGCAGAATCTGATTCCGCAGCCAGCTGTTCAGAATGCCCGTTCCGTTCACGCAGAGGAGTACACCGTAACGGGGCGTTTCGGGAGTGTGGCTGACGTGCAGGAACGTATTAACGCGCGATTTGGGATCGTAATCCAGCTTGTCGCTAACGCCGTAGACCACCCCCGACGTACCGGCGGTGGCCGCAATCTGACCCGGCTCCAGCACGTTCAGCGAGAGCGCGTTGTTCGGCTGATCGCCCGCGCGGTACGTAACGGGCGTACCCGCTGCCAGACCCAGCTCAGCCGCGGCCGCTGCTGTTAGCTCGCCCTGGGGCGCGAACGTAGGTTTGATGTTTGCCAGGAGTGATTTATCGAAGCCGTAATAGTGAAGCAGGAACTCGGCGGGCTGATTCTCCTGAAAATCCCAGAGAACACCTTCCGAAAGCCCCGACGCCGTGGTCACGACCTCGCCGGTCATGCGCATCGCCAGGTAATCGCCGGGGAGCATGAACTTGGCAACGTTCGCATACACGCCCGGCTCATTGGCTTTCACCCAGGCCAGCTTGGCCGCCGTAAAGTTGCCGGGAGAGTTCAGCAGGTGCTGTAGTGTACGATCATGACCCAGGTCGTCGAACGCCTGATTACCAAAGGGCACCGCCCGGCTGTCGCACCAGATGATGGAAGGACGCAGTACGTTCTGTTGGTCATCAACCACAACCAGGCCGTGCATCTGGTACGAAATACCAATCGCCTTCACGTCTTCTGGTTTGACATTGGCCTGCTGTACTACAGCTTTGCTGGCCAGACAGGCATTTTTCCACCAGTTTTCGGGCTGCTGTTCGGCAAAACCAGCCTTGGGCGCTTCAATCGCCATTTCTGTTTCGGGGAAAAAAGCCGAAGCAACGGCCACGCCGGTATCGGCATTTACCAGACAAGCTTTTACGGAAGAACTACCAAGGTCAAAGCCAATAAAGAACATGCGGAAGAGGGTTAAGAATTTACTGCGAAAGTACAACGAACGCTCGATAATCAGTAAGAAGCTGTTTGAGTTAGCGATTTGAGCCAGAAAGTAGTGGATTTTAGTTGCCAGCAATCGGACCGCCGAAGCGGACACTTTTAGAGTGCGTAGCCGTAGCTACGGACGAAAAAACCGGGCCGCCGGGGCGGTAACGCAGTGGGCAGCTAAAAGACGCACTTTGCGGCCCAAGCGATTAATTTAAATCAGCTTCTATAAACACCGAAATTGTCTCTTTGCGCTGTAACTTGCTGCCCTATGAATACGTTTTTCCGCCGGACGCTTCTGCTTATTCTCTTCAGCGGGTACACTGCTGTTTTGGCTCAGACTCCCTCAGCCTGGGCGACTCAATACTGGACAGCCCGCTGGATTGCGCATCCAACCGCCCCGGCCAAACAATACGGTATCTTTCATTTCCGCAAGTCGACCAATCTGCCACAGAAGCCCAGCCGGTTTATCGTCCATGTCTCAGCCGATAACCGCTACCGGTTGTTTGTGAACGGGCAGTCGGTAGCAATAGGCCCCGCCCGGAGCGATATTCTGAACTGGAATTACGAAACGCTTGATCTGGCACCCTATCTGCAGGTCGGCCGGAACGTATTGTCAGCCCAGGTTTGGTATCTGGGCGAATCGGCACCAGTTGCGCAAATGAGCTACCAGCTTGGATTCATCATGCAGGGCGATGGGGAAGCCGAGAAAGCCGTCAACACGGATGCTACCTGGAAAGTGTTTCACAATCAGGCCTATTCGCCTATCAAAAACGACAATGCCAAGCTTCAAACGTATATCGTTGTCGGTGATGGCGACAAAGTTGATGCGGCTCAGTATCCATGGGGCTGGGAACAGTCAGCCTTCGACGATGCCGCCTGGACAAGCGCAAAACCCCTGTGGTTCAGGGCAAAGCCGCGCGGACTGGGAACCGATGGCAACTGGCAGCTGGTACCCCGTACCATTCCGCTGATGGAGTCCTACCAGGAGCGACTGGCGGCCGTTCGTCGGGTAGAGAACGGAACAATGGACAACAGCTTTCTGCTGGGGCGGTCACCCGTTACGGTTCCGGTCAATACCAGAGCAACGTTCCTGCTCGATCAGGGCCACTTGACCAACGCGTATCCTGAACTGACCGTAAGTCAGGGAAAAGGAAGTGTTATTACACTGACGTATGCCGAAGCGCTCGTTGATGCTGCCGGGAAAAAGGGCAATCGGAACGAGGTGAACGGCCGGACGATACGCGGTTTTGACGATCAGTTTGTAGCCGACGGGGGCAATCAGCGCCAGTTTCGACCGCTCTGGTTCCGCACGTACCGATATCTGCAACTGACTGTCGAGACGAAAGAGCAGCCGCTGGTGCTGAATGATCTGGTTGGCCAATATACGGGGTACCCATTTTCGGAGAAGGCAACGTTTGCCGCGAACGTTTCTATGCCGGCGACTGGTACATCTACTGGGGCAACGCCGATCGTATCTACGTCTGGTGATGCAACGCTAAAAGCAATCTGGAACGTAGGCTGGCGAACGGCGCGGCTGTGTGCCGGAGAAAACTATTTCGATTGTCCGTATTACGAACAGCTTCAGTACGTGGGCGATACGCGCGTGCAGTCGTTGATTTCGCTATACGTAACGGGCGACGACCGGCTGATGCGGAAAGCTATTCAGGATTTCGATCATAGTCGTTTCAACGACGGCCTGACGCAGAGCCGTTACCCCAGCGCTGATTTCCAGGTAATCCCGACGTTCTCGCTGTTCTGGGTGTGTATGGTGCACGATTATTGGATGCACCGGCAGGACGACGCCTTTATCAAAGCTATGCTGCCCGGTGTGTTGAGCGTACTGAACTGGCATGAGCAACGGCTGGCTAAGAATAAATTAAATGGTCCGCTTGAATGGTGGAATTTTGTTGACTGGTCGGCCTGGAAAAACGCCGGTGCCGAAACGGCAGGTGGGGTTCCGGCGGGGGCACACGATGGCGGGTCAAGCATTCTGACGTTGCAGCAGGCGTACACCTACTTCCGGGCGGGGGATCTGCTGGCTCACTACGGCCAGAATGAACGGGCCGAATACTACCGGGATCTGGGCCGACGACTCAATAAGGCCGTTTTTGAACAGTGCTGGGTAGCCGATCGCGGCTTATTTGCCGATACGCCCGCTAAAAAATCGTTCAGTCAGCACGCCAACATCCTGGCAGTATTGACGGACGCCGTTCCCGCAGCGCAACAGGCTGGATTGCTGCAGAAAGTGATGAACAACGTACCGTCCGATTCGCTGACGCAGGCTACGTTCTACTTCAAGTTCTACCTGTTCGAAGCGCTCAAAAAGACAGGGTTAGGCAATGAACTGATTCCGCAGTTAAAACCCTGGCGGGATATGCTGGCGATGGGCCTGACTACCTTCGCCGAAAACCCCGAACCAACGCGGTCAGACTGCCATGCCTGGAGCGCGTCACCCCTCTACGAACTACTGTCAACCACCTGCGGTATCCGACCCGCCGAACCGGGCTTCCGCTCAGTACGTATCGAACCGTTCCTGGGTGAGCTGACCAGCGTAACGGGCAGTGTGCCGCACCCAGCGGGCGACATCGCCGTAAAGTTTCAGAAAACACCCGCCGGTGGTCTGACGGGAACGGTTACGTTACCCGCTAACCTAACCGGTACGCTGCGCTGGAACGGAAAATCGCTGGCATTAAAAGGGGGAGAGCAGGCTATAAGTCTCTAAGGCTAATCGCGTTTGGTACCGATCCGATAAAGCATAAGGGCCAGCCCGACGAAAGTAAGGGCTCCCAGCAACATGTAGCCGCCTTCGCCCAAAGCACTGGCCAAAGTGGGTTCCAGTGTCATTGCTGTCAGACCGTTGTATATCGATTCATTAACCGAGAGCAGGGCAACAGCCACCCCAGCCAAGGCCCCGCCAGCCACGAGCCCGGTTGCGAACAGATTGCCTTTGCCAAGATCGGCATCTTCTTCAACGGTACCCGTACGCTTGGCCTGCCAGTCGACCAGCGCTTTCACCAGTCCCCCCGCAAAAATGGGTAGGGTGGTAGACAGGGGCAGGTAAAGCCCCACGGCAAACGCCAGAGCGCTCACGCCAACCAACTCGAAAACGAAAGCGATGAATGCGCCAACGAGTACGAACTGCCAGTCGAGGTTGAACGAGAGTAGCCCCTTAATCAGCGTGGCCATCAGTGTGCCCTGGGGAGCCGGAAATTTATCAGAGCCAATCGCGTGCGTGATACCCTGAGCCAACAAATCCGGCGTTGGTGTATCGAGTACTTTCACCGTAGCGCCAATGACCAGCGAGGAGACAATAACACCGATGAACAGGGCGATCTGCTGATAACGGGGCGTCGCGCCAATCAAGTAACCCGTTTTCAAATCCTGCGACGTAGCACCGGCATTGGCAGCCGCTACGCAGATCATACTGCCAACAACCAGTACGGCCGGTTCATAGGCCTTTCCCGTCAGCCCGAAGCCAATAAAGACCAGTGCCGTACCCATGATGGTGGCAATGGTCATCCCCGAAACTGGCGATGAACTGGAGCCAATCAGCCCAACAATCCGGCTGGCCACGGTGACGAAGAAGAAGCCAAAGACAATGACCAGTATGGCGATCAGCAGCTTGGTGAGGAACGAATCGCCGGGAATTTGCGGAAGCAGGACCATCAGTCCTACCAGAATAATGCTGCCAATGATGACAACCCTGACGCTCAGATCCTGTTCAGTACGTGGTACGCGGCTGCTTTCGCTGAGTTTACTTTCGGTCTCAATCGCGCTGACGGACGATGAACTGAAACTTTGACGAAAGGACGAAACAATAGTCGGAATCGTTTTCAGCAAGGTCATAAAACCACCAGCCGTAACGGCCCCCGCACCAATTTGCCGGATGTAGGCCCGATAAATGGCGGCCGCGTTGTCAGAAAATGTATGCGTTGCTGGGTTCCAGCCGCCTGGCCCGCCCGCTTTTTGCAAATCAGAGAGATAACCTAGTTTCTGCAACTGCAACGCAATCGTATCGCCCGGCACGACAGACGCCAGCAGTGGAATCAGGCCCAGCCAGGCCAGAATACCCCCACCGACGAGTACTGCCGAGATACGAAACCCGATGATGTACCCTACGCCCAGATACTCGGGTGTGATCTCACCCGCGACCTGCGCCGAAGGGAAATACCGGTTCGCCTGTTTGGTAGCCCAGACGGGAACTTCGGCCACGATATGCAGAACTTTTTGCAGGACGGCATAGATCAGAGCAATCCCCAGTCCCTGGTAGGCTGTCTTCGCAAAGTTGCCGCCTTTCTCACCGGCAATCAGTACCGACGCGCAGGCCGTACCTTCGGGATAGGGGAGCGTACCGTGTTCCTGCACAATCAGCGACCGACGTAGTGGAATCATCATCAGGGTACCCACTAGCCCACCCAGAATCGCCAGCGTCAGAATAGTCCAGTAGTTAAAAAAATCAGCACCGGTGCCGTTGGTCAGAAATAGAAACCCCGGCATCGTAAACACCACGCCTGAGGCAATACTCTCGCCCGCCGAACCCGTGGTCTGGATAATATTATTTTCCAGAATGGTCGTGTTTAGAAACCTACGGCCCAGCGAAATAGCCAGTACGGCAATCGGGATGGACGCCGAGACCGACAAGCCTGCTTTCAGCGACAAATACACGGTCGCAGCCCCGAAAAGGACCCCAAATACGGCCCCGGTGATAATGGCTTTCAGGGTAAACTCTGCGGGGGATTCAGCGGCCGGAATAAATGGCTTATGAGCAGGAGCAGAAGCAGGTTGCATAGGCTAACAATTTGGGCGAAAGTACGCGAAAAGGGCCGAAAATAGATGAGTTTACTCCTGGTGATGGCTCTTTCTGTCGAACCCCTTGACAAAATCCCTGACTTAAACGTATGTTTGCCTTTCTCCAGGCGGGAGTAGCTCAGTTGGTAGAGCGGCAGCTTCCCAAGCTGCAGGTCGCGAGTTCGAGACTCGTCTCCCGCTCATTGAAAGACAGTCGATTCGCTTAGCTGCTGATCGACTGTTTTCGTTTTAATAAAACAAGTCAATACCTTACTCTGATTGACTAAGTAAGTTGACATCAGGTAGAGACAGGGTGCCTGACGTAGGCTGCTGGCGGTGAATGCTTCCTTTGTAAGTCTCAATGGCTTCTTTTTAATGGAGTCGAAGTCAACGCGTATACATAGGTTCTGACAGTGACACCATCAGAAACTAGCTGGCGAATCATTCTAGCCAGCTGTTGAAAAGGTAATACGACTGATGGGGCTCGACCTGCTGTCGAACGTACTGGAAAGTGTGCAGCGGGTAACTGAAAAGGGCATGACCAGGTAATTATCTAGCCATATTCAGCGGCTCGCCAATTTCAGAATTATGGTCATTATGATGGCAATTCCGCGCTAAAAAGGGCGATTTTTATGTATTGCCCAGCGAAGGTGATAGGATTAGCAGGAAGGAGTACAGTCGATAGGAGGGGGGATTATCCACACCGGTTGTCTACATACCGAAAAGCGAACCACGATGATAGTGTTACTTGTCAGCTCAGGCCTACACCGGTTGTAGTTACATGAGCTAGATAACATTTATAACGGGCTTTAGTTGTTGCAGTATGAGTAAACCCTCCCAGCCAAACACCGCCCTTTCCTTAACCGACTCCAACGGCCGCGAGCTGCTGGAAGCGACCCTTAACGATTACGTTACCTTCCTGCGTCGCCAACCGGCGGTTTGCGGGAGCGCTGAGCAGCAGGAGGCTCTCATCAAGCATGTCGCACAGGGGCACGATCTGATCAAACTTGTGGCAGCCGAACGACTTAAAATCACTCGGCAACTCGACCACCAGAAGCACGACTGGATGGAGCTCGAAAAGCAGCTAACAGCGCCTATCCTGTCGGCTATGCAGCCATTGAAAGACGCCGTTGAGCATTATAATCGGGAGATGTTACGTATACGGGAACATCAACTAGCCGAGGCCGCTCAGCAGGCTGTTGTCAATCACTCGGACGATACCAACTGGCTAACACCGAAGGTGGCTGTCATCGACAAGCCCAAAGGCGTACAGATGCGCTGGACGTTTGAGGTGGTCGATCGCAACCAAATTCCGAACGGCTATTGGATTATCGATGAGGGCGCGATCAAAGCGGCTATTGCTGATGGTATTCGGGAGATACCGGGTGTACGGATTTACGAAGAGGCCGTGACTACGTTTCGCAAGTAGGCATTTGTCGCCGTTAGCAACCATCAGTTACCTGTCTGCTCTACTCAATCGTCTTTACCGGAAAGTAGCGAGCCATGGGCAGTATGAACACCGCCATAAAATCAGCGCCCGACTACGTAAGTAGCCGGGCTTTTTCATACAAAACGATGAGGGCAATTATCAGAAAAGCTTAATTGGCCTACCAATGATGACGAATGGTGTACCAACCATCCGTTTTCTGCAAAGTCATAGTATGGCCAAAGACGTCTCTGCACATACTACCGATAGCCTGGTGCCGTTAGCTACCAGAACGCTAATTGCTGCTGTGTGAAGCCGTTACTACTCGTCTTAATCGCTCTGTGTATCCTTATTAACCTGCCCAACGCCTTCGGTCAACAGGTCGATGCGAACTTTGTTTTCTCGAAAGTTCTGGCCAGGCTGGACACGATCGATCAGCTGAACTATGATAACCACATTAGCATCAACTACTTCTCAGAGGGGTACCAGCGACAAACCGAGTTGAGGGTTTATATCGAGTTTGATGCAAAAGAGCCGCTTCTTGGCGCCCGATTTATCCAGGGCAATGCAGACTATCAGACCGTTTTTAACGGCAGTCAGTATTTCTACATCGATAAGAAAAAGAAAACGATTCAACTGACGGCAAAGCCAAGTAAGACAACCTTCCGGAGCGAGACCTTTTTTGTTAACTCCTTCTACACCTTAAAGCATTTCCTACCCCAGGTTATCAGCCGTAAGGACTGGGTCAAACGTACTGGGGATACCCTCATCAATGGGAAGCCTTTCCGGATGGGTAGTTTCACCCTGCACAATTACATGATGGGTCGGTTTGGCGTTTTAGAGAAGCTGGATATGGCTAAAGACATCACCTACACAGTTATTGTAGACAACTCCGGCCTTCCTTACCAGGTACTTCAACGGGATAACCTGAACCCCAGGGATTATCTGTTAATTACTTTTTCCCAGATAACTAGCACTGGAGCACCTGCTCAGGCAGAGTGGCAGTATGAGACTTACCTGGATAAGTACAAACCTATTTGATAGTTGCTCACGAAACTATCGGTCGGTTAATAAAGAAAAATCACTTCGTCAGAGCTTGATCAATTGCCTCTACAAGACGCTCGTCGACAATCGGTTGATTTGTCTGTGGATTAATGGACGCCCCCGAAAAAATGGCCTGAATGATCCCGGCCTGATCAACCACAAAATGATAGGGATACCCTTCAATAGTTAAGGCCGAGAATAGGGGTTCTGCTTTCGGCAGTACTGTATAAGTAAATTTTCGTTTCGACAAGATCCGGTTTACCTGCTCGGCCGACTCCGGAGCAGGCGCAATAAACACAATCTTATCCCCTTTGTACTTAGCCTCCAGATCGCTGAGCACCGGCATTTCTTTCAGACATGGAATACAGGTGGTCGACCAAAAATTGATCACAATCAACTTATTCTTCAGTGATGCGTTGCTATAAACGTTGCCCTGACGATCCTTCAATGAAAAAGTAGGTAATGGTTTCCCAACCCATTTTTCCCGAAAGGCATCATTAGGATTTACGGCCATCACCTCGAAGGTAATCTCCGTCTCCTTGTCCTTCTCGGTTACGTCAATGGTGGCAATAGGTTTGCCCCTGTTGGCCGCAGTAATACTATCAAACTGTGTCCGCGAATACCGTTGTCCTTTGGGATCAATATAGACCTTTGGCTTGGTAGATTGGCCGTAGGCCATGCAGGCAAACAGGCACGAAATAGTTAGGGATAGCAGGCGTTTGTTGAGCATTAGTGTGAAGGGTTCAGTGAACAGGCACGGTAAATAAATCGAAGGTAGCATAAATCGCAGTCGTCTTGATGCCTTTTTCGGTTTATCCCGCCAGTTTTTTGGAAGGAGGTTACTGGACCCTACCAACGCCCCCTCGACCAACTCCTGATCGGCATCCCGCCAAACTATAACGCGTCTGAATAGGCACCTGGATCGTCGCAGACAAACAATGGCGCAGCGGCAAAAATGAATCGCGAATCTAACTGGCAGGCGTTAATCTGAGTTAGAGTAGAAACAAATTGTTACGTCGATGGACCAAACCTTTCAAGATGATCTCTATTCCTGGCTCGGTGATGTAAACAGGGGGGAGCTGGACATGGATGAAGCAATCGCGCTGATTCAGGCCCGCGTTCAGGGGGCTACCCGCGAGATCGTAGACAGCGTTACGTCGGATGCTTTGGAGCGGTCAAACCGGGAGGGTATGCGGATGAGTTTGCAGCAGGCAAGGCTGGATTTTGACCTTGATCAGCGGGAACCCCTGACGCCCGCCGAGGAAGCAACTGAACTCCTCGGGGAAGAGCCGGAACTGGGTGGCATTAGCGATTAATATGTCTAATTTCCATAGATAAGAGCAAATAGCGCCCTAGCTTTGTAGTATGAAGCTTAGCGATGACCATCAGACATTAGTCGATTTCTTTGCCACCACTGCCCTACCAACTGGTGTTCAGCATGTTAACGAATACAGCGTATTTCTTGACCTGCCAGCGGCAACCCGGATGTATCTCCAGCGACTTTACAGCGATGTAGAGGCAAGTCAGCGGTCGGCCGCGCTGGCGCTGACAGGAATAAGAGATTGGGCGCTACAGCAGCACGTTGACACGAATCCCGACTACGCTGACGCATCGGTAAGCCTGTAAACACGGGCACCAGCTTTTGCCTTTCCAGTTTTCTCCCCGAAAGAAAGCTCTGTCTGATTGGCCCGGTCTATACAGACAGAGGAAATAAAGTGCGTGTTGGCAATACGTCTACCACGGAGGCACAATAAATACTACGTAGTAGAATAGAATCGCCGGGCCTGGTGCTCGATTCATGCAACGGTCCGCACAGGCGATGACGTCAGTCAATAGGCGCGGTATCGCTGCCGTTATCAGACGTTATCAGTCAGCCCCCGAACGTACCGGTGGGGCTGGATCACCCAAAGAAGCAGCTGATCACTTTGGAGCGAGTAGTCTGCCGGGCTTTGTCATCAGGTGGTTTAAAACATATGCGGAGAAAGCTTGTTGATTCAAATCGCTTACTCATGGTTGATAAGTAGCCGGAACAATCCATCCGGCGGCTTATATCGTAAGTTAAGTTTCAACAACTATGAAAAACTGATGGCACTCCCTAAACTAATCGATCAGGCAGACCGGATTGCATTACTGACCGGCGATGTTAATTATACTTTTATCCACTTTGTCGACGCCCCCCAGTTAGTCATCTGTAAGACGTTGAAAGAGTGTACTGAGCAGCTGCAGAATTTTATTCGTATACATAAGCGCTACGCCATCAACCCGAAATACATTGAGAAGGTAATCGTTGCGGATCAGGAAAAGGCCAGTGTATATATTGGCGGTAAGTCGGTACCCATCAGCAGACGCCGGACGAAAGAGGTGATGATGAAATTGTGGCAAAACAAAGCCTCCTGGCTGACTAAAACTGCCGAAACGGTAGCCTAGTCATAATCCGTCTTCAATACGCTTTGTAGAATCAGTTACTAAGCTACATGCAACAGCATTCGCTCAACAACCTGTCTAGTTTCATCGGTGGTTGAGGGTTTTACCAGAAAATCGACTGCTCCTTCGTCAAGCATATCATCCCGATTACCCGCCAGTTCACTGCCCGAATGAATCACCATAGGTACAGCCTCGCAGCCGATCTGCTGACGAAGGTCGGCCTGCCAATGGGGTTCGTTTTCGCCGATCAGCAAATCGAATACAAATAGATGAATTGGCTGATGCAGCCAGACCCTGGAGCTTAGAAAAGCATCGGACGATTCAAACCAGGTTAGTTTGAGCCAGGGGGCATGTTGCTGGAAGGCTATCTGAAGCAGCAGAAAGTCGTCTTCATCATCGTCGATCATGAGTACGTGTTTAGTTTCCACGGCGCTAGTTGGATAGTAGTAACAACTACAACTTCCCGCCCGGCTTAACGCCTTTTTAATTGCTTTATTTTCAATTATACGGCAAACGGCTGACCACGAACTAACAATTTCGAAAACGGCTCACTTTCTGGACGGGTAATTGCCAGATGACCCGAGCATGACCTAAAAACAGGTTGAACTTTCAGTGTACGAATTTGGCGGCTTTAGCAACAAATGAGACCCGTTGTGCGTCTCTGATTCCGTCGTAATTTGCCGGAGAAACTGACGCTCTCCTTGCTCCAGAAAACGGCTCGGCTAATCTCTATCATCGGACACCCGCTTGTTACGTTGTCCCTCTTCTCGCTGTACATAGCATTTCAGCGGCTGCCTCGCCAGAATGCGCTTGTACTGAGTGTCCTGCTGCTTGGAGGAATGGTAGTTCCTATCTGCTGGCACAATTACCGGCAGGTTAAGCGGGGCCATTACACCAACTTTGACGTATCCCACCAGGGGCAGCGCACTCAGTTTTACCCGATACTGATCGGTCTGTTGAGCGTAACGACCTTACTCCAATTTATAACTGATCAGCCGCGACCAATCTGGCTCGGAACGCTCTGCGTGCTGGCGCTGCTCGTTAGTGCCTATGTCCTCAATTATGTTATCAAAGTGTCGCTGCACACCGCTCTGTCATTTTTCCTGGCCTGGGTTATTTACTCCATTAGTCCAACGGGCGGAATCGTGATGGGTCTTTTCGCGCTGCTGATTACGGCGTCGCGACTTGTGTTACGTCGACATACGGTGAGCGAGGTCATCGCGGGCTTTCTGTTGGGATCAGTTGCCGGGGCGGGTTGCATCTGGCTGGTTAATTAAGCTGCGTTGAGGCAGAGTCTGTTGGGTTGACGCTTACCGGCGCTTTTTTCGTCTGTCCGGCACCAGTCGATCGGGGGTTGGGCTCGACGCGCTCTTCTGATACGTGAATTCAAGAATGCATCCCCGACAAACGGTTTCTTTAGTCGCTTCGCCGGAGGGGCCGGACGTTACCAGCGAGCTGTCGGTGGCCAGGTACAGTCTGGTACCATCCGGCGATAGGGCTATGTCACGGTACCGGATCGGTGCTTTAAAATACGTTAGTGTATCGCCGGTAACCTGACTGCCATCGGGCGACAGTTGTAACCGGATGAGCTGCCCTGTTTTCAGGGTGGACAGGAGGAGCGAGTTTTTCCAGCCGGGAATAGCATCAGATGTATAGACCGCCAGGCTGCTGGGTGCTTCGGCAGGCCAGTCGGGTTGGTTCGGGTCTTTGGTGCGAATCTTGACAAAAGCGTACTGGAGTGTATCGGCCGGGAGCGGATGCAGACTTTTAATCGGCTCCCGGAACGTAGCAGGACCTATGGCGCTGGCGTTGTTCTGCTCGCTGGTGATCGTTGGGTAGGTTGTGTTCCAGATGCCCGGCAGGCTGTCGTGTTCGGTAACGCCAGCGGCCAGTCCATTGTAATTGCCGTCGTTGTAGCCAATTACCAGCGGATGACCATAGTTCTTGCCTTTTTCGATCAGGTTGATCTCGTCATCGCCAACCGGCCCGTGTTCTGAGGCATACAGCCGTTCCTGACCACCAATACGGGCGTGGGTTAGCCCCTGGGCATTCCGATGGCCGTAGCTCCAGACGGCGTTTTGCCGGCGGGTATTGAACGGGTTATCATCAGGAATCCATTGGTCGCTACTAGTCTGACTGGCGTCGGGTTCCAGATTAAAACGTAATACTTTGCCTTCATACACGTCGACTTGCTGGGCGTGGTTTGGGCGTCCGGCGTTTGCGTACTGACCAGCACCCAAGTCTCCGACCGTGTAAAACAGGTAAGGTTTGCCGTTGACAGGGGCAATCAGTAACCGACCGGAATTATGGTCGTTGCTGCCCGGAATGGTATCGCAGAGGATAAGAGGTTTTGTTAGTTGCTGAGCCGTTTGGTTGTATTCATAACGTACCAGCCGGGTTCGGAAATAGTAACCGCCGTGATTAGGCCGACCACCGTCACCCGGTTTGTCGGCGCCTTCGTACATGTACAGATAAGCCAGATAGACGTACGGTTTATCCTGGAGCAACCGGGGGTGAAGTGCCATACCCATCAGGCCACCCTGCGGCCATGGTTTCCCTCCGTCCTGCTCGTCGGGCACGAGGTCGTAACGAGGAAACTGCCGTTCGTTGGTCAGGTCAAGCAACACCCGTTTAACGCCCGTCGCCGGGTCAATACGGCTAACGATATACCCCTTTGCTTCAGTAATCCACAGAAACTTGTCGGGCCCATACGTGATCTCCCAGGGGTCGCTGAGTTTATCTGCAACGATCCGCCGGGTAAACGTTTCCCCGCGGGGACTGATATAGGTTTGTGCCCGAACGATCTGAGCAAAAACAGAGAGGAATAGTAACAGGAGAGAACGTAACACGCAGGCTGAAGTTGTTTCATCAATAGAGCCGCTCGGACAGGGAAATGTTTGAGCGATGCGGGTAAAGTGATCGTAAGAACAGGTAGCCGCCGGGGAGTTTCCGAAACCCAGATAATCAGAAATAAACAAATTATCGGGTAAGTCAGTCCTGAAAGAGGTTGTCTTATTGACTGGTTACCTGCTGGAGACGGTCTGTTTTCTGAATAGCGCTTTCGTTCATGGCCGATACTCATCACTCTGCCCATCTGTCGAACCATCCGCCCGGCTGGACCTACAATCCATCGAGCTGGCCTGAACGTGTACCGCTCGTTGTGATCGCCGTTGTTGGCCTGCTGATCTCGCTGTATCTGGGGCTCTATCAGTTACGTATCATTCCCGATGTGTGGGACCCCATTTTCGGATCGGCTTCCAGTAAGAAAATTCTGAATTCACCCTTGTCCAAAGTACTGCCCATTCCTGATGCGCTCCTGGGCGCGATCGGATACCTGATTGACGCCATTAGTGGGGTTGTTGGAAAAATAAAACGCTGGAAAACCATGCCTTGGATTGTTGTGCTTTTCGGCGTGGCGGTTGGCCCGCTGGGAGTCACCAGTTTGTTTCTGGTGATTGCCCAGCCTGTGCTTTTCGATGCCTGGTGCAGCCTGTGTATGGCGTCGGCCGTGATTTCTATCATCATGATCGGCCCGGCAATGGACGAGGTGCTGGCTAGTCTGCAGTATCTGCAGCGCGTGAAACGGAGTGGTATGTCGGTCTGGAAAGCGTTCTGGGGCGACAAAGAAATCAGTGCCAAACTAGCCTGACTATGTGGCCAAGAATCATAAATATGTCTATTGGAATATGGCTGATGGCCTCGCCCGCTGTTTTCCAACTGCTCAAACCAATAGCTTCTAACGAGCACATCATGGGCCCGATCATTGCCTCCATCGCCATGATTGCTATCAGCGAATCCATGCGCGATTTCCGCTACCTGAACGTACTGGCTGGTGTCTGGCTGCTGATAGCTCCCTGGGTGCTGGGGAACGAAAATACCCGGTCGATCCTGAACGAAATGGGGATGGGGACTCTTGTCGTCATCATGGCGCTGCTTGGTGGCCTGCGTACTGACGAATTCGGTGGCGGGTGGCAATCGCTGTTCGCTGATAAGCCAAAGCATGAACAGGACGCGAGCCGCCTAACGTAGCGACTAGCGCCAAAAAACGGTTAACTGATTTACTCAATGGAAAACAAGAAAGTAGTTGTCGTTACGGGGGCTTCGGCCGGGTTGGGTCGGGCCATTGTCCGGGAATTTGCCAAAGAAGGGGCCGATGTTGCCCTCATCGCCCGGGGTATTGACGGGCTGGAAGGCGCGAAGCGCGAAGTCGAAGCCTACGGCGGGCGGGCGCTGATCTGCCAGCTCGACGTAGCCGACGGGGAAGCTGTGGACAAGGCTGCCAGCGAAATCGAGGAAAAGCTCGGCCCGATCGATGTTTGGGTGAACAACGCAATGATCAGCGTATTCGCGCCTGTCAAAGAGATGACGCCGGGCGAATACAAGCGCGTAACCGACGTAACGTACCTGGGGCAGGTAAATGGTGCGCTGGCCGCGCTGAAACGGATGCAGACGCGCGACCAGGGCAGTATCGTTTTCGTCGGGTCGGCCCTGGCGTATCGCGGTATTCCCCTGCAGTCGGCCTACTGCGCGTCCAAACATGCGATTGAAGGCTTTTACGATTCGCTCCGGACGGAACTGCTGCACGACAAAAGCAACATCAAAACCTGCATGGTGCAGTTGCCGGCCATGAACACGACCCAGTTTGGCTTTGTCCGCTCTAAACTCCCCCGCAAGCCCCGGCCAATGGGAACCATTTATCAGCCTGAAGTGGCGGCTCGAGGTGTAGTGTACGCCAGTAAGCGAAACCATCGGGAGTATTACATCGGCTGGCCAACGGTGCAGGCTATTGTTGGCAACAAGATTGCCCCCTGGTTTGCGGACTATGTACTGGCCAAAACCGGCTTTGATGGACAGATGACCGACGAACCCGAGGACCCAAAGCGGAGCGACAACCTGTGGGAACCCATCCCCGGTGATCACGGTGCGCATGGCCCGTTCGACGATAAGTCCTGGTCGGCGAGCCCGCAGTTCTGGGCGGCCAAAAACAAGTTTTCCTTACTGGCGTTGGGGCTGGCACTCGTGGCCGGTATTGCCTTAGCCAAAAAGTAACCAGGCCAACCGTTGTTGTCCCGGCAGACCAATAATTTACTAGTCTGCCGGGGCTCCTGCTTTTTCCTGTAAGTCGTTCGGCAGTTCCAGATCATTCTCCTGGTACCAGGCTACCGGGTCTTTTTTCAGGTTAATGACGATATCAGGTAACGTATCGCTCAGGCTGTGTTTGGGCGTCCAGCCTAGTTCCTGTCTGGCTTTGTCGATATTGAGTTCGTAATGATCGTCGGCCCGGTCGATCATCCAGGGTTTAATAAACGGATCGCTGACCAGATCCTGAGCGGCTGCACCCACTTTCGCCAGAAACTTGGGCAGTTCGATCGTCATCCAGTCGGTACCGTACAGGATTCGGGCGGTGGTTTCCTGAATCTCGGCATAGCTCACCGACTGGCTTTCGCCAATATTATAAATTGTTTCGGATGGGAGCTGGTGCCGTTTTTGAATGGTCAGTTCGATGGCGTCGACAATGTCGTCGAGGTGGATGTATGAGTTGCCCGAATGCGTATCGCCCGAGTAAAAATGACTGGTGAAGGTCCGCTCGTAAATCCGCTGAATCTGGTGAACAACCGGAACGGAGTTCCCCATCTCGTTGTATGCACCCGCCACCCGTAGAATGGATACTGGAATTTGGCCGTGTTCCTTCAGGATAATCTCTTCCGTGTCGACTTTCGATTTTGGATAATCCCAGGCGGGGTCCAGCGGAGCCGATTCGTCGAGGGGGTGACCGGGCGTTGTGGGTTTGTAAATCAGCATGCTGCTGGAGAAAATGAACTGCTCCACCTCGAATGACTGGAGTGCCGCCAGCAGATGCTTTGTGCCCTGAACGGTCATTTTTTCGTACAAGGGGCTGGGTTCACCGGAAAAATCGTAGTAGGCCGCCAGGTGTACGACCGACGCAATCCGGTTGCCAAACTGCTCCCGTACTTTTTCCAGCGACTGTTTGATATTTTCCGGGTCGGTAATATCGTTGCTGATGCAAACGGCTTCTTTGGGCGGATAAGGTGGCCCGGCATGATCAAAACCGATGAGCGTAAACTCGTTCGCCAGTTTCCGGATCAGGGCGCTGCCAATAAGGCCGCTGCTACCCGTCACCAGGACAACCCCTTTCTGATTAGCACCTGCAGGCGGATTTGACTCGTTCGACGGCTGGCTACTTGGTTGATTCATCATAGTTATCTACTCAGGTTTATTTAACGTATTGATCCCAGTCGCCGTAGTGCTCCTTGATCTGCCCACGGGGAATGGCTAAAGCGGCAATCAGCAAACCGACGACCAGGCAATTCGTGGCCAGTATACTAGGTACACCATCTATAAACCAGATTCCACCGGCTACGGTTAGCCCCAGCAGCACATTCAGATACCGGCCCATCCGTAGCACCTCGCCCATACTGATAACTGCGACAACTACGATCAGGGCTCCGCACAGGTGGTTCAAACTAGCCGTGGGTGTCTGGATGGCTACCCCGAAAACGGCCGGCGAGAACACCAGCCAGATACCCAGTGCGACCGACAGCGCTAAAGTCCAGGGAAAGCTCATCCCCCAGATCGACGCCTGAAAAACGGTGTTCTGCTGCTGCGGGAAGCTCATGATTGTTGGCGACCGCTCATCCGTTGAGCCGCCATCGACACCACCGCCCCGCCAGAATACTTTCCAGAAATTTTCGCCTTTGCTGATGCGCTGCTTCATGTACTGCACCATAGCGATAACTTCATCCACCTCCAGCGGAATCATAGGCATCATGATGACGGCCGCCAGAATGCAGAACGTACACCAGTACCCGACTACGAGCGGCTGCGAAATGACTAGAAAGATATGGACCAGCCCGAGCGGAATAACCAGAATACCAAAGAACGTAACCATCCAGGGCATGGTACGCCAGCGGGCCGAACTGCCCATCCAGCCCATCAGAAACTCGAACGTATAAGCAAACGAGCCCAGGCCGCCGTCGGAAACCGGCAGCGCGTGCGACATGGCTGAATTCAGGACGTGGATCGTGCTGTCGCCAAAGAACGGATCGTAGGGGTGGCTCAGGTAACCCAGCTGAAAAGCGGCCAGGTAGCGGGATACCAGCCAGCCCAGAAAACCCAGCACGATCATGATCCAGCGCTGGGGCCAACTCGACGGATTGTACGACCAGCCGGGCGGGGTGTCGGGGCCCATTTCCATGTACATGATCATGTTGGGCATACCCGGAATGAGAATAGTCAGGCCAATAACGAGTACGCCAACCAACGTATCATTCAGATAGGCAGCAGCCGAGGGCGACCATAAAACGAGTGGCGCCATGCTGAGCCAGATGCCAACGAAGCAGCAGATCCAGACACTGACAGGGCGGTTGGGTCGTAGCGATCGATACCCGAAAACAATAAGAAGCACACCACTGATAATATCACTCCATCGCAAGGCTTCTATCCGATCTGGCAGCGACAGCCAGACCGGACGCCCTCCACTGGGCATCACCGGGTTTTTGGCGTAATCGAAGGTAAACGGACTGACCAGCACCCACACCCCCAACATAATAACCAGCCAGTAGATCCAGAGGGTTTGCATCTGGTGGCTGTTCAGCATGTCGGTACGTTGCTGCGGGCTCATCATCATGTCATGCCCGTTGTCGTGGTCCTGCTGCTTGTCCGGTTCGTGCATCATGGGGCGCGTAACCCCTCGATTACCCATCTGTTCCATTAGTAAAGCCGTTTTTAAAACAACTCAGTAGACTACCGGTGGTTTGTAAAACCGGCAGAATACCAGAATCTTACACTGATTTTCCGGAATTCTGTACACAGTCAGGGGCAAGATTGCGGTGATGGGAAGTATAAAAAGCCGGCGGGCTACTCTGGAATTTGTTCATGAACAATCTCCAGAATAGCCCGCCGGTATGGACTAGGGGCAATTAGTATTTATCGGCCCGGTACGAGTACTTCTCAAACAGCAGATTGATGGCCTGTTTGACCTTGTTCTCATCCCGGTCAAAACCGTTCGTGTTGGTTAAACCCGACGAGATCCCACGCCAGATCACCTGACCGCTTTTGGTATCGACCAGATTCAGAATGACGGAGCCGGCTGGCACTTCAAACGTTTTTTTATCCTCGGGCTCCCGGATTTCGTTCGCGCCGAAATAAGAAACACCGTAGCTTTCGTATCCTTCGATTTTGGTCGGTTTATCAAACACGCGGAAGTTGACTAGAAGATCTGGGGAATTCCGCGTGAACTTATACCCGCGCCCATCCAATGAGAAGGCAACAGCATCACGAATTCGTTTTTTCAGCTCCAGGTCATTGAGAAAATAAAGGCCCGGATCAAGTTTACTGTCAACCTGCGACGCCCAGGCGTAGGTTTTGTATTTATCAAAATTGACGTCCGTTGCCTGATCGACGTCCGTTGTCATTTGTTGGGCCTGGGTTAACGTAGCGGTCAGGAGCAGAGCCAGCGCAAAGAATACAGTTTTCATCTTATGTTGAGTTAGTTAAATGAACAGCGACAGAACTAATAACTAGACGCCTTACTAAGTATAACTACTGGTCTTTCGAATTGTTGGCCAGAGTTTTCTGCGCGGGTAGGGCGGGGCGTGAAAGAATAGCCGGTCCGCTGGGTTGCTGTTCGAGCAGAACAACCGTATGTGGGTACGGCATGTCGATACTGGCTTTGTCAAGCGCCAGCTTGATCTGAGTAACTACCTGATCGCTTATTTTTAAAACGTTGGCCTGATGAGATTCTGTCCAGAAATAAACCGTCAGATTAACGGAGGAACCGGCCAGTTCTGATACGTACACCCAGGGAGCGGGCTCGGTCAATACGCCATCAACACCAGCCAGTACGTGGTGAATAACCTGCCGGGCTTCTTCGATCGAGTCGGGGTAACCGATCCCCACCACAAATTTTACCCGGCGCTTGTCAAAGGCCGTACGGACAGTTATTGAACTGGTGTACACATCGCCGTTGGGTAAAATTACCCGCTCCCCGTCATAGGTTTTCAGACGGGTCGACCGCATGTTGATGTCTTCGACGGTACCTTCGAACTCCTTCACCCGAATCTGATCGCCAACCCGGAACGGCCGACGCCAGAGAATCAGCAAGCCGGCGAAAAAATTCTGTAGAATGTCCTTGAAGGCAAACCCGATAGCTACAGACGTAATCCCGAGGCCAGCGATAATATCGCCGGGTTTAAACGAAGGAAAGATCACAACACAGGCTACCAGAAAACCGAGAATCGTAATGAGCATACCAACAATACGGCTAACAAGGTTCGCCAGCATGTTGTCAATAGCGTGGGTCTGAACAGCTACTTTGTTGATTACTTTCTGGACTACTTTACCCAGTACCCAGAAGAGTAAAAAAACAAACAGGCCAACCAGCAGATACGGTAACCGTTCGACTGAGCCTTTCAAAAAGTCGCGCACCGTACGCCAGAACAAAACAAACCCATCGTTCAGCGTAAATGGCGGCTCATTTACCGGATCTGTCTTCGGCTGTAAATACATTAATAACGTGAGCATAGGGTAGCGGTGGACTAATTGGCTGATAGCGAATCCGGAAGAATAGGAGCCGGGTTATAAAACATGACCAATGTGCCCATTCGCTGGTTGGGGGCGGTGATGGGGGCCGAAAGCTCGTAGGGTTTCTTTGGATTGAAATACACGCCCTGTTGCTGGAGTAGATAGGCTGGAAAGCGCCCCTCGAACGTAGTGCCCTGGTTTTTCTTGTTGGTGGAGATGGTGATTTTCCCCGCCGTATCAACCAACAGCACCTCTCTAACCCCGCGGTCTTTCACCAGCGTATTAAAATATTCGTTGACTTCGCCAGCTTTATTCTGGAGTAAGGCATTCCGGACAGCCCACACGAACGCCTTCAGACCAAAAGTGAGTTGTTGCCGGTCGTTGGCCAGCTGGTTCTGCTGAACTGCCGTGCGCAGATTGGTCCGCTCCTGCTCAAACTCGTTGTTGAGCTGCCAGTTGCGGAAAAGCAGATAAGCAGATGCAATGATAAGTACGGCAATAGCGGTATACAGGACAGCGTACTGACGGTACCAGACTGTCGTTGAGGAATTGGTAGTCATTGGATTAGTGATTTGTTGTTTTTACGGATTGAACTATAACGGATGGTTCAGTTACTAAGTAGAACTGCCCGAAGGTCGTTGCTGTTTGAGACTCAAAACCAGTCTTCCCGAATCTCTTTGTGCAGGGCTCCTAGCTGTTGCTTTTCGTAAGAGGTCGCCAGTGTCGCGTCACCCTGCTCCAGTAGTAGTCGAATCTGCTCCTTTACCACAGCCTTCCGCTCATCTGTTTGGGCATGATTTCCCACGAGCACCAGCGCCCGTAGCAGACGACGTAGCACGGCGTGGTTTCCCTTGGCATTGATACGCGGTAAATCAAAGGCTAGCTGAATGTAGTTGGTAAACGTAGCTGAATAGGTCAGCATCCGAAACTGGTGCCCGTCGGAGCGGAGAGGCCCCGGATAGGTGCGTTTGGCCAGTTGCTCGCAGATACTACTGAGCTGATCCACGGCCATAACGGCTGTGGTAGTGTCGTTAATGCCGGGCGATAGAGCCTTCAGGACCACATCGACCAGCTGCTGAATACCAAAACTAACGTCCTGCTCGACGCTGCGGTGCCGGCCAATGTTGACAAGGTTCAGCAGGTTATCGGGCCAGTCGGGTTCAGCGGGATCAGGCCGGGTCATGTCGCTGCGTACACTAAATACCGTATCGTCCTGCGCCACAAAGCCGCCAATCTGCTTTTCGACCCGGATAACAACCTTATGGCGGGAAGCCCACTTCAGCAACTGTTTGGTATCGATATGTTGCAGGTAACCCGAGTGGCTGGCTACAACCGGATGCCAGCCGATTTCCTCCTCGGCGTATTGTTGTGCTGCTTCCGCCTGTTCTGGGTTATCGATGGTTTCGCCAACACGACTGGGAAACAAGTCATCGATGGCATCGAGTGTTTCGTCGGTGATGTTCTGCACGATCGTGCCTGTCTGCATCGACTCGGCGATGTGGTGAATGAAGAAGATCAGCGCGATAACACCACCCAGGGCTAGCACCAGACCGGCCAGAACGGCCGTAGCCGGCACAAATTTCTGCTCGTCGGTACCGCGAATGGTCCCCAGTACAATCAGGCAATACGTGAAGGTGCCGACAAAGTACCCCATGACGAACTGGTTGAGCCGATCCCGCATGAAGTTGCGTAGAACACGGGGGGAATACTGGCTACTGACCTGCGAGATGGTTGACAGAGTAAGCGAAAAGGACAGGGTAGCCACGGTCAGCATTGAACTGGCAATGGCGGATAACATACCCCGCGATCCCTCGGCGCCAACGCCAAACAGAAGCGGAAACTGTTTCTGTCCCTGCCAGGATGTACTGGCATCAAATTGAACCAAGCTGTAGGCCAGGCCGAAAGCACCCAGGAGCATTAGTCCTGGTACGAACCAGAGCGATTCACGTAGCTGTTGCCAGTATTGGCTTAAACGGTTCGTCATTTATATAGAAAATACTATAATGACAACCGTATCTGCCCGAAATGGTTACAACATTTGTGACTACGCTGAGCCGGGGGCTTGCCTGAAAAGAACGAAGAAACGCCTGTAGATGTGTAAGAACGACCGGCGCTTGCAGCCGTACCAAAAGCCGCTGGTCGGCGAAAAGGAAGGCTTTCTCGCGGCCTCTGTTTTATAACCCTTTACGAATTAGAGAAGTATCCTAAACACTACCTATACCGATGAAGAAACGGCTACCCGCCATTGCCACTATTGGCTTGCTGCTGACGTGTATAGGCTGCGCCAGCGTACGGCAACGTAGTGAAATCACGGCTCTGAACCAGATTTTCACTATACCGGGCCGACAGCAGCTGTTCGTCTACAGCAAAGGGAAAGTGATTTCCAAGACCCTGCCGCACCGGGCTAAAGCGGCTCTGTATGAGAAAGGCGATACATTATATGCGGAATTCATTGCGACCAGTCTACGGCCCGACGACAGAAACCCCGCTACCATTGACCAGACGGATTCGTCGGCTACGTTGTTCGTGCATTACAACCCCGTGCTCAACAAGCTCGAAGAAAAAAGTCCCTGGTTTCGCTACCAGACCTCCGGGCTTGATATTGACCTGGTAACCATGCCGCTGCAGTACCATTTTGCCACAGATGGCCTGCCCGGACAACTGAACGATTATCCGCTGAATTTTCATGTGCATATCGGGCTGCTGTCTGAAGTGGGTCGCTACCGCACTACGTACTTTCGGCGGAACCAGCGGTCGGAAATTCAGTCGTTCAGCTTTGGTATCGGTGGGCTGATTGGCGTATCGCCCATGCTGGTGAACTCCTTTAACACGAACGGGACCGTTCCCGACGAGTACCAGGCGCTGGGTATCAATTATGGTCTGTCGAGTGTCTTTAGCTTCAAGAGCTTTTCGGCTGGTTTTGCGCTGGGATACAGTAAACTGACCGACCGGAACGACCCCGTTTGGGTGTACCACAGCAAACCCTGGCTTGGTCTGACGCTGGGCGTAAACCTGAATTAGTCCTGTATGAAACTGGCCTACCCGACGCTGTAAGGAAATGGGCAGAAGATGGGTCATAAATAAACCAATCCTATAGACTAGGGTTGTATTGAAACGTTACCAAACCTGTCAGTAAACGCACTCCAGTATATGAAGGCAGCCGTATTCCATAAAATTGGTGATATCCGGGTTGAAAACACGGCCGATCCCCGCGTTGAAGATCCTCGGGACGCGCTTATTCGCGTTACCTCAACTGCTATATGCGGTTCTGATCTGCACATTTACGACGGATTTATTCCCCAGCTTCAGAATGAAGTACTGGGGCACGAATTCATGGGTATTGTAGAAGATGTCGGGTCCGGCGTTACGAATCTGAAAAAGGGCGATCGGGTCGTGGTACCGTTTACGATTGCCTGTGGCAAGTGCTTTTTCTGCGATCATAATCTGCAGATGCACTGCCAGAACTCAAATCCCGAACACTATGGGCCAGACGGCGGACTGCTGACCGAAAAGGGGGGTGGTCTGTTTGGGTACACAGATCTGTATGGCGGCTACAATGGCGGTCAGGCGGAATACGTCCGGGTGCCCTACGCTGACTACGGATTACGGCACGTACCGGAAGAGTTGACCGACGAACAGGTACTGTTTCTGACGGATATTTTCCCGACGGGCTGGAGTTCGATCGAGTGGGGTGAACTGCGCGGGGGTGAAACCGTAGCCATCTTCGGATCGGGTCCGGTGGGACTGATGGCCCAGAAATCGGCCTGGATACAGGGAGCTGGCCGGGTCATTGCCATCGACCCGCTGAATTACCGGCTGGAACGGGCAAAACGGGTCAACAAGGTAGAAACAATAAACCCTAACGAGGTTGACGTAGTTGAAGCTATACGACAGATGACGCAGGGCCGTGGGGCTGATGTCTGCGTGGACGCCGTGGGCATGGAAGCTGATCGATCGCTGCTGGATAAGGCAAAGGCCGTTCTGAATCTGGAAAAAGGCACGCCCAAAGTACTGGAGTTGTGTATGCAGGCAGTTCGGCGGGGTGGTATCGTGTCGGTGGTGGGTGTGTACGGAACCCCTTTCGACAACTTCCCGGTTGGCCGGATGTTCGACAAAGGCGTTACGGTCCGTTTCGGTCAGTCGCAGGTCCACAAAAATATCGATCACCTGCTGGATCTGGTAGTGCAGGGTAAAGTTGTCCTGGACGATATTATCTCGCATACCCTGCCGCTGTCTGAAGCCGCACGGGCGTATGATATGTTTAAGAATAAAGAAGACGACTGCACCAAGGTCGTTCTGAAACCTTAATAACAGTTAATCAATTAGTAAACTCAACAATGGAAAACCTAACCGGAAAAACAGTCCTGATCACAGGAGCAACCAGCGGCATTGGCCGTGAACTCACGAATCTGTTTGCAAAAGACGGCCATAACCTGGTACTGGTAGCCCGTTCGGGCGAAAGTCTCGATCTGATCGCAAAAGAATACGAGGAGCAGTTTGGTGTAAAAACCATGACGATAGCGCAGGATCTGGCTGACCCGAAAGCGGCAGAGACCATTTACGAAAAAACGAAAGGAACCACGATTGATATTCTGGTAAACGACGCCGGGCAGGGAACCTACGGCAAGTTTGCTACCGAAACCGACATCGAGCAGGAACTGGCTATCATCCAGACCAATGCTACGTCGTTGGTGCACCTGACCAAGCTGTTTTTGAAAGACATGGTTGCCCGTAATTCGGGTAAAGTCCTGCTGCTGGGCTCTGAAGTGTCGGTATTCCCGAACCCTATGATGGCTGTGTACGGTGCAACGAAGGCCTTTGTCAAATCATTTGGCGAGGCCATTCGGAATGAGCTGGAGGGAACGAACGTAACGGTTACGGTGCTGATGCCCGGTGCCACCAATACCGACTTTTTCCAGAAAGCAGGTGCCACTCACGTCAGAGGGGCGGACCCCTCGAAAACAGCTGATCCGGCTGCGGTTGCCAAAGAAGGCTACGAAGCGTTGATGCAGGGGAAAGATCACGTCGTAGCTGGCTGGACAAATAAAGCCCGGGTAGCTATGGCGCACGTACTGCCCGATCCGCTGCTGGCCAAAGGCGTCCGCCGGGATATGACACCCAAAGATGAATCGGAAGATGAATCAACAAATGCAGCCGTAAACGTAGCGATCGGGATTGGCGTCGTAGCTGGCCTGCTGGCCGGCATTTATTTCGCTTACCGGCAGAGCAGCCCTTACGACAAAGTGAAATACCGGTATAAAGCGAACAAGGCGCTCAGCGGATTGAAGAACTCATCGGCAGCCGCTGTTGATTCCGTGAAAGGATCAGTGCTGAGTGCAAAAGGCAAAGTGGATAACTCACCGGCTGGCCTGGTTGATTCCGTAAAGGGAGCACTATATAACGCAAAAGCCAGCGTGGAAGAAGCACTGGCCTAAACGCCAGCAGACGTACCGAAGGCTACCTACTGACGAGTAAATTCGGTAGAATCTGAGTAGTATATCATTAAAATCCGGCCATAGAAAAGGGTGTCGAAAGACGCCCTTTTTTATGCGTATACGCTAGGCTGACGCCCTGATCGATCTACCGCCTAACAAAGATACTTAGTCTGTAGATTTAGTAAGATCGTGTTAATTTCTTGTCTTGGTGTACCCGCTTATAAATCCTATCACAACGTTACAAACCGCGGGTTTTGTAAACATTAAGGAAGGCCGTTCGCTACACTGTTGAATTATTTTTCGTCCCATGAAAAAATGAACTACTATTTTTCGCAGTGTTACCATAATTTTTTAAAAAGTAACTAACATATACTAAAAACGGGGTAGTTACACTAAGTAACTACCCCGTTTTTAAGTAATTGACAGCCAGTAATTAGTAAATTTATTTTGTCACTTTCATAGTGCCCTGCATTACGTAAAAATGCCCCGGAACCGAGCATTCATACGTATAATCGCCTGGCTTATCAGGAGCCACAAAGTAAATGGACTCGCTGGTATTAGGCTGCAGGAGATTCGTGTGGTGCAGGACTTTATCCGTTGTCGGTATATAGTTACGTTCCTGCCCTTCGAGTCCTAGCTTCATGGCCAGCTCACCCACCTGAATGGCTGAGCCCGGCTGCACGACCACGAAATTGTGGAGCATGTCGTCCTCGTTGTTGAACACGACCCGCACCTTGCTGCCGGCCTTCACCTGAAACTGTTCTACCGAAAACTTGAGGCCCGGTTTGGTACCCATATTGATTGTGAAATCAGGTTCACCCCAGCCCGCTGGCATTTCGGTAACCCGTTTTGGACCGGCATTAACAGCGGTCCTGCTTGCTGCGGCCGGTTTAGCCGTTGTTTTGCCCTTCGTCGTCGTTGCCGCCGGTTTTGACGTATTCATCGCCATCGCCGAATGATCGTGTTTAGGAGCCGCCTGGGCAATGTTCAGCTTCTCGCCATCGGGCAGGTTATTCAGCGTGTAATAGCCTACCGCATGGAGCAGGGCGCGGCCCTTGTCAGAGCGGAGACCGTCCGTTTTGATTTCATGGATGTAGCCCAAACGCAGACTGTCGACAACGAGCCGGGCTTTCAGACCATCTTTCGACACAACAACACCCTTGATGGGACAGTTGGCGCGGTTGATCACCGGACTGCCGTAGGTTGAGTGGTACTTATACGAAAAACCAGTCACTTTGTACGTCTCCGGATTAGCTGCTAGATCCTGGTCGACGGGTTCGGTGAACTCAATCTCAAAACCGTCGGGCATAGCGTGAATGGTTCGCATTTCGAACGGCATCTTGCCCGTCCAGACCACCCGTTGCAGACTGAAGAGCTCCTTACCCGTCGACGACCAGCCTCGGCTGGTCATGCCTACAAACATGGAGGCATCATGTCCCCAGACCAGGCGTAGTACCCCCGATGAGAAACCTTCCCGGAAGGGAAAAACCACGCCCTGGTAGGCGCCTTTTACTTTTTCCAGATCGACGCGGGACAGGATACTCTGACCCTGATCGCCCACAAAAAGCTGGTTGTCAAACGGGCCAAACTTCCCGTTCGTATTGTCCGTCAGCAGCCCCGAGGTCGAGATGCCCAGAATACCGTGGGGCAGCCAGACGGCGGGCGCTTTCAGCGCTTTAAAGTTTTTCGCTACGTCATAGAGCGGTTCGCCGGTGTTGGGGACATCCTGCGGTTTAATTTTCAGCGGAGAACCCGGCAGGTCCGTCCAGCGCAGACTCTCGGCATTGCCCAGAAAATCGCCTTTCTCCACCTGCGAGATCCGGCCCGAACCAACCCAGTCACCTTGGTTTTCGGTGTAGAAATAATCACCGGCTGCGTTCATGCCGTAACCCGCCGGTGAGCGCATACCAGCCGCAAAAGGCGTCATTTTTCCCTGTGGGTCAACTTCGATGGTCCAGCCTCGCCAGGGAGCCAGACTTACGCCATGCCCTAAACTATTGCTCCAGCCCACATTGAGCGTAATGAGCATGTTGCCGTTGGGAAGAAACGTAGGACCGTAGGAATACTCGTGGTAGTTACCCGACAGTGGCCAGGAATAAACCTTGTCGTACGAATCAGCCTTACCGTCGCCGTCGGTATCGCGCAGGCGGGTGATCTCGCTACGTTGTGTTACGTAGATGGCCCCGTCGCGATACGTCAGACCCAGCGGTTCGTGCAGGCCGTAGGCAAAACGTTTGTAGGTAGGCTGGGCTGAGCCCGCAATGTACGGGTTCGATACCATCCAGACTTCGCCCCGCCGGGTACAAATTGCCAGGTTACCGTCGGGCAGGGTAACCATCCCGCCTACCTCCAGAATAATATCTTCCGGAACGGGCAGCGAAATCAGTTTATAAAAATCATCTTCTTTCTCGGGATCCGCCTGGACTTTGGCCAGCCCTTTTGGCTGAGGGGCCGGCTGTTTGCTGCTCGAACTAACGGGCAACCCGTCTTTCGACTGAATCTGACCAAAAAGCAGTCCACTGGTGCAGGTAATCCCCGCCGTCAGCAGCGCCGTTTTTAGCAGTGACTGTATGGGAAAAAATGGCTTGTTCATGAATCGACGAATGGGGTAGGGCCTACCAGATAAAGGAATAGGAGACAACATTGCCTTTTTTAGCGCTGACGGGGAGCAGCAGCTCTTTTGTGTTTGTGGCCGTGGTTCGGATAACGGGTTTTTCTTTATCTGCCAGCTCGACAAAATACTGTTTGCCATTGACGGCGTAAAGGCCGTTGGGCAGCTGGGTAATGTCGTTACCCGCGGCCACCCGGCACCAGATTTCGTTAGGAGAGTCTGTGCCCGGCGTGGCGACGCCCGGCGTTACTGTAAACGTATGGGTTAATTTCCGTCCTTCGTCGGCCGTTGTGATCGACTCGCGGACGGAAGCCGTACCCAGCATTGACTTGAAGACCGGCCGACCAGCTTTGTCGATATCATAACCCATGTTATTATAGGTTGCGTTGGAGTCGGGCCAGGCTGCCTGCTCGTTCGCCAGCACCGCCAGCGACGGTTTGCCGGGTAACTCGATCACGCTGCCCCGCGGTACGGCCAGCTGCGTTTCACCCCGACCATGCCACATGGGTGTCGTTTCCAGGAAATCACCCCGCCAGATAGCTAATAGTTCACCTTTTTGCAGGTCGAGACTGTAACTCGCCCGGCCGGGTTCGCCCACAGCGATCGTATGGGTATGCTTCTTGCCGTTATGGTTCATAAAACCCCGCTGCATGGTGGTTTCATTGTCGGCGCGCAGGCGAATCTGTCCCACGGGTTCCTCGGCCCGGATTACTTCGTTAAGCGTCGTGTACTGAACGCCCGGTCCTTCGACCGACAGGCTGATGTCATCGCCTTTGGCGTACCATAACTTATAGGTTTTATAATACGTCAGCTCAACGGGATAATCACCAGCCTGTAGTTGTGTCGTCAGGACAGCGGTACCGCCGTTCTTTCCTGTAATATCGAGTAATTTCTTGCCGTCGATGGTGAGCATACCCGCGCCGTTGGGGCGTTCAGGATTCGTTTCGGCAGGAATCCAGCTCAGGTTCAGTTTGAGGAGATACGTTCCCGACGTCGGTAAGTGAATGGTTCCGGTGATTTTCCCTCCGAATTTATCCAGGCTGCCGGTACCCCGGTGCGCCAGCAGATCGATCACCATTTCCCGGCGTGGAGTCTGCGCATTTAGATCGGCAAACGATCGGAAGTTACCTTCGTAGGTTTGCAGTTTGAGGTTCGACAACGTAACGGGTTCGGTACCGTATGCTTTATAGCGGATGTCACGTACCGCCAGCGATCCCTGCTGCCCTTTGATGACGAGTGGAGCCGTTGCTTTCTCGTCCTGCGCGACAGCCGAATGAGTCGGGCCGGTCAGTTCAATGTTTTCGTGAATAGTAACACCGTTCAGTTTGACGCTCACGAACCGGGCATTGGCCGTTTTGCGGCCCTGCGCGTCGAAGCGGGGCGCCCGGAACACGATGCTGTAATGCTGCCACAGACCCGGTGCCCGGTTTACGTTCTGAGCGGGCGCGTGGCCCTCGTAGCCCTGTTGACCAGCAGTACCCTGCTCGTTCCAGCGTTCTTCAATAGCGCCACCGTCACTAACCGTCGGCGTTTTGGTGCCCCAGCTATCGACCAGCTGAAGACCGTACCGACCCTGAAGCAGCAGTAAGGCTTTGGCGTCTTTCTCCAGCATGACGTCTATTTCGAGAGCCAGATCGCCGTGCTGCAGGCTGGTGCTGATCGGGTCGTTGGCTTTGGCTGTTGGGAGGTTGACCAGAATACCCGTGCCTTTGCCAAGGCTGGGTTTGCCCGCTTTGTTCACATCGTAATAAACGTCTCCCGCCAGCTGCCAGTTGGAGCCGGTGGCCAGAAAGCCCTGCATGGTCTGCAACGGTATGGTGGAGTAAGGTAATTCGTCGGTTTGTGCCGCTGTCCTGAATGCACAGGCAAGGAGAAACAGCAGGCAGTACCAGGGTTTGTGTTGCATAAAATGAAAATGAAGTAAAGGATTATTGGTAGAAAAGGCGTTTTTCGCTGTGGATTACTTACTAGCTACGCAGGTTGGAAGAGACCACTGACAACAGAAAGAGTACAAACCGAAAAGAAAGAAACGCCCTATAAACCTGCCGAAACGGAATCGTAGTTTTTTCCGGAAAGTTCTTATATTTTAACGAAATTTCACCACTAATCAAGGCTTTAATTTCGTTTTGCGGTTAAAAAAGTACTAAAGCAACCTTCAGAACATCCTAGCCATTCTACTTTCTTTTTGACCAGCGAGCGAATCATCGGGGTTTTTCATTCATTTTTGCGGGCGTTTTACCAATGGGTACTTATACCCGACCTACATGATTCGATTTTTTACGCTGATGCTAACGGGGTTCTTTCCCGCAATGATCCAGGCTCAGTCGACAACAAATACCGACACGACAAAAAATCTGGCTCCCGTTTACGTAACGGCTTCCCGACTGCAGCAAACAGCCGCCGAGCTGGGACGTAACGTAACGATCCTGCCCGGCCGGGAGATCAGCCGCTTCCCGGTCAATTCGCTGGACGATCTGTTACGGGTGCTGCCGTCGATTGACGTACAGAGCCGGGGGAGCTTCGGCGCTCAGGCCGATATTACTCTGCGGGGCAGTACGTTCAACCAGGTTTTGATTCTGATTGATGGTATGCGAATCAACGACCCGTTGACGGGCCATTTCGCGGGTTATTTCCCCATTACACCGGCCGAGATCGAGCAGATCGAAATTGTACGGGGCGCTGGCTCTGCCGTGTATGGCCCCGATGCCGTGGGCGGTGTGATTAATATCGTCACGAAAACGTTTGCCGCCCGGGCGCAGCAAACAAAGACTACGGAAGGACAGGCCACCGTGCAGCGGGGGCAGTGGAATCTCTGGAACGTTAACGCGGGGGGCTTCCGGCAAACCGAAAAACTGCGCGTAGGGGGGGGCGTATTGATCAATACAACGCCCGGTCAGGCACTGGCCGCGCCCAGCACGCAGCGGAACGACGTCGACTTAAAAACGTACTCGCTGTCGGGAAGCTACAGCTTTACACCAAAAATCAGCCTGGCGGCCCGGGCTGCGTTCGATCGGCGGGATTTCAACGCGCAGTGGTTCTACACAACGAGCACGGCCGATCTGGCGCGTGAGACAACGCTACGGAATCTATACCAGGGCCAACTGCGAATTCAGGAAAGTGCCAAACAGCAGACCGAATTGCAGTTTACGCATATCTACTCTACGGATCGCTACGTGTTTAACCCCAGCCCGACGTTCGTACCGAGTAACCACCGGATGCAGTTCTCGCTGGCGCAGTTAAACCATTTTATGCAGCTGAGCGACCGCTGGAAAGCGAGCGTGGGTGGCCAGTATGATAACCGGCAAATCCAGTCTAACGACCGGGGCGACCATACCACCTGGCACTGGGGCGCCTTTGGTATCCTGACAACGCAAACCAGCTTTGGGCTGACGGCCACGGGAAGTCTGCGCTTCGACTGGGATCAGTCGTTCGGGCGGGAGCTGGTACCGCAGTTGAACCTGAGTTACTCTCCGCTGGCGCAGCTGGTGGTACGTGGCTCGGTGGGGAAAAGTATCCGGGCGGCCGATTTTACAGAACGGTACACGTCCAACAACCTGCCCGGCCCCCTGTCGGCGGGTCGGAACATTGGGCTACCAAATCTACAGGCCGAGCGGGCGCTGAACGCCGAACTTGGCGCCGACTGGATGCCTGCTTCGGGGGTTACCGTAAAAGCAACGGGTTTCCTGCGTAACGGCAGTAACCTGATCGATTACGTAAGTGTATCGGGGGCCGACGTAATTCGGCAGACGGGTCTGACCAACGTAGCTGCCGACCGGATGTACCGACTCGCGCAGAATCTGTTTAGTGTGCAGACGCGCGGTATTGAGGTTGAACTCTGGATCAAAAAACAACTGAGTGACAAGTCAACAATCGACTTTATTGGGGGGTACACGCTCCTGAATACGGCCAGTCCGGTTGTTTCTCAGTACCTGGCCAGCTTTGCGCGTCATCAGGTAAACAGTAGCCTGGTACTAACCGCTGGCCGGTTTAACCTCGGTCTGACGGGGCAGTACAAAGTCCGGAATCAGGCGGCTGTGGAAGCCATCAACCGGCAGCTGACGGCCAACTACAAAGTATTTAACGCGAGAGCTGAATTTGCCGTGCTGGCCAATGTATACGTAACGGCACAAGTCCAGAACCTCTTTAACGAGCAATACGCCGATATTCTCGGTGCACAGATGCCTGGTCGCTGGGCGATGGGTGGCCTGCGCTGGCAATTCCGGAAAAACTAAGTGTAAACAGGACTACAGGACCGTGTAAGTAAAACCAGCGTTGTTGTGTATGACCCGCCGGGCTTCTGAAACTCTCGCCCACCCCGCACCTGATGCCGCATAAGAGTAATCAGGCTGCTAACCAGCAACGAAATCAGGCTGGTGATCTGAAGTCCAAGGGCCGATGCGGGGGCGGTATCTTTTTCTCTCCTGGTTACTACCGTAATAACCCGGCCGGATCATTACGGTAGTGGTAGAATTTGTAAGGCTAATGCGCTAAACCTGATGTATTTAGTGGGTTACCTTTCCGAATTTTAGGTATTAACGAGGAAACTTAGGTCCAAGAACTTTAAAATCAACCAGAATAATGAAATCGCTTATCAAATCTGCTCTGTTTACGATGTCGGTTGTTGCTATGACGACGGCTTGCTCTTCGAACAAATCTTCGGAATCAACCACGACCGTTCCAGGGGATTCGACCACGACGATGATGGCCGATTCGACCATGACGACGGATTCTTCGTCGACGATGATGTCGTCTGATTCTGCTTCGATGCCAATGTCAACATCGGCTGCGTCAACGTCGGCTACGTCGACGACCATGACCAGCACTACGAACTAGTCGTTCTTTACTGCTGCAATAAAAAAGGTCCGCTGTTCGAACAGCGGACCTTTTTTATTGAGAGTCGGGTGTCAGTTGCTCTTCCTGTTTTTGCCGAACCTGCTGCCCGATGGGGACGTAGTCGACTTCGCAGGGGTAGCCAAAGAGACAGTAATCCTTAATTCGCTGGGCGACCCGTTCGGGTACCATCTGTTCCCAGCCATCTTCGCCCTGCTGAATCATTTCCAGCACCCGGTCGGTAGAGATGTGAAGATTTTCCTCGTTGTAATCGGTGATATCCTCGATTTTGTCGTTCCGCACCAGGTACTGGAACAGCGGTTCCATTGTGGGGGAAAGCTCAAATTCGTTGCAGGTATAAACCGCGTCGTTGCGCAGGGTTGGGTAAACAAACAGTTTGACCTTTCGGCTGAACAACGTAGCAAATGATTCCAGAATGCCCCCCGGCAGAAATTCGTAGTGGTCTTCTTCGAAAATGTATTCCAAATTCGGAATCCCAACAACGAGCCCGATCTTGAGCCGCGTTAGTCGGGCCAGGTAGGCCACCAGTTTGTAGTATTCCAGATAGTTGGAAATCATTACGGTCTGGCCCATGGAGCAGAGAATATCTACCCGGTCCAGGAAGTCCTTTTCGTCGATACTCTGATCGCTCGATTTGAGGTTGTGCAGGGTGAGCTCGGCAATGGATACGACCCGGTTTTCGTCGACATCATGCTCGGCCTTGAACTGTTTGACGCCGTTTTCGATCATATCCATCTGGACGTTCGTAACCGGCCGCAGCCGTCCGCGCATCACCAGAATGTTTTTCTTGTACAGCGCTTCCGAGGGCTGCAGCACCTGCCCGTCGGGGCCAAACAGGGCCGCATCCGTAAAGCCATTGCGAACCAGGTGCAGGCTCATCAGCCGGTTGTCGACGTCCGCAAAATCAGGGCCGCTGAACCGGATCATGTCGATCTGAATACGATCCGGCGTCAAGTCATCCATAAGCGAGAGAACCAGCGTTTCGGGCGATTTGGCGTAATAGAAAGCGCCGTAGATCAGATTGACGCCAATAATCCCCAGTGCCTGCTGCTGCACAACGTTTTCGTTATCCAGCATTCTGACGTGGATGATGACGTCGTTGTAACCTGACTGAGGAGAGAGCTGAAACCGGCAGCCGATCCAGCCGTGGGCGTCGTTGGTTTTTTGATAGTTCAGCGCGACCACCGTATTCGCAAATGCAAAAAACGTGGTTTCGGAACCACGTTTTTCGGCAAGTCGCTTTTCCAGCAGGCTATATTCTTTGCTCAGCATTTTAACGAGCCGAGACTCGACAACGTAGCGTCCACTCTCTTCGACCCCGTAAATGGAGTCACTAAAGGTCATGTCATAGGCCGACATGGTTTTAGCGATGGTACCCGACGAACCGCCGGCTTTAAAAAACATAGCGGCCGTTTCCTGGCCCGCACCGATCTCGGCGAAGGAGCCATAAATCCGGCGATCCAGATTAATACGTAGTGCTTTTTGCTTCGTGCCTATATTCTTTTCGTACATCGTGTTGGATACTTAGCTGGTTAAAGATACGCATACAAACGCACAAACATAGAGATGAGCAGCCCTGCCCCTGTTCCTTGTCGGCATCAGCCAGATTGCCGGGTATCGAATCTACGGCTCTATATTGTCGTACTTTTGCCTATACTTTTACCAGTGAACGTTACTAGTAAGTTAACGTAAATTGACCAGCAAATGGTTGGCAAATTGTCAAGATCATTTACATGAACATACCCGTTATCCCGACTGAACGGACGGAACTACCTATACAACCCACCTGGCGCCAATTTTTGTTGCCTGGGCTGTTTATTCTGGCGTTCTTCTGTTTCTTACTGGATATTGCAATAGGAGCCGTATCGATTCCTTTAAAAGACGTTACCCAAATTGTGCTGGGCCAGGGATCGGAAAACACGGCCTGGCTCTATATTATCCAGAAAATACGACTGCCTAAAGCTGTCACTGCCGTCGTTGTGGGCTGTGGCCTGTCGGTGAGCGGCTTGCAGATGCAGGCGCTGTTCCGAAACCCCCTGGCCGGGCCCTCGGAGCTGGGTATTACGGCGGGGGCAGGGCTGGGCGTGGCTGCGGTGATGCTCGGGGGTGGAAGCAGCGCCAGCCTGTACGCCATTCGTCAACTTGGTATTTCGGGAAGCTGGCTGCTGGTGCTGATGGCGTCGCTGGGTTCGGCGCTGGTGTTGCTGCTGGTACTGACCATCGGTGGGCGGCTGCGCGACAATGTGGTGCTGCTCATTGTGGGGGTTATGGTAGGAACCATTACGTTGTCGGTCGTTAGCATCTGGCAGTATTTCAGCCAGCCCGAACAGTTGCAGGAATACCTGATGTGGACGTTTGGTTCGCTGGGGGGCGTTGTCGACAGTCACTTGCTGGTGCTGGGCGGTACTGTTTTGACCGGACTTGTCCTGGCTTTTGCCTCGTCCAAATCGCTGAACGTTTTGCTCCTGGGCGAAAACTACGCCCGGAGTATGGGCCTCCACGTTGGCCGGAGCCGACTATTTATCCTGATCAGTACGAGTTTGCTAACGGGCAGCATTACCGCTTTTTGCGGGCCAATCGGGTTTGTTGGGATAGCGGTACCACACCTGACCCGTTCGTTGTTTGATAGTGCCAATCATCGGCTTCTGATTCCGGCGACCTGCCTGATCGGAACGGTACTGATGCTCCTTTGCGACAGCCTGGCTCAGTTACCTGGTACGCAGTCGGTACTACCCATCAACGTCGTTACGTCGCTGCTGGGTGCCCCCGTCGTGATCTGGATCATTGTGCGTCAAACGAACCTGCGGGCGGCCTTCGCATGAACGAATCACAACCAATCCTGACAGCCCGTAATCTTACAATCGGGTATAGTAGTCGTAAACAGGCCGGACGCGTAGTGGCTGAATCGCTCACGCTGGATGTATGGCCGGGGCAGCTGGTCTGCCTGCTGGGGCCGAACGGAGCCGGGAAATCAACCCTGATGCGCACGCTGGCTGGGCTTCAGCCCCGACTCGGTGGGGTGGCAAAACTGGCCGGGCAGGAGCTGAATGACGTAGCCCCGGCGCAACTGGCCCGCAACATGAGCCTGGTTTTGGCCGAGCGGGTTGACGCGGGAAATCTACGGGTGCGGGAGCTGGTAACCCTGGGCCGGACACCTTATACCGGCTGGCTGGGACGTAGCACCGCTGAGGATCTGGAGAAAGTAGAAACGGCTCTGCGCATGACCAATACGTTGCAATACCAGGATCGGCGAGTGGATCAACTAAGCGATGGTGAACGGCAGAAAGTGATGCTGGCCCGGGCCCTTGCGCAGGATACGGATCTCATTCTGCTGGACGAACCCACCGCCCATCTGGACCTGCCCAACCGAGTTGAGATGATGCGGTTACTACACCAGCTCACCCGCCAGACGGGTAAGGCCATTCTTCTGTCGACGCATGAACTGGACCTGGCATTACAGGCTGCTGACCGGCTCTGGTTACTTGCCCCCGGTGGTAAGCTGGCTACTGGGACGCCGGAAGATCTGGTGCTGGACGGTACGTTTGAGGCTACCTTTGCCCGTCACGATGCCCACGCCGGATTCTATTTCGATCAGGAAACTGGCTCGTTCACCATTCACGCCGACAGCGTCGGCCCGTCGGTTACCGTAACCGGCGACGCTGGATTAGTTTTCTGGACTCGGCGGGCACTGCAACGTGAGGATTTTCAAGTCAATCAAACCGCTACGGCTACTTGCACGATTGACGCGATTCGGGTAGGTGATACGCCCTACTGGACATGTAGGCATGTAGGCGAAACGCGTCAATTCAATAGTGTCGAACAGGTGCTGGCTTTTCTGCAAAGGCTGAAAGGACCGGTTATATCAGGTAATACAACAAACGAGGATTTACCCGAGGAGTATGATTATTTACGTAACGGGGGGAGCGCGAAGCGGTAAAAGCCGGTTTGCGCAGGAGCGTGCCCGTCAGCTTAGCGATTCGCCGGTATATGTGGCCACGGCCCGGATTTGGGATGATGATTTTGGCCAGCGGGTGCAGCGCCATCGCAACGAGCGGGGGCCGGAGTGGACAACTCACGAGTCAGAACTGGATTTGCACCAGCTGCCGCTGGCTGACCGTGTCGTTGTGATTGACTGCGTAACGCTCTGGCTGACCAATCTGTTTATGGCGAATCAGAACGACATCGACCAGACACTCGCAGCCTTCAAAGCAGATCTGGATAAACTTCGGGAGATACCTGCTACGTTCCTGATTATCTCCAATGAGATCGGGATGGGTCTGCATGCCGATACGGAGCTTGGCCGGAAATTCACCGACTTGCAGGGCTGGGCTAATCAATACGTAGCCAGCGTAGCCGACGAGGCTATTTTTATGGTGTCGGGATTGCCGATGCGGTTGAAGTAATTCCTCAAAAAACGAAAGACGGCCTTTTAAGCCGTCTTTCGCACATAACATGTATGCTTTGCTTAGGGAAGAACAGGTAGCTGTCCGTTGAAGAACATGTTGCTGCCGCCCGCTTTCCGTTCGATGGAAGAACTTACCTCATAGGTAGGCGCTGTTGATTGGGTAACTACCCGCGCCGAACCAGAAATTTGGGCCAGGGCTGTGCTAAGCATGGTTTCCCGCGTATCGCCCAACTGCCGCCAGACTTCGTTCGTGTATTCTTTCACCTCAATCGTTGGTGTAAAACCGGTTGAATAATCCGATTGATTCAGCGAATTGAACGACTTGGTCACAATGGGCTGCATCCCCCATTTGTATCTGCCTTTGTCGTCAGAAATCGTGAAGGAGCCAACATTCTTACCATAGGTTGTCGTACCAATAATCGTAACCGGCATGTATGGTTTCAGCCCATTAATAACCAGTTCACTGGCCGAGGCTGTGCCGTTGGTGGTCAGAACAATCAAGTTATTCAGACTATTACCAATGTTTGATGCTTTCTGCACAAAATAGCCGTTGAACGCATTGGCTTTTTGGGTCTGATAATACTCGGTGAGCTGTTTGTTGTATTCCTGCCGATAAAATATTTTCGAGGCATCAATACCTTTACCAATCAGGCTGGCCAGATTTTGCGCCGATGATACGTATCCACCAGGATTGTACCGAAAATCTAAAATCAGATCCGTAACGCCCTGCGCTTTGAATTTTGCGAAGACGTTATCAACCTGCGTATCGTACGTACGGTCATTAGGGCCACTTGGTCCGGTAACGAACTGATTGTAGACAAAATAACCTACTTTTTTACTGCCAACGGTGTATACCGAGTCCAGATAGACGGGGTTCGCTTGGAACACAATCGGCGTTGTTTGCTTCGTCGTCGTTGTGTTGACGATGGACGTACCGTCAATCTTTGCCAGTGTGTACGTTTTTGTATCGCTGGCTCCGTAAACCAGGTCGTAGTAATTCGCCCTCGTCAAGGTCTGTCCATTGACCTGATAGAAAATGTCGCCCCGTGCCAGGCCCGCTTTTTCAGCCGGAGAGCCTTTTAATACATAAAGAACCTTGCCAACAATATCGTCGCCGGTTGATGAGCGCAGATAAAGCTTGAATTCAAGACCATCCGTCTTGCTGACACCACTCAGCGAAGCTTTCAAATCGTCGGCACTTTCCTGAATCCAGGAAAACCGGTCGCCGGTTGGATTGGTAGTGGCGTTATAGGTGTACAACAGCGAGCTAAAGAACTTATCGGGCGATAACGACTTATCTGGATTCGCTGGAATCTTGTCACTCCAGTAGTAGTAATACTGCATGTTACCCAGAATCCAATCGTTAACGCCTGCCGTCGTAGTACTAGTGGGTACTGTCGCCGTGGCCGCCGGCGTAATCGTGTCTGCTTCTTTTTTGCAGGAAGTTACTAAAACAGAACCCGTAATCAGCGTAAGCAAAAGCGAGCGTCCGACGTGAAATGTGTTCATAAATTGTTGTTTACTGAGCAGGAGATCGTTTGTTACTACTAAACGCCGAATCGTCGAAAAAAATTAACAATAAGGCTTCTGGATACCAATTATTTTTTGGTTAAAGCGCCTGTATGGTTGCTGGTTGCCGGGGTTTACCCCATTAGCTGGCAGAATCCCGCTAAATCACCGTTCTTTGCGCAAGAAACCCGTTGCTTCTGGTTCAAAACTGATTCCGACTAACTTATGAACGTAAAAACTATACGCTGGTCAATGCTGACCGTGCTGCTGTTGTTTATACTCAGCGCGTTTCGGCTGGTCGATAAAAACTGCGTCTGGGAAACCTATAAACTACAGGTTACTGTACCGGACGACTTCAACGTGCTTAAGAACACCAACGAGGAGTTCGAACTGGAAGGCGATGGCATGTCAATTACCTTCGATACGTTCGAACAAAACGTATCGGCCGACGAGCTGGGTGAAGCGACAAACGAAGCCGCTGCCGCGCTGAAAATGGAGAATATCCGCGAGCAGCAGACTATCCAGCCCAACGGTCTGGAAGGGCATTATGTAGAAGGGCGCATCGGCGAAGACCGGATCATTCTGGCGGGGATGCTCGACCCGGAGAGTAACGTAAATTTCTTTGTCGCCATTACGTTCGACAACGAGGACGACGTGGCTGAAACCGACGCCCGGACCATCCTGAACAGCATCCGGCGACTGTCGGATAACTAATAAAAAGCATCTTCGACGTGTTTGATCCGTCGTTCGTTGTCCGACAGCGTAACGGCCACAATGTCAAACCGCAGATCGTGCGTCCAGTTCGTGGCAAAGACGTACTGTTCGGCGGCTTTCATTACCAGTTTGGCTTTGGTGTAGGAGACAAACTCTTCCGGGTTGCCAAAACTGAGATTCGTTCGCGTTTTCACTTCCACAAAGATCAGCATCTTCCCCTTTCGGGCAATTAGATCAATTTCTGCGTGCTGATGCCGGTAGTTACGGGCAATGATCTCGTAGCCTTTTTCTTCCAGAAACCGGACGGCTTCGGCTTCTCCCTGTTTGCCGGTTTCGTTATGCTGAGCCATAGTGGTGTTGATAGAACGCAGCGGTAAAATAGCTAAATTCTCAAACCGTCAAACGGCTGGTTGCCAGCGTGGAGTCGTAATATTTTGTCAGACAGTGGTAAATGATTAATTCATAGGCACGCTGCTTGTACGGAAACAGGCGGTTGACCGCCATGTGGATCAGGCTGCTCAGGATTGAAAACAGCACATTTCGGTCCGAAAGCTCAGTTGCCAGTAGATAGAGCTCGGTTGTCTGATCGCTGCCGGATGAGCCGTTACGTTGACCGAGTACCTGCTTCATGTCGGGCTGGTACTGCCGGTATTTTTCGTTGAGTTGTTTGCGTAAGGCGCTGTCACCGTTAAATTCCAGAAAGAACCTGTCTTTCAGGATCTGTAGCAGCGCATGCCGTTCGGACAGGCATAGGTTGGCTTCGATCAGGAGGTGATCGATTTTGCTGATGGCAAACATAAAGCGGATCTGTTCATCGCAGGCGTCACCCGTACGATCCAGAAAATGCAGCGTAGCCAGGCTGTCGGTGCAAAACAGAGCTTCGCAGCGATCAATCTGATCGACTCCATAGCGTTCCAGCTCCCGCTGGTACGTATCGACCTGGATTTTGTGGACAATGCCGCCTTGTACGTAGCGATGAAGAATCTGCTCGATGGCGCGGATAACGTGCGAGTAGAATTCCATATGTGGATTTCCCCGAAAACGAAGCCGCAAATGTGGATCGGGGTCATTGTACCGGAGAAAGAAAAACTGGCTGATAATTCGTTTCTCCAGGAGTTGCTGGATCACGGGATACAGGCCGTTAATCAGTACCGTATCCGCCGACTTTTCGCCCACGTACAGTTTTAGATACAGCCATTCACTCCCGATCGAGAACCGGCGCTGTGGCATCGTAACCGGCTGGGGAGGTAAACCCGGAATCCGGGGCGCGTCCGGGTTACAGAGCGGGATAATAATCTCGTGGAGAAACCGGGGAGGAACAGGGTTGTCTGCGTGCGTAACTGGCGGTACCAGGCATTCAATAAGTCGGGTTGTTTCCTGTTTGCGTAGTACCTGAACCAGCAGTTGGAGCGAGGCCGGAACGTGACTATCAATGAATAATTCGCTGTCGGCCGATGCAATAAAGACGTGTTGCGGGATTCCCAGCGCCCGCATTTTTTCGGCGGTGTCGACTACCGAAAGGTGTTTGAAATCCACGCGCTGTAGCAGCCAGGTCGCCCGGCTCAGAATGACCTGCCGGTAGCGAACTCTGGGCAGATAGGCCTGCTGATGTAGAAGGCTCCAGTCCCAGCGAATATGCAGGTGGGCATCCTGATGCTGTAAGTCGCACAAAAATCGGTAAACGGGCAGGCCATCGTGGTAATTATGAGCGTTGGACAGGCGGGGAATAACCCGCTTATTCAGGCGACGCGAGCGTAAAATAACCTGGCTGTTACGTATGGAAACGACCAGGTCCTGAATCGGAATCTGCTGGTCGGCCGGCAGCGAGGATTTGCCCAGATATGGAATTTCGTAAGCGTACAGACCAGGGCGACTCATGATATTGCCGGCCCGGGAGTCGGGACAGTGAACGATCTCGGCGAAAATGACATCCGGATGGTGCTGTTCTTCCGCCTTCAGGCAGGTCTGTACTAATTCCTGCAACCTGGCATCGCCAGAACAGAACCGGCTCAGCAGGTTGACCGAGGATGGGCCTTCGCAGGCCAGCATGTTGAACTGAAAATTTCCCTGGTCAATGGCTTCATCGGAACTGGCCAGCAGGTTTCCGTACGCATAAAAACTGTGCGCCGTTGGTGGCGTTGTCTGATGGCGGCTCAGCTGGTCGATGTCTACGTCTGTTAGCAGAAGTTCTGATTGCTGATTTCGCAGCGTTTGCGTGAACTTGTCGAGCAGGAATGACTGCCACCAGCTATCTGATGCGGCTTGAGAGCTGGTGGCCGGTGTCGTCAAAGCCAGATCATCGATCATCGGTGCATACCCAACGCCCAGCGCCGACTGATGCCCATAACCTACGCCTGCTTCGTGGTCCAGTGCCAGCGCCAGCGAAACTTCTTCATCTTCGTAGCGATGGTAAAATCGGTGTTTGAACGTATCCAGATCCGGGCAGACGATAGGTTTGCTCAATACTGCCAGCTTCTCAATCGTCTTTTCCAGTTGCTGAACAACCCGATTGCTGAGTTGATGCTGGGCGTCCGGAAAAAACGTGTCAACCTGCACCGTCGTGGCGTTGGTGGCTGCGTAGCCACGTTGCTGTAGCCAGCCCCGAATCTGCTGATATGCGGCCAGTCGATTGTCTTGCTGATCAAGGAATTGACGAAGTACCTGTAGTTGACTGGTTAACAAATCTGTTCCTGCCAACGACGCTATTTTCCCGATTAATAGATGGAGGTAGTCCGGTCCCGTCAGGGTTGGCTCAATCTCAAAAACCAGCAGTTGATTCTCAATGAGCTGTTCCAGATAAGTTTGCGCATGATCGGGAGCAACCCCCATGTCGATCAGGCTTTGCTGCAGAGCCGTCAGTGTTACGCCCGATGCGGCCCGTTCAAGCAGTTGTACCAGATAATCGTTTGTTTCGATGGCGCTGATGAAATGGTGTCGTTGCTGACCGCTTCGCTGCTGCTCGATATACCGGTACGTATTGCTGACAGGATACAGGGACGAATTGGGGTAAACCAACAGTTGCTGGCGGACGATGGGTTGGTTGATTAGCCAGTCTTTCAGCGCAATCTGGCACTCAATGTCAAGGCGGGTATGTAGGCTGACCGGTGCCGACGGGCGAGGCTGGAGGTTCGTACTGCCGTTGATGCGCCCTGTGGTGCAACCCGCAAATAAACCAAAAGGTGTACAGCGGGTGCTCATCCGGATCAGGTACTTGTAGAGCGTTGTCTGTAACTTCTCCGCTTCGGAAACGGATTCACCCGCCTGCCAGCGCAGGAAGCGGTCATACAGACTTGGAGAAGCTACGTACAGAGCTTCCTGTGCAGCTGGACAACTGTACCAGCTGCGTAGTGCTTCATCGATGGATTGGGTCGTAAGTGTCTGGTGGAACTGCTGTAGTGCGTCGATCGAATTAGTAGGCCGTCGAAACAGATAAAAACCAGCATTACGAATCATGGCTAGAGGATAAGTTACATACTGCCGTAAATAAGCGGCTCCTTATCAGGAATCAAAGCAAAGTATCAAATACTACTCATTAAATTTAGTATATTCTGTATTGCTTTAAATTGACAAAACGATAACAGGAAATATACTTATTTTACTTGTAGTAAATATTTGTTGATTGCCTGTTCGAACTGACCCGGCGAAAAAGGTTCTTCCAGAAAAGACAGGGGCCTCAGGTAATAGGAGTCGAAAACCGACTCAGGATACAGCGCCGTTGCAATAAGAGCGGGCTGACTGCGTAACGCAAGCAGAAACGGCTCGGGGATTACGTACTCCGGCGCTGGCAGACTAACAAATACCAGGTCGTATACGTCAGTCTGTAATTTATGCAGCGCTTCATCGGAATACGCACCGGCCCAGGCCAGATCCAGACAGCCGGTGCGTAGAATGTAGCGCTCGAGCGGATTGTCCGCCTGCCACCAACGGTTGATGAGAAGGCAACGGTACATCAATGTGTGATGAGGGTATTAATGATGTCACAGAGAAATCCCGATTTAACCGATGAACCAGCACCGTGCATATTGCTCAGGTTAACCAGTCTTTCTTTTTTTACTGTTAGCGGAGAGGACGTAGATTGTGGGTGCATACCGGATAATGTGTTAAAGTTGAGGAGATACGTGGTTGCTTTCGCTGAAACGAATGTAGGGGCAATCCACTCCTTTCCTCAACTTATTTAGACGAGCTGGGGCGTATTTTCGACCAATGCGTACGGGGAGCAGGCGAACGAATTAAAGGGACGAAACGACTGGCTGGCCAAACGGCTGCAGTTGTAGAGAAAGCTGCACGTCGAACAGCTCCGCTGTTTTCTGTATGGTTAACTGGTGACGGCCCGGATACAGCAGATCAAGTCGTTTTTGTACGTTATCCAGGCCAACGCCACCGGATTGGGGGGTAGCGGGGCGCAGGCCGGCCAGTCCAGACGTAGTCGGAATAGTATTCTGAACGGTAAAATGCAGCGTATTGCCGTTCAGCGCGGCCGCTACGTGCACAAAAGACCTGGTACGGTTTAGGTTGACGCCGTGCTTAAACGCATTTTCGACGAACGAAATCAGCAGGAGTGGAGCAATCTGGTACTGATCAAAATTGCCAGTAGCGGTGAAGGTGATCTCTGTTTGCTGCTGGGTATACCGGGCTTCTTCCAGCCCCAGGTAATTTCGGATATAATCCAGTTCGTGGGCCAGTGCTATCGCTTCTACGTTGGACTCATATAATCCATACCGCATCAGATCGGATAGTTTCAGAATCAGATCGGCCGCCTGCTCGTCAACGTCTATCGTACGGGTATAAATGCTGTTGAGCGTATTGAAGAGAAAATGCGGGTTGATCTGAGCTTTTAGAAAGTTGAGTTCGAGCGCCAGATTATCCCGTTCCAATTGCAGACTCCGGCTTTCCAGACTCAGCTTGTCCCGCTCCAGCCGCAACAGGCGGTTCTGGTAGTTTATCGTATCCCGGAAGGCTTTTATAAAAAGCAGGACGCTGACAAAGAACAGGCTGTACCCGTAATTCCAGAGAGCCAGTTTCAGACTGGTAAAGCAACCGAACAGACCGCCCGGCTGCATCAGGTTTGTCCAGATGCGCTCTACGTACGAGAGTTGTCCGGTCTGGTAGCCATTGCTGAACGGCTGTAACGCCTGAAAACCGTAGAAATTCGCTACGTAAACCAGGAAATAACACAGTACCAGCGCAGTGGCCAGCGGTATAAGTTTCAGATTGTACAGAAAGCGGGGGAATATCACGTGCCCGATGCCGTAGTAGACCGCTACTGTCTGCGCAAACACCAGGTAAGATCCAAGCTGAACAACGGTGTCGTTGTCGCTGAAGATACGTACGGCAAAATAGTACCGGATCAGCAACCAGACGGCCAGCCAGATGAGCAGATGTAACCCGATCTGACGACGGCGCGTGATCTGGAATAAGCTAAAGCGCCCTGCCATCTGCTTACCGGACCTGGTTCTTTTTCAATGCCTCCAGCACAGATTCCCGGTACGTAATACCAATCGGAATTTTTCGGGCATCGGTGGTAATAATCTGATTCCCGTCGATTTCGCGGATGGCCCCCTGCCGGACAATATACGATCGGTTGACGCGCAGGAACAGATTTGCCGGCAGCATGCTCTCGATCTTGGTCATTGTCATGTGCGTAATCAGCGACCGACTGGTCGTATGAATTTTCAGGTAGTCTTTCAGGCCTTCAATAAGAACAATCTCGTCAAGCATGAGCCGAACCAGCTTCTTATCCTCCTTCACCAGCAGAAAATTACTGACCGGACCTGATTCTGCGACGTTATCGGAGGGAGTAGCCACCGGGGATGAAAGTACGTCCGGAGTGGGGGCCACCGGGGGACTTGCCGGCGGAATGGGCTGGTTGCCCACTACCCGATTGATAGCCCGCATAAACCGCTCGAACGAAACAGGTTTCAGGAGATAGTCAGCCACCTGGTGTTCGAACCCGTCGACGGCGTAGTGTGGATAGGCCGTAATCATGATGATGGCCGGACGTTTGGCGGGTAGTAACCGAATGAACTCGAAGCCTGTCATCTCCGGCATTTCTACATCCAGAAAGATCAGGTCCGGCTGTAGCTGCTGTACTTGAAAAAGCGCATCGACCGCATTGCTGCACGTACCGATAATTTCCAGGAAAGGAACCCGGCGAACGAATTTCTCGATAAGCTCCCGAGCCGGGGGTTCATCGTCAATGATGAAACAGCGCAGGGATTGATTCATAGTTTGAGGAAAGCTGGCCTACTGAACAGATGCCTAAGATAGGACCTAATTTTCATTGATACACCATTCATCCGTACTGGTCGAAAAAAGACCCTGATTGGTCGAAATAGTTTTTAGCCGCCTGCCCGGTTCGTTTGCTTTGTTCCAGTAATCACCGCTGCCCGGTGGTTCCGCTAAAAGCCTCGCTACCCATGAACAACACCGCTAGTACGAACAGTCAGCCGACGTCTAATCCATTTTCGGTGCAGATTATGAGCACCAAAATCCGTAAGCTCCGCGAAATGTATGGCTACCCGCAGGAGTACGTTGCCTTTCAGATGGGAATCAGCCAGGCTGCGTACAGCAAGAAGGAAGCTGGCCGGACCGAGCTGTCGCTCTTCTGTCTGCACAAGATTGCCCTCATTTATGGCCTCAGCATTATTGATCTGATCAGCCTGAGTGCGCAGGAATTACTCTTGAAAGTGCTGCAAAGTGATACCGGAGCCTGTGCCTGACCGTAACCGTCTACCCCCAGAAAGGCCATGAAAACGGAACAATCACTACAGTGCCCCAGCTACGTTGCTAAATCCGGCGCCGAGCTCTTCGGCATTGTCGGACAGGATGGGACAGTAAACTATCTGGACGAGCCAATCAGAGTTGATCAGTCATTTGTCGACGCGGCCAAAGCCCGCCAGGCCATAACGGGGCAGGCAGCCGAAGAGCGCTTCCGGTTTGCCGGTAAATGCATACAAGGCAAGTGCGGTCAGTGGGATCATGGGCATTCGGCCTGTAGTCTGGTTGGTCGGGTGATTGATGCCATGAATCGACAAGCCGATCAATTGCCCGTTCCCTGCGCCATCAGAAGCCGTTGCCGCTGGTATAGCCAGGCTGGTGCCGATGCCTGTGCCAATTGCAGTGAAGTGGTACGCAACGCCGAGCAGCGTCGTCTGGCAGACCAGCCAGCTGCGCTATAACGAAAGAGAATAAACTAGACTTACAAGTTATTGATAGTCAGTATTTTGTCTATGAAATTTGTATTGTTAATGTGAGACAGCAAAGCCACTGACTACAAGCTAACAAACCAAAAATGTCAAATCGCTAACCAATAGAAACAATGAAACAATCGGTGCAGTCACAGGTCATGAACCTGAAAAAAACGTCCGCTTCCCGGCAGGATTTCATGCAGAAACTGGCTAACCTGGAAACGGGCTCGGTCAACCAGCAACAACTCCAGCAACTGGCCCACAGTGAGGGCGGCATCGTGATCGAGATTCCTATTCTGGGCATCGTGATCAACATCCCCTAATTATGGGTTCGGGCTATCCAAAGCTTCTCCAGCGCACAACACATATTCTCCATACAGCATGCTGCCGCGGCTTTGTCAGTAAAGCCAACGCGAACGGCGGAAAGATTCGTCCGGAAGAGTCTTTCAGGAAGGTTCTGCCTTCCTCCAGCAAGTGGGTCAATGCCCGTTACTACGTTCGGGCCTTTCCCAGCCTACTACCGACCTAAGGAAGACAGTCAGACAAAACCCTCACGTGGGTATCGGCCAGGACCGATAAAACAGCGCTGGCTAAGCGGTTGGTAGATAATCGGGTAGGCCCCGTGCGTACGCAGCACGACCCGGATTTATTGAGGCTGCACGACTACAGTGCTGTCTGCTAAACCGGCACACCTAAAGAATACTCAATTTTTACCGTCAATTTTTTTCACCACTCAAACCAAATTTTTCTCATGAAAACGCTTACCAAATTCTCGCTGGCTATTGCTCTGTTCGTTTCATCATCGGCTGCTTTCGCGGCCCCGGCTGTCAACACAGCGGCCGATAAACTGGCTGGCTCGAAAGCAGTCATCACGATGACCAGTGAAGCCAAACCAGCTCAGGTGGCTACGGTGGACGCAGCCACGGACGCCAACGTAGTAAAACAGCCGGTAACCTGCACCGCTGGTGTTAACCTCGTCTTCGTCTCGTTCGAAGTAAGCTGGTGCTGCGCCAACTGCGATTAATCCTCTCCAGGTCGGTCAGGGCAGCACTCCCTGACCGACCTGTTTAACTCCCTCTTTCCAATCCGACTCATGAAAACGACCTATCTTCTTATCGCCCTGTGCGTATCGGCAGTCAATAGCTTTGCGCAGCAAACTGGCCATTTCGCCTACCGGATCACCTCAAAAACGGTGACAGCGGTCAGCGACTTATTCTACGACGGCAATCAGAGTGTTTTCGTCCTTTACGACAAAGACGTGAAGCGCCCTTCGGATACGACCGCATCGGTTGGTGTCGATGGCAGTAACCACCGGATGATCAATCTGAACATCAGCGACGGTAAGGATTTCGCCCTGTTCAAAGATTACAGGACGGGCGCCATGGTCTCCCGCGAGTTGATCTTCAACGGCAAGAAGTGCATTGTCAACGATTCGATTCCGGCGCTGGACTGGAAGCTGGAGCCCGAGAAGAAAATGATCGGGCAGTATGAGTGCCAGAAAGCTACCACGACGTTCCGCTGCGCGAATTATACAGTCTGGTTCACAACGGCCGTTCCGCTGAGCCTTGGTCCCTGGAAACTGGGTGGCCTACCTGGCCTGATTGTCGAAGCCGTCAACGAAAATATTGACTTACGGTACCAACTGGTCGCGGCCGAATACCCGTCTGCTCAGGCTGCTGCTTACACCATTGCGAAGCCGAACACGGGTGATCCAATCTATTCGTTCAGTTCGTTCGCCGAGATTCAGCAGAAAGAGCTGAAGCGCATGCAGACTTTCCTGATGTCAATGGCCGGAAATCCGTCGCAGAGCAAGTTTACCGCCAAAATGCCCGAGTGCTTCGAGCAGAAATAACTCAGCGTAGACCAACCTTAAACCAGAAATCGCCATGAAAACGTCTCTCTTAATCTTACTCGCGGCCCTGGCATCCTGTCTACCCGCGCTGGCACAGTCGGGCTACCAGATCAGCTATACACTGGGTGGTGAACTGACCGGCCGGGGGGTGTTGCGCTGCTACCCGACACAATCCGTTTACGAAGAAAAAAGCGGGTCTGCCGGAAGCCCGGAAGCGAAAAGCTATCCGAACGAAACGATTGCCAAGGCTATGAAAAACGTGAACAAAGACCAGCCTGTGGCTATGAACAGCCAATTTCTGTTCAAGCGGGATTTAACGAATCAGACGCTTCTCTACGCCGAATCCGAAACACCCTACGGGTATACGGTACAGGATAACACCCTGCCTGAATGGACGATCCTCAACGAAACCCGCAAGCTGGGAAACTATACCTGTCAGAAAGCCAAAACTCTGTTCCGCGGCCGCGAATACGTAGCGTGGTTTACCCGGCAGATCCCTATCGAGTCAGGCCCCTGGAAGCTGGCGGGGTTGCCCGGCCTGATCCTGGAAGCTACGTCTGCCGATCAGCAGTATCAGTTTCTGTTTGCTGGAATGCAGACGACGACTCAGCCGATTCATGTAAGCTTTCATAAATCGGTGCTGACATTCCCCCAGTACGTTCAGAAGGTCAATCAATACTACCAGGAGCGGGCGAACAAGATATACGCCGAGGTGTCATCCGGGTTTCTGCAGCGCTTTGGCGTCGTGAAAACCAGCCCGGTGTCGATGAACGTCGACAACATTGAGAAAGATCTGGCAAAGCGTTACGTATCAACTGCCACCAATTAGTTAGTCTGCACGGATGGGCCGCCTTTTATTGCTGATCGGATTCATGAGCGTACTGAGCTGGGGAGCCAGCGGCCAGGTACGGATTAGCGGACAGGTGCTGGCGCAGGAAACCCAGCAGCCAGTGGACGCGGCCCACGTCCTGCTGTATCGCAGTGCCGACAGTGTACTGATCGCCTTTGGCCGAACAACAAAGGAGGGGTTTACGCTGATGTATGCGGGTAAAACCGATCAAACGTATTACCTCAAGGTTTCGCACATTAATTACCGGGAGGCTAAACGAACGCTGACCCAGGAGCAACTGTCCGGTGCGCCGGTACGTGTCGAGATGACGCCGGGGTCACACCTGCTCAACGAAGTGAAGATAACGGCCGCCGTTCCCGTGCGGGAGGTTGGTGACTCGACCCGCTATAAAGTTAATGCCTTTATGTCGGGCGCTGAACAGACGCTTGAAGACGTTCTGCGAAAAATGCCGAACGTACGGGTGGAAGACAATGGCGATATCTATTTCAAGAATAAGAAGATCGAAAAAATATACCTGGACGGCGACGACCTGATTGGCAGTACGTACCAGACGGCGACGAGAAGTATCAACCCCACAGTACTGAACGAGGTGCAGGCTATCGAAAATTTTACGGAGAACCGACTTCTGAAACAACTGGCCAATTCCAACAAAACCGTGCTGAACCTGACGGTGAAAGACGATCGGAAGGCCCTTGTGTTCGGTATGATCGACGCGGGGCTCGGGCCGCAGCGGCATAACGTAGTCGGGAATCTCTTTTCCTACAGCCGGCGTGTCAAGGCATTTGCTACGGTGGCCTCGAATAATGTCGGTCTGAAACGACTGGACATAACCAGCCAGACCCCCACGCAGTTTACGAACGAGATCCGTGATGATGAATTTCTGCTGAAACCCGTCGCGCAGACGGTACAGCCCTTTACGCAGTACCTGAATTCGCCCTTGGAGAACATCAACAACGAGCGAATGGCCAGCGTTAATGGCGTTGTTGCGCCGACCAAAGCCCTGAAAATAACGACAAATCTGATGCTTTTTGCCGATCAGATTCAGTTGACACGGGCGCAGTCCTACCAGATTTTAACGGATACGCCCTTTTCGTATCAGCAGATTGACGGCCTGCGGCAACGACCTGTGCAGGGGCAGTTCAGCATGCAGGTTGCTTACGACTGGTCGCCCACGACGTCGATCCTGTACAAAGGAAGCCTGAAGGCTAGAGACATTAGCCTGACGCAAACGACAGATTTTACCGGCTTGGGCACCAGGCAGCTATTCCCCCAGCAGTTTGTGAACCAGGCAAACGACCTGCGCCAGTTGCTGGAGGTAACGCACAAGCTGAATCAACGGAACGCGCTGGTGGCGTCACTGCGCTATACCGACGCCCGGCTGGGCGAACGGCTGAATGGTCAACTGGCGCCCGCCCTTGCGGTGTCCCTGCTGAACGACACGCTGAGCCAGGGAACTTTCCGGCAGCGAATGGAGCAGCGTAGCCGGATCGGCGAAGGAAAATTAACCTGGTTTTATGGGAACAACGGACTGAAACTGGAGCAACAGGCAGGTACCTCGGCGATGATTGCCAATCTGAACCTCCAGCAGGCAACGGCTTCCGTCAATGCTGATCCGTACACACTCCCCATCCAGAAAACCGTCGTCTACGGCCGTAGTGCGGCAAAATACAGCTGGGATAAACTGGAGCTATCGGGGAACGTACAACTCGATCTGGTGTCGGCGCAGATCGGACCGACCAGCTACCGGCGGCAGATTGTACAGGCCAGCGTATCGGCTGCCTACCGAATGAGCGAGTTGAGCCGGCTACTGCTGACCTACCAGAAAGAAGCGACGCCGGTTGCCAATAGCTTACTGCTGAACCGCTACGTCGTGACCGACTATCGGTCTGCGCAGCAGGGGATCCAGGGGTTGCTGTTCGACCAGCGCGAACAACTGGTAGTCAGCTACCTGTTTACCGACGTTATCCAGCGGAAAATGACCGTTCTGGCCAGCTTGTTCTCGAACCGTTTCAATAACCAGTGGGGGCTGGTGGATTATCAGTTGATGCCGACTTACTCGGTGTTCCGACTGCTGGATACGCCCGGTGTACGAGCCGACGGTGTCAATCTGGTACTGGAAAAACTTATTTTCCCGTTGGCCGGTAATATTCGAATTGATGCTAAACTACTGCGGAGTAAGATTTTTCAGATTCTGAACGGGAAAATGCAGACCACGGTGAGCTATCTGCCCATCATAACCGCCCGGCATACCACGGTGTTAAATTCGCCGTTTAATCTGGAAATTGGCGGAACGTACCGGCATACAGCTCTTACCGTTTTTCAGAATGATCTGCCGGTAACGCAGGCCTTTACCGTAGTGAATATCTATGCGCATCTGCTCTACCGGAAACCCAAACTAACGCTTGACCTGACGACAGAATCGAACTGGATACAAGGTCGAAGCTATTCCTTTTTGAAGGCTAACGCATCCTACAAACTCTCCCGGAAAATTGGACTGCGGCTCGAAGCGGCTAACCTGCTTAATCAGCGCAATTTTCGGCAGGTAACAGTTACCCCGGTCAGTTACGCCGAAATGGTGTACCCCTTACTAGGCCGACAGGGTTTGCTGCACGTACAATATAATTTCTAACTTGCTTCGCCATGAAAAAATTAGCTGTCGTTTTAGGGCTTATACTGCTGGGACTGGCGTTTCTGATTGTTAAATACGACGTCAAAATCAAGCTTGGTGCCAACGAGCAGAAAATTACCGGCGACAATAACTTCGTCGATGCGCACCTGAATCAGTCATTACCCCCGTTCACGCTGACCGACCTGAACGGAAACGAAATTTCGAGTCAGGCGTTGACCGGCAAGCGGGTCCACATCAATTTCTGGAGTACGTCCTGCAAACCCTGTCTGGAGGAGTTTTCGGAACTGAATCACCTGAAAGCGCAGGCCGGTGACGATGTGGTATTTCTGGCTATGGCTCCCGACAACGCCGAAAAAGTCAGCCGAACGGTGCACCGGCGGCCATTTAATTATACACTTATTCCCGATGCTGGTCAGTACCTGGCGCAGCTAGGGGTGACGGCTTATCCTAAAAATTTCTTTGTTGACCGCGCGGGCATTGTCCGGCGGATTACCGAGGGCTCCCAGCAGAAACTGGATGGTGCATCTCTGTCGCTGAAAGCCGATAATTTCAACGTCTATCGGCAGATACTGGACGCAATGAAATAGATTCGCGTAGTACTCGTCGAGCGTATTCGCTGGGTAGGTAAGCAAAAATAGACGGATCGCGATGATAATTTACGACGCAAAAGACTGGTTTACCGCCATTCGGCATTTTCATACCAGCTACGTCATTCGGGTACTGCTGCAGCGGGTAGCCTACGTTACAGGCTATGGCGTAGCTGTTACGTTGATCGACCAGTATTTGTTTAATCTGGAGGTGCCCATCGATGGCATCTTTTTTTCGTTGCTGGGGATTCTGCTGAGTTTGCTGCTGGTCTTTCGGACGAACACGGCCTATGACCGGTTCTGGGAAGGGCGTCGCCAGTGGGGATCGCTGGTTAATACCAGCCGCAATCTGGCCGTGCTGCTGGATGCATTGCTGCCGGACGATGACGCTCGGAACCGACGTTATTTCGCTTCGGCTCTGTCCAACTTTTCCCTGGCGCTGAAAGGTCATCTCCGAACTGGTGTCGAGTGGACCGATCTGATCGAAACAGACGACGAGAGTCTGGAGTCGCTAAAACGGCGTGGACACGTTCCCAGTCGAATCGCGGCTCTGTTGATGCGCCGATTTCAGGTACTGAAGCAGGAGCGGCTCGTTGGCGACGCGGACCTGATCACGCTGCGGTTGTATCACCAGGCGTTGCTGGACATAACGGGTGCCTGCGAACGAATCAAGAAAACCCCGATCCCCTTTTCGTACAGCTTTTTTATCAAGCTCTTTATCACGCTGTACCTGCTTCTGATGCCGCTGGTACTGGTCAATACGTACGAGTCGGTTGTTATCATTGCCAGTGCGCTGGCGGCTTATGCCCTGATTGGTGTGCAGATGATTGGCGACGAAATTGAGGAACCCTTTGGGCTGGACTGCAACGACCTGCCGCTAAACCAGATTGCCCACACGATTCAGCGAAATATGCACGACATCCTATCGGTGGAGATGCCGGTAGCTTCTGGCGTGAAACCAGAAGTTGAGTACACAAAGGTTAACTGATTCAACATGGGTAAAAACGCCCTGACCGGGCAGCTGATTGCTATGTCGAACGAAACCCGCCGGTTCTATTGTTAATAGAGCAGCGGGTTTCTCTTTTGCCGCCTTGTCATGAATTCTTGTCTAAATAAGCAGGTCACCGTTCGCGAATTAGGGTTGATCGATTACCAGGCCGCCTGGGATGAGCAGGAACGCCTGTTCGCCCAGATCGTCGATCAGAAGATGCGCAACCGAACCGTATCGCCCGATGCGCAGCAGCTAACACCCAACTACCTGTTGTTCTGTGAGCATCCGCACGTGTACACCATGGGCACCAGCGGCCATCTGGACAACCTGCTGGTGGACGAAAACCGGCTGACGAACGAGCTGGGCGCTTCGTTTTACAAGATTCGGCGGGGGGGCGACATTACGTACCACGGACCGGGGCAGCTGGTCGGATACCCGATTCTGGACCTGGATAACTTTTTTACTGACATTCATCGCTATATGCGGTTATTGGAGGAAAGTATTATCCGGACGCTGGCGGATTATGGTCTGCAGGCGGGTCGAATTGAAGGTGAAGGATCAGATCGCTTAACAGGTGTCTGGCTGGACCCGAATGGTCATAATCCCCGGAAAATCTGCGCGATGGGCGTGAAAGCGAGCCGCTGGGTAACGATGCATGGTTTCGCGCTGAACGTCAATACGGATTTGAGTTATTTTGGTCATATTGTCCCCTGCGGCATCAGCGACAAGGCTGTTACGTCGCTGTCGGCCGAAGTGGGGCATGCGGTACCCCTGCGGGAAGTGGCTGGCCACGTGCAGCGGCACTTGGCCGATTTATTTGACATGGAACTTACCGATTTGCAGCCCGTTGCGCTGTCGGATATTGGGGAATAAAAGTGGTCAGCTTCCCCGGAAGTCTGAACTGTGTTACGTTTACTGATGAAGAAAGACATTAATTTTTTGCCTGTTGAGGGCGTGCAGGTGGTCATTGCCCGCAAGAAAAATGAGCTGAATGAATATGACTGGCAGGTGTTTGTCATCAACCAGAATGACGTAGCGATTACCAACGTGTTTGTTACGTCGAAAGGGTACGGTCAGAAGAATGATGAAGAACAGAAGACGTCAACCCTGCGGCATTTCTTTACGGAGGTGAAGCCCGGCGGGCACGAAGTGGTTGAAACGATTATGCCTGACGTGTTTCACCTGAATAATGAATACTGGGTCAGCTACTTTATTGACGGTCAGATTTTTGATAAAAAATTTATCTTCGTTCCTGACAGCATCGTGGAGGAAAACCTGATTACCGTTCCGGCCCTGGGTCTGGAAGGTATCCTGCACGACTGATTGCACGAAACCTTTACCCGTTTACGCCTATGCCGCAGTCCGTCTCCTGGAAACGTCGACTTAAAAACTTTTTGTTTATTGACCTCAAAACGGTAGCGGGCGAAGCATCGCTGCTATCCGCCGATCCGCGGCTGCAGCGGCAGTGGGAAGAAAAAATCAGGCATTTCCGGAACGAAGACGACCTGTCGGCGGCTGCCTGGTACGACCGTCGGGCGTCCTACTACGCGGAGTTTGGCAAAATTATCGCCGTCGGCATTGGCGGTCTGTATTTCACCGATGATGACCAGCCCCGGCTGAAAGTTAAAGTGCTGGCCAACGACGACGAAAAAGCGTTACTGGATGAGTTACTGGTCATTCTGAACCGTTACCCGGCTGGTGAGTTAACCCTGTGCGCCCATAACGGAAAAGAGTTCGATTTCCCCTATCTGTGTCGGCGGCTGATGGCCAACGGGTTACCCCTGCCTCATGCCCTTCAGATTTCCGGCAAGAAGCCTTGGGAAATTACCCACCAGGATACGCTGGAACGCTGGCAGTTTGGCGACAAACGGCATTTTGTCCCTCTCGATCTGCTGGCTGCCGTGCTGGACGTACCCACCCGTCCGCTCGAATGGCAGGGCGATCGAACCAGCGAAGTGTATTACCGCGAACACGACTGGCCGCGCATCGAGCAATACACTCAGGACTCGGTGGTGATGCTGGTGCAGGTGTATATGCGGATGGTGGGAGCCCCGCTCGTGGCAGACGAGCATATTGTAGTTAGTGAGTAAGCCCGCTGAGATAGCTGGGCACCAAACATGAAAAACGAAAAACCAAAAAATAATAAATACAACCGATCCGCAGCGCCGTCATCGCGTCCGGGTGCTGCCAAAGCAGCGCGGTCGCGGGAGAAAGGCGCCGAAAAAGCCGGTCAACGGCCCATTAAACAGGCAAACTCATTCCTGGACGAAGTAAAAGATGATCTGATCGCGTTCTTTCAGATCAATGACGAGCAGACGTTCACGCAGGATCAGGTGCTGGATCACTTTGACGTGGGCGATCGGAAAATGAAGCTGATTATGCACGGCCTGATCGGTGAGTTAAGCGATGAAGGGGCCATTATCCGTAACGATGATGGCAGCTACCGGGCTAACAAAGGTGCCAATACCATTGACGGCGTGGTTGATCACGTTAACTCCCGCTTTGCCTTCGTCATTCCCGACACGGCCACTGGTATTCGCGGTGATCGCGATGATGATATCTGGGTATCGACCGACGACCTGAACGGTGCCGTCGATGGTGACCGGGTTAAGGTCGTTCGCTTTGCCGATTCGCGCAGCGGATCAGGCGGACGTTCCCGTCGGCGGATTGAGGGCAAGGTTGCCAGCGTAATTGAACGCGGCCGGGCCGAACTGGTTGGCCGGATTGAAACGTGGCCTACGTATGGCTTTGTGATTCCGGACAATAAGAAGTTCTACGAAGATATATTCATTCCGGAAGATAAACTGGGCGGGGCCAATGATGGTGAAAAAGTAATCATTCGCCTGACGAAATATCCGGACGGAAAAGGCGGCAAACAGCGCTTTGAGGGTGAAGTTATCACCGTACTAGGCGTTGCTGGGCAAAACAACACCGAAATGCACGCTATTCTGGTGGAGTTTGGCTTGCCGATTGATTTCCCCGAGGATGTAGAAAAGGAAGCCGAACGGATTTCAACGGAGATTCCGGAGCAGGAGATCGCCAAACGGCGCGACATGCGTACGACAACGACCTTCACAATTGATCCGGTCGACGCCAAAGATTTTGATGATGCCTTGTCGGTGCAGATTCTCGATAATGGCAACTTCGAGATTGGTATTCACATTGCCGACGTAACGCACTACGTAGTACCCGGCTCGAAACTGGAGGAAGAGGCTTACAAACGCGCGACGTCTGTTTATCTGGTAGACCGCGTGGTGCCGATGCTACCTGAAAAGCTGTCGAATGGACTCTGTTCGCTACGTCCAAATGAGGATAAACTGACGTTCTCAGCAGTTTTCGAGCTTACGCCCGAAGCCAAAATCGTAAACGAGTGGTTTGGTCGTACGATCATTCACTCCGACCGCCGATTTGCTTACGAAGAAGCACAGGAGATCCTGGACAACGAGCAAGGAGATTTCATTACGGAGCTGTTGCTGCTGAACGAACTGGCCTACAAACTCCGCGACGAGCGCTTCAAGAAGGGAGCTATCAATTTTGAAACGGTAGAGGTGCGTTTCAAACTGGACGAAGAAGGTATCCCTATTGCGGTGTACCCGAAAATTCGGCAGGATACGAACAAACTTATTGAGGAGTTTATGCTGCTGGCTAATAAACGCGTGGCAGAATACGTCCATTCCCTGTCGAAACGGAACAAAGACGGCGAGGAAAATACGATGGTCTACCGGATTCACGAAGGACCCGACAGCGACCGGCTTCAGCAATTCGCAGATTTTGCGGGACGACTAGGTTACAAACTCAAACTGGACGACGAGCACCTGTCGAATTCGATGAACCGGTTCATGGCCAGCATCGAAGGCAAACCCGAAGCAAACATGCTCTCGCAATTGGCAGTACGCACCATGTCGAAAGCGCGGTACAGCACCGAAGACCTGGGCCACTTTGGGCTGGCGTTTAAGCGGTATTCGCACTTTACGTCGCCCATTCGTCGCTATCCTGATATGATGGCGCACCGGTTGTTGCAGCACTACCTCGACCGGGGCAAACCCGTTGAGCAGGAGCCGCTGGAAGAGCAGTGCAAACATGCATCGGCCCGCGAGAAAATGGCATCTGACGCCGAACGCGCCAGCATCAAATACAAGCAGGTGGAATTCATGAGCCGTATGGAGCCCGGTCGGACGTTCGATGGGGTTATCTCGGGCGTGACGGAGTTCGGAATTTTCGTGGAGATCACAGAAAACAGCTGCGAAGGACTTGTCCGGATGCAGGATCTGAGCGACGATTTCTACGAGTACGACAAAGATAACTACCGCATTATCGGCCAGCGAACCAAGAAGATGTACACCTTCGGCGATCAGGTCGAAGTACGCGTCAAGGAAACCAATCTGGCTCGTCGGAGCATGGATTTCGCGCTGGTAAGCGACAAGGCCGGACGCGCTACAGATGCCGGTCGCGACGTAACGTTTGGCGGTAGACGCCGATCCGATCGGGGAGAGGACCGCAGTTCCAGAAACTCCAGAGGAAGCCGTTCGGGTAGTGCGTCTTCCCGCAGTTCCTCTTCCCGTCAGGAAGGACCAGCCGCCAAAGGTCAGAACCGGCGCGGTGGCCGCGGACGGCGGTAGTAGTACGTAATAAAGCTAGCCCGGCAGATTATATCTGCCGGGCCTTTTTATCGATAAACCAGACAACAAACTATGGACGAATTCATGCAGGAAGCTATTCGGCAGGCCCAAAAAAGTTTGAGCGAAGGCGGTATTCCCATCGGCTCGGCGCTCATTAAAAAAGGTAAGCTCGTTGCGTCGGGGCATAATAAGCGGGTGCAGGAGGATAACCCGATTCTGCACGGCGAAATGGACTGCCTGAATAATGCCGGTCGGGTGGGTTCGTTTCGTGACACGGTGATTTACTCGACGCTGATGCCATGCTACATGTGCGCCGGCACCATCGTACAGTTCAAGATTCCGAAGGTGATCGTGGGCGAGTCGCGGACGTTTGCCGGGGCGCGGGAGTTCATGGAACAGCATGGCGTTGAGGTTATCGACCTGGATTTACCCGAGTGTGTTGACATGATGAATCAGTTCATCGCTGACAAGCCAACTCTCTGGAATGAGGATATTGGCGAGCTATAAATCAAACCGCTTACGAAATAAGTAACGGTATTTTGGTAGGTTGTTTACTTCAGGGCGTTTGGCAATCCGGCAAAAGCTTATTTTGCTGACTTGGAACCGTAACGTGCTGAACCTGTGAAACTTTACTGCGTACTAACTACGCTGATAGCGCTGTGCATCTTAAGTACCGATGCACACGCCCAGCGATCCGAAATCTGGCGGGAGAAACCCGGTACCTGGCTGCTGAACGCTGGCCTGGGGACAACACACTATACCGGCGATATGAGCCAATGGGGTGATCTGTCTCATCTGCGCCTGGGGGCGGCCCTAAGCGTTGCTGCTGCTTATCGGCTGTCCAGGCAACTTAGCTTTCGGGCCGAAACGCAGGTGTACTACGTCCGGGGTAGCCAGCGTGGAACGGAACTCAGTTACAATAACCTGTCCTTTTTTAGCATCAATCCCGAGCTCTGGGCCGGAATGCAGGTCGATTTCTGGCCGGTTGACGATCGGCACAAAGCGAGTATACCGTATGCGCTGGCGGGTGTTGGACTGACCTATATGACCCCCCAGACTACGTACAAGGAACAGTCCTACAGTCTGGCGCCCCTCCATACCGAAGGCGTCGACTACAGTCGGCTTCCGCTTATTGTTCGGTATGGACTGGGGGTGCCCGTGCTGGCGACCGACCGGTTCAAATTACACCTGGAAGGGACCTACACCCACGTGCTGAGCGATTATCTGGACGATGTCAGTACAATCTATCCCGACCGCAGTACCATGAGCCCGGTTGCGGCTGCGCTGTCCGACCGCCGGGCCGAGATTGGCTTAGAGCCTAACAAGGTTGGTGAACAACGCGGAAACAGCGACCGGAATGATGGCTATTTTATCCTGTCGGCGCGGTTTATTTTTGTCCTGATGACGCCCAACCAACGGAATTACCGCCGGATGTTTGGCGGTTAGGGTTTTGGGGCTATTTGCCTTATTTTTGGCCAAAACTAGGTGAGTTATTGCCCGAACCGAATGAGTCCAGCTATTTTCATTGACGCAATCCAAAACGAACTTCAGCTTACGCAATACGGGCAGAATCCGCCCGAACTTTACGATCCGATTCGCTATATCATGAGCCTGGGCGGGAAGCGGATGCGTCCGCTACTGACCCTGATGGCAGCATCGCTCTTCACCGACGACTGGCAGAAAGCCGTCAAACCGGCGTTGGGGGTGGAGGTATTTCATAATTTCACGCTGATGCACGACGATATTATGGACCAGGCGCCACTACGTCGGGGCCAGCCCACTGTGCACGAAAAATGGAATCAGAATAGCGCTATTCTGTCGGGTGATGTGATGCTGGTGAATGCCTATGATTTGCTACTAAACGTAGAGCCCAGTAAACTACAGCCTATTATGCTCCGGTTTAGCCGGACGGCGGCCGAAGTTTGCGAAGGTCAGCAGCTCGACATGAATTTTGAAACGCGCTGGGACGTTACCGAGGCCGAATATATCGAGATGATCCGGTTGAAAACGTCAGTGCTGCTGGGCTACGCGCTCGAACTGGGTGGCCGCATCGCCGGTGCCTGCGACGAATCGACCCGGCAACTGTACGATGGTGGCGTAAACATCGGCATTGGCTTTCAGTTGAAAGATGATCTGCTGGACGTGTACGGCGACCCGGCGAAATTTGGCAAACAGGTAGGCGGGGACATTATTGCCAACAAAAAAACTTTCCTGCTGATCGAAGCGCTGGAACAGGCAGAAGGCAGCGCGAAAGAAGAACTGATCGGCTGGCTCAACGCCATCGAGTTCGACAAGGCCGAAAAAGTGCAGGCTGTTACGGCCATTTATGATAAATTAGGTATTCGGGAGCTAACCGAAAACCGGATCAACATGTATTTCGACCGCGGGTTTGATTGTTTTGAAAAGATCAACGCTGATACTGACCGGAAAAACGTACTGATTCAATTTACCCGCCAACTGATCGAACGAGAAAGCTGATATGAGTGTCACTATCCTAATAATTGTCGTTACTGCCATTCTTAGCGTCTGGGCGTGGAATAACGCTACTATCATGTACGGCTGGGTCCTGAATCCGTACGACGTAGTAAGCAAGAACCAGTACTATCGGCTGCTTACCTCAGGCTTTCTGCATGCCGACTGGGGGCACCTGATCTTCAACATGATTACCCTCTACGCCTTTGGGGGCGTTGTCGAATACCTGTTCAGCATGCTGTTCGGACTGGTAGGCCCGACTTATATACTGGGCTTTTATCTGGCTGGGATTGTGGTGTCGGATATCCCAACGCTGATCAAGCACCGCAACGACCGCAACTACAACTCGCTGGGCGCTTCGGGGGGGGTATCGTCAATCGTTTTCGCGGCTATCATGTTCAGCCCACTGCAGAAGATTTACATTTTCTTTATTCCTATCGGGATTCCGGGCTTCATCTTTGGCGGCATGTATCTGGCCTATTCGTACTACGAAGCACGTCAGAACCGCGGCAATGTCAACCACGATGCCCACTTCTACGGCGCTCTGTTTGGCGTGATCTGTATGATTCTGATCTACCCACCGGTGTTGCCACAATTTATCGAGCAGATAAGTAACTGGCGCCTTTTCTGATCTTACGTTGTAGCCTATGTTTCGGCTATTCGGGCAACCCTATCCAGCGAACGATTCGCTCGCGAAAAACCTCCGGCGGTCAGCCTTGATTGGCCTGTTCGTTGGTTTGTTTCTGCTCGTGTTTCAGCCGTTTAATCTTAGCCTGTGGAAAACCGACTACAAGGCGTTAAAGCTGCTGGGTTTCGGTGTGGTAACTGCCGTCGTCACAGCCGTGAATTTTATTGTCTGGCCCCGTCTGTTTCCCCGGCAGTTTTCGGAAACAAAATGGACCGTTGGGCGCGAGATTCTGCTCATCACGTTTAATATTCTGCTGATTGCTGTCACGAACGGTTTCTACATGGCCGCCTTAATCGGTGACCTTAGGCTGACGGGGCTAAACTGGGTGAGCATGGTTCTGGTTACGTACCTGGTCGGTTTGTTCCCCGTTACGGGTGTAGTGCTGCTCAATTACATTGCCCAACTGCGAAAATACAGCCGGGCAGCCGCCGAGTTACCGGTACATTCAGTACCGTCCCCGGAATCGGTTTCGATGCCAGACGAGATAAAAGAACAGGCTAGCAATACAGTAGAGTTTGTTGCCGAGAACGAAAAAGACAAACTGGTTATCACCGCTACCGACTTATTGTATGTCGAATCGAGTGACAACTACTGCACAATCGTCTACCTGAAAAATGGTCAGCCCGTCAAGCCCTTGCTGCGGAGTAGCCTGAGCCGTCTGGAAAACCAGCTGAACCAGTCCCACATTGTCCGGTGTCACCGTTCTTACCTGGTGAATCTGGACCGCGTTGAGCGCGTAACGGGCAACGCGCAGGGCTACAAACTTCACCTGCTGAACAATCAATTTATTGTCCCTGTCTCCCGCCAGTATAACGATACGCTGGTTGCCGAATTGAAAGCTTTGTAATTGGTCCCCCCGTCTGTCCCGACGAGTGTTCATCTTTGTCATTCGCCCCAAAAAATGCCGTACAGCCCTTTATAGGGCCATTTTCGATTTCGTCGCTGTATGTTTGCTTCATCCAAACGCAAACCAAAAACAGCCATGAAAACGCTGATCGTTATCCTACTGATTACCCACATTGCCGCCGGTATGATTGCCTTATTAACGGGCCTAGTACCTATGTTCTCGAAAAAAGGAGGTAAGCTACACAACCGCTCTGGTCTGATCTATGTCTATTGCATGATTACCGTGGCGATCACTGCGCTGTTGCTGTGCGGACTTCAGCCGTTCAAAATGATGCGGCTGTTTCTGACCGGCATTGCCGTGTTTAGTTTTTACCTGTGCTTTACGGGATGGCGCGCTACCAGCCAGAAGATGGGACGGATCACTACGTTTGATCGGGGGCTAACCTACGTAACACTGGTGGTAAGCGCATCAATGATTGGCTTTGGCCTATATCTGGTCAGTCAGCCGATTAATTCAATTTTTCCTATTCTGTTCACGTTTTTCGGCGTGTTAACAGGCGTATTTGCGTCGAAAGACGTTCGGCAGTTTGGTAAGCCAACCGAAAGAATGCACTGGTTCTTTCAGCACTTTATCCGGATGGGTGGCTCGTACATCGCTACGTTCACGGCCGCGCTGGTAAATAACGTCGATCGCCTGTTGCCCGATAATGCGCCTGATTGGTCGGCGACGGCAGCCTGGATTCTGCCCAGCCTGATCGGTGGCATGCTCATTGGGCGGACCGTGAAGTATTACAAGGAGAAATTCAGCACCTCTGCCCGAAAGGTAGTAGCGGTTTAAGGTTTCAGCAGTGCTTTTGCCACGGGCAACGCCTTTTCGGCCCACAGCTTCATCTGCTTCCCCGAATAATGTAGTCCATCGTTGGCGAACTGCGTAGCATCACCGGTAGCCTGGCGGCTTATGGGTGTAATATCAACGTACGAAACGCCTGCTTTCTGGCATTCTGCCTGCGCAATCGCGTTAAACGTATCGATTTCGGCCGCAATCGTCTCCGGGTTGCGGCCGTTGGCGTAAGGTGATTTACCCCAGTCGGGAATGGAAAGCACAAAGACGTGGCTGGCGTTTCCTTTCGCAAACGTAATGGCTGTTTTCAGCAGAGCTTCAAACTCGGTTCGATACCGTTCCTGGCTCTGACCCCGATATTGGTTGTTCACGCCGATCATGAGCGACACCAGATCATACTGATTTGTATTGCCGCTGGTGCCAATAGCGGCCTGTAGCTCGGCCGTTGTCCAACCCGTACGGGCAATAATATCCGGATCACCTACGTCCAGTCCGTCCTTACGCAACATGCCTGCCAATTGTACGCTCCAGCGAGCCGACGCATCGACGCTTTCACCAATGGTGTAGGAGTCCCCGAGGGACAAAAAACGGTACGTCGACTTTGCTCCGTTGGGATTCAGAACCATAGTGGGTGTTGTTGAGAGCTGCGTGCAGGCAACCAAAATAGGAAGAAACAACAGAAGAACTTTCATACGAGTAGGTCTTTTGCGAGCGGGCTAATAAGGAGATATACGACGGAGTACGCTTCTAGGATGGGTAGAGTATAAAAATGGCCAGCCAGGTAAGTTGATTATAGTACGGGCTGGATTTATTTTTACACTTACGCATCAAAAGCAACAAAATACTCTTTTCTGTGTACAAGCAATCTCCCTCCCGATTTTGGGCTGTTACTTCGTCGAGACGTATACTCGCTCTGTCGGCCGTTGGTGTACTGGCGGGCGGTCTGTTCGTGAATGCCTACCAACAACGATCGCTGAACAGCGCATCGAAACCGTTTCTGGAACAGTTATTCGCGCAGTTGACCGATGATGATAAACACGACCCGAAGTATGCCGTTGGTAGCCTGAATGTAGCGCCGGGTTTGGAAGCAACTTTGTTTGCGGCCGAGCCCATGTTGATCAACCCGACCGACATTGATGTGGACGAAAAAGGCCGCGTCTGGGTGTGCGAAGCGTACAACTACCGCCCGGCCATCAATGGTAACCCAACCCGCAAGGAAGGTGACCGGATTGTTATCCTGGAGGATCAGAATGGCGACGGAAAAGCCGACGTGAGTAAGGTTTTTTACCAGGGGGCTGATCTGGAGTCGCCCCTGGGTATCTGGGTGCACGGCAACCAGGTTATCGTTTCCGATAGCCCGAACGTATGGGTATTTACTGACGAAAACGGCGATGATAAGGCCGACAAGAAAGAGCTGCTCTTCACGGGTATCAGTGGCGAACAACATGACCACGGGATGCATACCTTTATTTTCGGACCAGACGGGAAGTGGTATTTCAACTTTGGTAACGAAGGGGGGCAACTGAAAGATAAAGACGGTAATCCGGTCATTGATCAGGTAACGGGCAAGCCCATCGATAAAGAGAATTTCCGGCAGGGGATGGCGTTTCGCTGTGATCCCGGTGGGAAAAACGTCGAGGTGCTGGGCCAGAATTTCCGGAACCCTTATGAACTGGCAGTCGACTCCTACGGTACGGTCTGGCAATCGGATAACGACGATGATGGCAACAAGGGAACACGTATCAACTACGTCATGGAGGGCGGCAGCTACGGCTATACTGATGAGCTGACCGGCGCGGGCTGGCAGGCCAACCGGACGAACCGGGAGCAGGAAATCCCGCTGCGCCACTGGCACCTGAACGATCCGGGTACGGTACCTAATATGCTGCAAACTGGCGCGGGTTCGCCAACGGGGATTATCGTGTACGAAGGCGATTTGTTGCCCGAGCAGTTCCGTAATCAGGTCATTCACTGCGATGCGGGTCCGAACGTAGTACGGTCTTATCCCACTCAGCAAAATGGTGCGGGGTACAAAGCTTCGATTGTCAATCTGCTGGAAGGCGCTCGTGACCAATGGTTCCGTCCGGCGGACGTATGCGTCGCGCCCGATGGGTCATTGATCATTGCCGACTGGTATGATCCGGGTGTTGGTGGCCACCAGGCGGGTGACCAGCAGCGGGGGCGTATTTACCGACTGGCTCCCCCAAATTCGCCATACAAATTACCTACTCTGAACGTAACAACGACGGAGGGGGCCATTCAGGCGCTGCAAAGTCCGAGCATGGCCTTTCGCTATGCGGGCTGGAATGCGCTGCGGGCGATGGGCAACAAGGCCGAGAAACCACTGGCGGCTCTGTACAAAAACTCAACCAACCCACGGATGCAGGCGCGGGCGCTCTGGTTGCTGAGCAAGCTGGATACCGGTAAAAAATACCTGGAAACGGCGCTGAAAAGCCCGAACCCGGATCTGCGTATTACTGCGCTACGGGCCGCTCGCGAGCAGAAAGTAGATATTATTCCTTACGTAAAACAACTCCTCAAAAATCCGGTAGCTGGCGCAGGTGACGCTGCTGTGCGTCGCGAATGTGCCATTGCGCTACGTCGTAATACGTCGCCCGAGGCTCCTGCCCTGTGGGCACAGTTGGCCAGTAAGCACGATGGTACCGACCGCTGGTATCTGGAAGCGCTGGGTATTGGCGCCGAAGGCAACTGGGATAGTTATTACGCTGCTTGGCTGAAACAGCAGCAGGCCGACCCGATTGCCAATGCGGCTGGCCGGGATATTGTCTGGCGCGCCCGGACGAAAGAGTCTGTACCCTTACTGGCTAAACTAGCGGGCGACCAAGCTACGCCACTCGACCAGCGGCTGCGGTATTTCCGGGCTTTTGATTTCAACCCGGCTGGTGCCGAAAAATCGAACGCTTTACTGGCTATGTTGCAGGCAAACAGCGGTTCGGTGGAAGTAACCAAGCTGGCGTTACGTCACCTGGACCCTGCTTTTGCGAAAACGTCGCCCGTCGCGGCCAAAGCCCTAAACACATTGTTGGATGATGTCTACAAAACGCAGCCCCAGGAATATATTGAGCTCGTTGCTCGTTACGAACCTGCTTCGGAAAACGACCGCTTGCTGCAACTGGCCATGGCCAAACCGCTGGAGGGCGTTGGTCGGGATGCCACGCGGCAACTGCTGAAGCAGAAAGGATCACCACTGGTCTGGAACGTTCTCAACAGTAACGACATGAAATCAGCCCAAACAATGATATCGGCGTTACGTCGGGTGGGTACAAAAGAATCGATCGACATTCTCAAAACGGTGGCGCTGGACGAGAAACGGTCTGCGGACCTGCGCCGGGATGCAACCCGGGCACTGGGTGGCAGCTACGATGGCGAAGATGTGGTTTTGGCGTTACTTCGCTCGGGTGAGATCAAAGGACCGTACAAAACGGCAGCTGTGCAGGGGGTGAGTGGTGCCTGGCGAAAAATGATCCACCAGGAAGCCGCTACGTACCTGGATGCAGCCGCTACCGCCGGTAAGAAACTGCCGTCGATGCAGGAGCTGATGGCTATGAATGGTGATGCCACCCGTGGACTGACCGTTTTTAAAACGAACTGCGCGGTCTGCCATCAGGTAAACGGTGAAGGAATGGACTTTGGGCCGAAACTCTCTGAGATTGGTTCCAAATTGCCTAAAGAAGGTCAATACCTGGCTATTCTGCAGCCTGATGCGGGCATCAGCTTCGGTTACGAAGGCTACGAAATCAAATTCAAGGATGGCAGCACGGTGGCCGGAATCATTTCGAGCAAGACCGAAACGGACTTGCAGGTCAAATTTCCGGGTGGGGTTGTCTCCAATTACAAAACTGCCGACGTAGTATCGATGAAGCAGCTTGATTCGTCGATGATGCCGGCGGGTCTTCAGGAAGCGATGAGTACTCAGGAACTGGTCGACCTGGTTCAATACCTGTCAACTCTAAAAAAGAAACAATAATTGTCCAACAGTAGACCGCTTCGGCGGGGAACCCCTTTCCTTTTTTATGCAACGACGTAGTTTCGTGAAATCAACATTAGGCGTAGCCGGAACGGCCATGTCAACAGGAGTGCTTGGTGGTGTAGCCTCGGGCGTATCAGCGGCAAAGCACACGTTTAAGCTTAAATATGCCCCCCACTTTGGCATGTTTGAGAACAGCGCCGGAAAAGACCCCATCGATCAGCTTAAGTACATGGCTGACTTAGGATTCACCGCGCTGGAAGACAATGGGATGATGGGTCGCGATCCGGCCATGCAGGAAAAAATTGGTAAGGAAATGCAGCGCCTGGGAATGACAATGGGCGTATTCGTACTCGATAAAGGTGGCAACTCCCAGAATACACTGGCGGCTAATAAACCAGAACACGTTGAGATCTTCCTGAACGGATGCCGGAAGGCGGTAGAAACCGCAAAGCGCTGTAATGCGAAATTCACGACAGTCGTACCCGGCGATTTCGACCGAAGCCTACCGATTGGCGTGCAGACCGGCAACGTAATCGACGCACTACGTCGGGGAACCGAAATTCTGGAGCCGGCGGGTCTGACTATGGTGCTGGAGCCGCTCAGCGATACGCCCAATCTGTTCCTGCGTACGTCCGATCAGACGTACGAAATCTGCCGGGCGGTGAATAGCCCGTCGTGCAAGATCCTGTTCGACGTGTACCACATGCAGAAAAACGAAGGGCACATCATTCCGCACATCGACTGGACCTGGAAAGAAATTGGCTATTTCCAGATGGGTGACAATCCCGGTCGGAACGAGCCAACAACCGGCGAAATCAACTACAAAAACATCTTCAAGCACATCTACCAGAAAGCTAAAGCCGAAAACAAGGAATTCATTTTCGGGATGGAGCACGGCAAATCAAAGCCCGGCAAAGAAGGCGAAGAAGCGCTGGTGAAGGCGTATGTGGAGGTGGATAGTTTTACGGTGTAGAGGAGGAAAGGGAGGATGGAGGAAGGGGAGGAGAGGGGTAATAAAATCCCTTTTGTCCCCTTCCTCCATCCTCCCTTTCCTTCCTTTTTTACAATACTACCACTGAGTTTTCTTCTCCTGAAACTCCGCTGGCTACGTATTTATCGGCTTCCCAGTCATTTTCCCAGGTGTTGCCGTCGAGGACAAAGCGATACTGATATTCGTTACCTACGGGCAGTTCGACGGTCGCTTTGAACGAGCCATCTTTCTGTTTCTTCAATTCCTGGGCTGTCGTATCCCAGTCATTAAATTCACCGGCTACAAAGACTTTCTTGGCCCCATTGACAGCTTCCGCTGGCAATGCAAACGTTACTTTACAAACAGGTTTACTTTTGAGGAATTGTTTGGCAACTGCCATATTGGTTAACTATTTAGTTTCTGCTGCAAAATTATAGCACTAAATAAATAAAGTCATAACAATCAAGTGGTTGAGTACAAAGATTCTTAAAATAATACTAAAAGCTATGCCTTGTATTATAGTTATATGAAGTATAAACCTGCTGGTAGAACATAAAATCTATCCAATTTGCAGAAATTTATTCGCGATTTGCCGGACCGTTTCGATTCGTTCTGGAAATGAACCGCTTACCAGAACATAGGATATAGAACGCTGGTCGAGTTCGTTCCGAAAGCGGGTCATCATCTCCTGACGCCGTTCGCCAAGGTCGCGTAATCCATCCGCAATCCAGGGTACATCGATGTCCAGCAGGACGTACTGATCGTACTGAATTCGCTTTTCAAGCTCGTACAAAACCGGCGGTATTTCATGCAGATAAACCGCCGAATAAATCTGCGTCGTGATCAGGTCGGTGTCGCAGAACAGAATCCGGTTGGCCTCTTGTTCGGCGGCTTCTACAGCTGCGGTCTGGGCGTAACCGATCTGGATAATATCGTCTCGCGAAAAATCATTGGTGAAGACCATGTCCCGAGAAACCTCAGGCACAAAAACCGTCTGATACTCTTCCGCCAATTGCCGGGCCATGGTCGTTTTACCGACGCTCTCGGGGCCATATAGGCAGATCTTAACGACAGGCGTTGGGGCAGGTTCAATACTCATGCCGGGCGGGTTGAATAGGATCGGTATTCACGGGTCCAGTACCAGGCTCCCTGAAAGGCAACCAGACAAAAAACGGCGTATTCCAGGCTAATGAACTTCACGCCTTTGATGTAGTAGATGTAAGTGCTGATCAGGTCGACCAGCAGCCAGACCCACCAGCATTCCAGCTTCTTCTGAATCATCATGAACGTACCAATAATACTCATGACCGTCGTGAACGAGTCGAGGTAGGGAAACGCGCTCGGCTGACTAAACGCAACCGGAAACCAGACGTGCAGATTCTGGGCGAAGGTGCCCAGCGCGAGCGTAGCAACCAGACCGCCCAGCAGCGACAGGTATAAGGGTTTACCTAGCAGCCGGGTGATGCGTAATTCGTTCTGCGCGTCGGCCTCACCCGCTTTGGGGTGGGTCCAGCGCCACCAGCCCTGCAGGTTCGTCACCAGGAAAAACACCTGTAGAAACATGTCCGGATAGAGCTGAACCTGATAGAACAGAAAGAAAAAGAGCGTAACACTGGCGGCACCTACGGGCCAGCTCCAGACGTTGGCCCGAGCCGCCAGAAAAGTAGCTAGAGCGCCCAGCATAGCCCCAACGAACTCCAGGTAACTCATAGAGTATCCCCAGACGGAAAAAAAAATGGTATTGATATCGAAAAAGTCGGTCATTCCGGAGCGGATCAGGCGGGCTTCGTTTACCTTTAGTGCTACAAGTATACAGCGCAATTCGCTTTTGGAAGACCCGTACAGACAGTTCTGCCGCGAACTCGTTATGACAATTGATACCCCCCGCCTGACGCTGAGGCCGCTCACGCTCGAGCAGCTGGCTTTGCACGTTGCCAACGATCAACGACTGGAGCAGTCGTTGGGATTACGAAAAGGTCACCGGGCTGTGGTAGAGCCTGTGTTGAGTGTCATTACCCATTTCACAATTCCCCGCCTGCGCGACCCCAAAAACGACCCGCTGTTTCATACGATGTGGATCGCCATTGACCGGCAAACCAAACAAATTGTGGCAGAAGCTAAATTCAAGGGCGAACCCGACGAAACGGGAACCGTCGAGATTGGCTACGGTACGTATCCGGCTTACCAGCGGAAGGGGTACATGACCGAGATGGTGAGTGGCATGGTTGAGTGGGCCGGGCAGCAGCCCGAAGTCTGGCGCGTTGTAGCCGATACCGACGTGGAGAACGTAGCGTCGCAGAAAGTGCTCGAAAAAAACCAGTTCCAGCTATTCGACCGAATCGAAGACATGCTGTGGTGGGAGCGGCTGTTTGATTGATTCTTTTGAAGGAAGAGGAGATACTGGAAACAAAAGAAGGTCGATCAACTCGGCTGTTGCCTGTTGATCGACCTTGCTATATCTGGAAGATGGCGCTTTAGACCGCGAAGCTTTCGCCACAGCCGCAGGTACGGGTAGCGTTTGGATTCTTAAACTGGAATCCCTTGCCGTTCAGACCATCTGAAAAATCAAGTTCGGTACCGGCGAGGTATAGTAGACTTTTGCGGTCTACCAGGATTTTAATGCCTTTGTCCTCAACCAGGTGATCGGTTGGTTGCTGCGTCGCATCAAATTGCAGGTCATACATCAGACCCGAGCAACCACCGCCTTCAACGGCTACGCGGATGGCAGTGTCGTCGGCAAGACCGTCTTTATGACGGAGTTCAATTATCTTATTTTTGGCAATTTCTGAAACAGTGACCATTGGTAACGGGGGTCTATGTTGACGCGAATCAATGCTAATCTCTTAACTTTCCGCCAAACGGAAAAGTTCTTTATCTACTTATGCTGGTCAGCAACAAATCAAACTGACTGGCTAAGCCGCTCGTTTAGAGGGAAGAGCGATTATGATTAGTCCAGAATGAGTAAGCAAACGAAAGGGTTTTTAGTAAGTTTATTTTTGTGCCTGACAGCGGTCGCACATGGGCAGGCCGTTGTTGGATCGGCCCGGTACACACAACCCGGCGTTGACGTAGTAAATTATAATTTTTCGCTAACCATCAGCGACTCGACCAATCAGATTCAGGGTGAAACAACAATCCGGTTTACCCGCGCCGACGATCGTCAGACGGTCTGGTTCGATCTGGTTGGCAGTAAAGACAATGCGGCAGCGGGCATGCGTGTGCGGGAGGTAGTAACCGCCGATAAAAAAACGATCCCCTTCACGCAACGTAACGATAAGGTCTTTATCAACTTACCTCCGGCGCCTAACCTGCCAACGGAGGTTACGATTACGTATGAAGGCGTTCCGGCTCGGGGGCTGATCATCAGCAAAAATAAATTCGGGGAACGGACCTTCTTTGGCGATAACTGGCCCAACAACGCCCGTCATTACCTGCCCGTGGTCGATCACCCATCCGACAAGGCGACCTGCTCGTTTAGTGTCAACGCCCCGGCTACGTACCGCGTGATCTCGAACGGAAAATACATCGGCGAAACCGCTTTGCCGGGCAACCGAAAGCTGACACGCTGGCAGGAAAGCACGCCCATTCCTACGAAAGTGATGGTGATTGGGGCAGCCCGCTTTGCTGTCGATGAGGTTGGTTCGGTCAATGGTATTCCCGTACAAAGCTGGCTCTACCCACGCGATAGTCAGAAGGGTTTTGTCGATTACCGGCCTGCCAAAGAGATTCTGCAATATTTCATCAGCAGGATCGGGCCGTATGCCTTCGAGAAACTGGCCAACGTCGAGTCCACAACGGTGTTTGGCGGGATGGAAAATGCCAGTTGTATTTTCTACAACGAGAAAGCGATCGTTGGTAAGAAAGATTCGGATATGGAGGCCCTGCTGGCCCACGAGATCGCCCACCAGTGGTTCGGTAACTCGGCCACCGAAACCGACTGGTCGCAACTCTGGATGAGCGAGGGGTTTGCTACGTATTTTTCGGCGCTTTACCTCGAACATGCCTACGGTCGCGATACGCTCAACGCCGTGCTGAATCAGAATAAGGGACAGATTTTCCGGTACACGGCCCTGAAACCCAAAGCGACCATTATCGATTCCGTCACCACAAATCTAAATGACCTGCTGAACCCGCTGAATTACCAGAAAGGCGGCTGGGTGCTACACATGCTCCGGAACGAAGTGGGCGACGATACGTTCTGGAAGGGCATCCGGACGTACTACGAGCAGTTCCGCTTACGTAACGCGCAAACCAGCGATTTACAGGCTGTCATGGAAAACGTATCGGGTAAGAAGCTGGGACGCTTTTTTGAGCAGTGGCTCTACGAACCCGGCTACCCCGAAGTTGTGTGGGGTTCCAGTTACGATGCCGCTAAACAGGCGTTGGTGATCGATGCCCGGCAGGCGCAACGTAACGGGACGACCTTTACCATTCCGCTGACGTTCAGTTTCCGCGACGCCAGCGGACGAGAAATCCAGCGTTCCCCCCGCCTGACGATGGATCAGCAGAACCAAACATTTACGATACCGTTGTCTGCTAAACCCGCTTCCGTTGTCATCGACCCGGACAATGTCGTGCTGATGCGCGCTGTACAAATGGGTAAGTAAGGCACACTAACGCTATCAAAACCCAACCACCAGCCGGAGACTCGGGTTGACCTGCTTGAAAAAACCATTCATGTAGATGTCGGCCTGCACCTTAAATAATCCATTTTGGTAGATGGTGCCGCCCAGTTTAATGGTATTGGGCGCGAAATATGGGTCTGATCGGTGAACCGGAAGCCCCACGTAGAACGAGCCTATTTGCTTCGAGAAATTGCTGGTTCGGCTGCTCTTGTCTTTCCGGTAAAATGACACGCCCGCATGCACAAAATCATTTCGGAACGTCTGAAAGGACTGATCGGTTGCTGACTGGAAAAAGAAGTTGGACGTGTAGCCAACGAAATAACCCACCTGCTGAAACCGGGTCGGTACGATTTCCAGGTCGAAGTTGAACGACGGAACCCACTGGTTGCGAATCAGACCGACGCCAATACCGGGATGAAAACTCAGAAATGGATCGCCGATGAGGCCGGGTGTCTGAAACGTAGGTTTGCCGGTAAGCGGCTGGAGCAGGTTAAACGCGTAACGCGGATTGGTCAGGTTATGGTGTTTAAAACCGCGTACCGATTCGAGCGCCTGTTCTACCTTCGCATTGACCCCGCCTGTGCTAAGCAGTTTTTGAAGGTCACGTAGGTTGTTAACGAGAAAATAGACGGCAAAATCGGTGGAAATCTCTCTGGCGGAAGTCGATAGCCAGGCGACTTGCAGCGTATCCTGCTTCGTTTTCACTTCAACGGGGCTTTCGCCATCCCGAAACCGGAAATCGGTGGTCACCTGTGGAGCCGACCGTAACGCCAGATCGCGATTGTCGGGCCGGAGTTTAAAGAGTGCATGGGCAGAGCGCGTCGGACGTTGCGTGGTGTCTTCCACGATTCGATAATCGTCCATAAACAGACGTAGCACCGAGTCAACGTTTTTATGAGCCTGAACTTGTGCATACTGGTCGAAGCCAATCAGCAACGTATTACGCTGCCCCAAATCAATTTCGATGTGGTTCAGGCCGATAAACTTTCGTTTGGCGCCCGGTTCGGTCAGGTGATTGCCGGTCGATTGGCACAAAGATTTCCCAGCCATGCTCAGTAAGAGCACAGTAATAAAGCAGACTAGTCGCATGATTATATTGGTTTTAGTGGTTGGTTAAAGGCATGACCAGCGCTGGCGGACTATAATCCGGCGTCGTATTGGTACGCTGCTGTTCGTTGTTCGTCGGTCCACTGCCTAACCGGACGAAATGATCGGTGCGGTAAAGTTTAGGGGCCGCTTCGTCCTCGGCTCGCAGCTCATTCTCGTGCATTACCCGAAAGCGCCGTTTGGGCGTAGCGGCTGCTATGTTCGCTTTGCGAGGTGCTGGTATGGCATCCGTAATGAGTATGACTGGAGTTTCTACTACCTGAGTAGTAGCTTCTGGCTCGCTGGACTCATGTACAGTTGCTACGTTGTCGAGCCGATGGACACGCTGGACAGAAACCGCAGTACGCTGTCTTTTTTGCTGATGGGTTTCCGCCAAGGTGGGCGCAGATTCAGGAATTTCTTCCCGCTGATTTGGCCTGGCCCCAGATATCGTATCGGTTTTAGCGCGATACGTAGCCATCTGGTCGGTTGGACTTACTCCTGGCTTACCGTTCGGCAACGACCATACCAGCCACCCGGCTGCGACTGCGGACACACAGGCTGCCGACAGCCACCACCACGCTCGCCGACGGTTGGGTTTAGCCTGGAGTTCAGGACGTAGCTGGCCCCACAAACGCTCCGCATCGAACGATGAACCGGGCGGAGGGGCGTCGGGCAGGCGGCTCAGCGTTTGCCGCACCCATTCGTCAGGTAGTTCGTCGTTTTTCTGTTTCATAGCCGTTCTGGAGTAACCAGGTTTGTAAAAGTGCCCGCGCTTTGCTCAACTGCGACTTGGACGTGTTCTCGGAGATGCGTAGCTGTTCGGCAATTTCGGAATGCGTGTAGCCTTCAATGGCGTACAGGTTAAACACCGTTCGATAACCGGGCGGCAACTCGCGGATGAGGGCGTAAATCCGTTCGGCATCCAGCCCGGTATCGGGCAGCGGTACACTGTCGGGCAATCCCTCCGCTTCATCTTCAGTCTGAAAAAGTGGCAGGTGCCGATTCGCCCGCAGATACTGCAGCGCTTCGTTCACAACAATGCGCCGTAGCCACGCTTCCAGCCCGTTATCGTCGCGGTACGTAAAGGTGGATATACTCCGAAAGGCTTTCAGCAGGGCTGTCATCAGCACCTCTTCGGCTTCCGGTTCATTCCGGACATAACGCAAACTGACGCGAAACAAGCGGTTAGCGTACTGATCGAACAGCCGTTTCTGGGCGAATGCATTCCCGCGTTGGCACTGTTCAACCAGTTGTTTCGACATAACCCTCTACCAAATACAATGACAGAAATGCCGCTTGAGCCAAAAGGGTTGCCTGAGCTGAGAAAGAATTATTGTCGGGAGATGTTAATCGGCGAGAAACGGCAGGTTGGCAAACCAGCCGTCCAGGTGATTGCCCCCGACAAAATAGGGCTGTAAATTGTTAACTTGTCGGCACTAACGCTCCATTGCCATGCTCAAGCGCGTATCCATCCAGAATTTCAAGAGCCTGAAAGACGTCACGCTCGACCTCCAGAAAGTCAACCTGCTCATCGGTCCAAATAACTCCGGCAAGACGAATTTTTTGAAGGCGTTGGAGTATTTTGGGAAGAATTATAATAATTTCCCTCGTACAGAAGATAGGTCATTAACATTCAATCGTAATGGTTTACCTATTTACTATCATTTAATTGATGATAGTGAAGACGCTGTACATATTAAAAAGGGGTTTGATTTTCGTTCGGGTGATATAATAGATTTTAGCATTTATAACAGTAAAATTAAAAATATTGGAAGCGGTACTGTATTTGATATTGCAGGAGAAAAAGAGCTACAGACGCTTATTACTGGCGCTAATATTTATAAGCCAGACCCTAATAAACTCACTCAACCAGGACCAGTAGGAATAGGAGAGGAAATGGTTAATTCAGATGTTTCTAATTTAGTAGGGTTTCTAGATATAATGCTGAGTAAATATCGGAGGACTGTTTTTAATCAAATTGAAACTGATTTACATAATTGTATTTCAGAATTTGATGAGATCAAGCTAGAAGATGCTCTATACATTACAGATGAACAAAAAAGAAAATTCAAAGAAAATTCATTTAAGCGAATTGGGTTAGGGAATAGTGAGAAAAATGTATCATTTTGGGCTGACGAACTGTCCGAAGGTACACTGTATTTTCTTGCACTTCTATCAATTGTTAATCAGCCAAAGCCTCCAAAATTATTACTCTTAGAAGAACCGGAAAAAGGTATTCATCCACGCAGAATACGAGAAGTTATGGACTTGATCTTTCGCCTTGCTGAAGAAAAGGACGTGCAAATTATTTTAACGACTCATAATGAGCACGTGTTAGATGACTTTACTACACGTCCGGAAGCTGTTTTTGTGTTTGATAAGAATGAAGATGGTGCTACCTGTGTGAAAAATTTGCAACGGAATATTATTGAACCGTTTAATGAATACAATCAAAGTATAGGACTTGATGATATTGATCTGACTTCGAATTTAAGTGAAAATTGGATTTATGGACTTTTAGGAGGAGTCCCTTCTATTCCATGAGCAAGATATTACGTTATACATTAGTTGGAGAGGGATTCGCTGAATACCAATTTATACCAACCTATATGAACTGGGTTACCAAAGAGAATGGTAACGTTCAAGCCGTGAGGACAAATATTCAGATAGCTATTTCTAAAAATCCAAGTGTTTCGAAAGTTCTACAAGAAGCGGCATCATTATGCGCTCTTTCATTTGCTGATAAAAAGAGCCCTTGCAATCTTTTCATTGCTGGTATAGATTTAGATACTTCTGATTTTACTGATGATCTAGAATATCACAGTGCGCGATTACAAGAAATAATAAATAGCATGGGGAAAGTTTACCAACTTTACAAAGATAAAGTAATTCTTTTTGTTCCAATTCAAGCTATCGATTGCTGGATTCATTATGTACAATCTGATGCAACGCCTAATAGCCTCGAATCGACAAACAAAGATGACACAAAACGTAAAGTTTACGGATCTAGACAGGATCGGCCTCAAATTGAAAAAGTAGCTCGTGAAGCGGGAGCCAAAGCTGATTTTAACAAACTCGCCCGCCAATCGCGCAGTTTCAAACACTTCCACCAGCAGGTCGTTCAGTTTGTACAGCAGTACAACAAAGACGGACGACCATGAATTATTACAATTCCATCATCGACACCATCGGCAACACGCCGTTAATAAAGCTCAATAAGGTTGCGAAAGGCATCCGGGGAACGGTGCTGGTAAAGGTGGAATATTTTAACCCTGGCAACTCGGTGAAAGACCGGATTGCCGTGCGCATGATCGAGGATGCCGAAGAACGGGGAGTTCTGAAACCTGGCGGTACGATCATCGAAGGCACCAGCGGTAACACCGGCATGGGCCTGGCGCTGGCCGCTATTGGTAAAGGTTATAAGTGCATTTTCACGATGGCCGATAAGCAGTCGAAGGAGAAAATCGACATCCTGCGAGCGGTAGGTGCCGAGGTGGTCGTCTGCCCAACGAACGTATCGCCCGAAGACCCGCGTTCGTATTACTCCGTCGCCCAGAAACTCAACCGCGACATTCCCAACTCGTTCTACCCAAATCAATATGATAACACCGCCAACGCGGCCGCGCACTACGAAACGACTGGCCCCGAAATCTGGCGCGATACGGATGGGCGTGTAACGCACTTTGCGGCTGGCGTTGGTACGGGCGGGACCATCAGCGGTACGTCCCGGTTCCTGAAGGAGCAAAATCCAAACCTGATTTCGATCGGGTTGGATACCTACGGCTCCGTGTTCAAGAAGTATAAAGAAACTGGCCAATTCGACGAGGGAGAAATTTACCCATACATGACTGAGGGAATTGGTGAGGACATTTTACCGAAAAATGTCGATTTCGGTGTTATCGACCTATTTATCAAAGTAACCGACCGGGATGCGGCCATCATGACCCGGCGACTGGCGCGTGAGGAGGGTTTATTTGTGGGCTGGTCGTGCGGAACGGCGGTGCATGGCGCGCTTGAATGGGCAAAGGATCACCTGAACGACGACGACGTACTGGTTATTCTGTTGCCCGATCACGGCACTCGTTATCTGGCGAAGGTGTACAACGATACGTGGATGAAGGACCACGGCTTTTTGGAAGATCGTGCGTTCAAAACGGCCCGCGATATCATTCGTCACAAGAACGGTTCCTCCCAACTGACTACTATTGGCTCGGGCGTATCGGTCAATCAGGCCATTCACGTCCTGAACCGGTACGGCATCTCGCAGATCCCGGTTACGGACGATGACGGCCACATCGTGGGCAGCCTGACCGATTCAACCGTCTTGAATCGCCTGATCGAAGACCCTGCCGTGAAAGATCACCCCGTCAGCGAAGTTATGGACAAACCCTTCAAGTTTGTGGGGCTGGATAACACCATTGACGCGCTGTCGTCGCTAATCGACCGGGATAACAAAGCCCTGCTCGTCCGCGACGAGAAAGAGCAAATTCACATTATCACCCAGGCTGACTTGCTGGCAGCCATGACGAATTAAAATTACGGATAAATCAGATGTACAGTAGTGGATGTCTTTCTCAATAAGACATGATTAGTAGCCAAATGACTAATTATGGATTGCTTATGGGCCGATCTGGGCGTAGGATGTAACCATTAGATAACAAAAGTGGCAATAGTTTACAGACGGAGTAGATATTTAGTTTACTGAAGAGTTCTGTTTGGTATACTAACCCATTTATCAACATGCTACGTTTCTTCACAAATATGACCAGAGAGGCTGTACTGACAACTGAGAGCATTGCAGCCGGTGTAGGTGCTACTGAGTTAGCCGGTGACAGCCGGTTAGATGCATTCACGAAAAACGTTGCCGATCTTCGAGACCGGCTGGCATTAGCTTACAATGACCGTAACCTGGCGCTACGAATTTTTGACCGCTTATCGCGGGAATCGTACGGACAGTCAAATCGGGAACGGTTTATTATTAATGAGTTGGATTTCGAAATTCAACTGGCCAAGGCAGGCGGTTTTGCTACCATAGTTAACTATTACCTGAGCGAATTAACCATACAACCCGCTTTGTGGGAGGCCCGGTCAGTTCGTAAACGGAAGTAGACCGTTAAACGCGTTTATCTGATATGTACTGTAAATAATAAGTCCGGTAAAGATACAGATGGCCTGAATCTTGCAGGGTATTAACCAATGCAGTCATGTATTATTCAGGATTTTACTCAGCCTGTCCGCGAAAAGCCGGGCAGGCTGTTTTGTTTAGGCTCTTGCCGGAAACATGCGTAATAGATTGATCCGCTTGCCATCGAGCGAACGTAATAATCGCTAATTAGACCGCTCTCAGCTTTTCGTCTGATTGCTGGTTGATCCAATCCCAGGAAAAGGGGAGCCAGGTGCCGCTGTTTTCGTCGAGGACTTCGGTAGCCGACTGGCAGGCAAATAGTTTATAATCAAACTTGGGATAGTTTCCGACGATGTAGCCGGGATAGTAATACGTTTTCCGCTGCTGCCGGGCGTAGTTGATTTTTTGTAGCATCAGGAACTTGCCCAGGCTCTGTTTCCGGTAATCAGGATGGTAGAAATTCATGATCCCCGCAATACTGCAGGCACCGTTATCAAAAATTCCGGCGGCAATCAACTGGCCATTATCGCGCACTTCCACAACAGACGTATCAAACACGTTGCCGGTGCTGTTGCCCAGCAGGCACGACTGAACTGATTCGGGGGCGTCAAAATCGATGGAACTGCGGTAAATAGCGTATAAATCCTCTAATTCATCAGTTAGCGTAAACGGAACGACAGTTACTAAGAACTGGTCGTTAATACGCAGCAGCCGCGATTGTTTAGGACCGAACGTAACGACAGCCAGATCGAGCCGGAGCCAGTAAACCGGATGCAGGTTATTCTCAAGAATCAGGTAGCGGCAGGTAAATACTTCCTGCTGCATTCGAAAGTAACCCAGGCTAAGAAAAAAATCCAGTTCGTATCCGCTCATTGTGTGGAGGCTTGCTAGTTATCAAGGTAACAAAAAATAACCAGATGTAGGCAAGCAACATCAGATGACAACTTACCGAAGCGGTAATTTAAAAAAGCCGACGAATCGGGTTACCCACCTGTTCATTGCGTCAGCTCAACTAAAATACTGCCCCTGAAGTAAGAACACTCTGGGTATAACTGGCCGGAATTGAGCTTAGTAAAGCGGCTGACCTGCTCCGACAAAAAACGTGTCTTTTTATCCTGCCCAATTCATGAAGCACCATACGACAAATTTCTGGTTCACGCTGGTAGTCCTGGGAACGGGTGTTCTCAGTTTGCTGCCCGGCGCCGATAGTCTGGGCCAGACCAGTGCCGAAAAACCGGTTACGATTCAGGTCGATTTAACCAAAGACAAAGGTCCCTTGAAACCAATCTGGGCCTGGTTTGGCTACGACGAACCCAACTATACCTACATGAAGGACGGCAAGAAACTGCTGACCGAAATCGCCCAACTCAGTAAAGTGCCCGTCTACGTGCGCGTGCACAGCCTGTTGGTGACGGGTGATGGGGAAGCCGCTCTGAAGTGGGGGTCAACGAATGCCTACACGGAAGACGCCAACGGGAAGCCAGTCTATGACTGGACTATTGTCGACAAAATATTCGATACGTTCATCGAGCGGGGCATGAAACCCATCGCTCAGATCGGGTTCATGCCCCAGGCCCTGTCGACTAAACCGGAGCCGTACCGCCACCACTGGAAACCCGGCGATAACTACAATGACATCTACCTGGGCTGGGCTTATCCGCCCAAAGATTACGACAAGTGGGCCGAGCTGGTTTATCAGTGGGTGAAGCATTCGGTCCAGAAGTATGGCAAAAAGGAAGTGGAAAGCTGGTATTGGGAGCTTTGGAATGAGCCTAATATCAGTTATTGGAAAGGCTCGACCGAGGAGTATATCAAGCTGTATGACTACACTGCCGATGCTGTTAAACGGGCACTTCCTACGGCCAGGATCGGCGGCCCCGAAGTAACCGGACCATCCTGGGAGGGATCCAGCAAGTTTTTCAAACCGTTCATGGAGCACGTTGTCAGCGGGAAAAATTACGTAACGGGTAAGACAGTATAGTGTACCCCATTCTCTGTACCACCATTTGGCTAAACGAAATGATTAGTTGAGAGATATATGTTGTTTCTCCTTCCCCTCCATCAATACCGCTGCCGGTGTCCGATAGCCTAATGACTGGTGAGGTCGTTGGTGATTGTAATAGCGAAAGTACTTGGTTAAACCCGCTCGAAGTTCACTGCCAGTTTGGTAGTTGCGCAAATAAACATCTTCGTATTTTAGCGTTCGCCAGAAGCGTTCCACGTAGATATTATCCAAAGCTCGCCCTTTGCCATCCCAACTGATGGCGATCTCATGCCCTACTAATACAGCAATAAAGTCATCACTGGTAAACTGACTCCCCTGATCCGTATTGAAGATCTGTGGTTTGCCCCATTGTCGTAGACTCTGTCGCAAGGTATCGATGCACCAGCCTGCTTCCAGCGTATTGCTCAACTGCCAATGCAAGACATAGCGACTGTGTAAATCCAAGATGGCCATCACATAAAAAAAGCCTTTGGGCATAGGAATGTATGTAATATCCGTTGCCCACACTTGGTGAATGCGATCAATGACCAAACCACGTAGTAGATAGAAAAAGCGTTGTCGAGGCACACCCGGTTTGGATAGATTAGGTTTAGGGAACTGTGTTTCCAGACCCATTAAGGCCCGTAGACGACGCACGCGCTTAATATTTACCACCCAGCCCTCCTGATTCAAAAGAACCACCAGCCGACGATGGCCTAGATCAGGATGTTCGACATACCATTCGTCTAATCGGCGCATGATCTGTAAAGTTTGATCATCAACGGGAGTAGGTTGATAGGACAGACCGGCCCGACTGACACTTAACAGCCAGCACTGTCGGCGGAGACTCAATTCGGTATTGGAGCGCTCAATCATGGCTCTTCGCTGGCTTAGGGGTTGGTCGCTAATTTTTTTTTGAGCCAGGTTAGCTCCATCTGGAGCCGTCCAATCTGTTCGTATAAAGGCCCTGTTTCATCGACAACGGGCTTTTCAGCCCTCTTCTGTTGGTCGAATAGTTGTGGGACAGCGGCCATAAATGCCTGTTTCCAAGTCTGCACTAACTGTGGATGCAACTCGTGTTCGCTAGCGATCTGATTGAGCGTCTTGTCCTGACGGAGTACTTCTAAGACGACCTTCACCTTGAACTCGGAGGTGAACTGACGACGACTTTTTGCTTTCATGGTTGACTAAGTTAGCAACCATTCCGACAAGCTTAAGGAGTGGTACAAAAAAGCGGGATCACTATACAGGGAGCCCTATTGATTTCATTACCTTTCACGCTAAAGGTGCCCCCAAACTGGTCGATGGTCATGTGCAGATGAACATGGGTACGCAGCTGCGTGACATTGACGAAGGGTTCAAAATTGTTGCTTCTTATCCCAGCCTGAAAAACCTGCCAATCATTATTGGCGAATCGGACCCGGAGGGATGCGCGGCCTGTTCGGAAGATGTCAGTCCGCAGAATGCTTACCGGAACAGTACGATGTATTCCAGCTACACGGCTGCTTCATTCGCCCGGAAATATGATCTGGCCCAGTCGCGGGGCGTGAACCTGGCGGGAGCGGTTACCTGGGCGTTTGAATTCGAAGATCAGGCCTGGTTTAGAGGGTTTCGCGACCTGGCTACCAACGGTGTGGATAAACCGGTGCTGAACGTATTTCGCATGTTCGGGATGATGCCTACGAATCGGGTAGAGGTCAAAGCAGGACTGGCATATGACTACGTCCGGATACGGGATAAAAGCGTCCGGGACGAAGCCGATATTAACGCCCTGGCTTCGAAGGACGCCAAATCGGCCGCGGTAATGGTCTGGAATTACCACGATGATAACCTGCCCGGGCTCGACGCGCCCGTTTCGGTGCACCTGACTGGATTGCCCAACGGAAACGTAACATTGCATCATTACCGGGTCGATCGGCAATATAGCAACTCCTATGAGACCTGGAAAAAGATGGGCTCTCCCAAAACGCCGTCTGCGGAGCAGGTTGCCCAGCTCGAAAAAGCGGGTCAGTTACAGCAGTTCTCTGCTCCCGAGCGAGTGTCAGTGAAGAATGGTGAAGCGGATATAAAGCTGACCCTTCCCCGACAAGGTGTTTCACTGCTCAAATTGACGTGGAAGTAAATCGACTTCAACGATACCCTGATAAAACAGTTGAGCCACGCCCAATGGACGTGGCTCAATGTATAACTGACAGTATTTTCGCCTACCGGCTTAGATATAAATTCCGTTCGGCGTAGACCTTCTGGAAGAAGTCGTCGGTCAGATCATCAATAAAGTAGATGCCCTCACCCGTAGATTTCATTTCTGGTCCGAGTTCCTTGTTCACGTTCGGGAATTTGCTGAACGAGAACACAGGAATCTTGATCGCGTAGCCGTTCTTGACGGGCTTGAAATCGAAATCCTTCACCTTCTTATCTCCCAGCATTACCTTCGTTGCGTAGTTCACGTACGGCTCCTGGTAGGCTTTACAGATGAACGGTACGGTCCGGCTGGCACGTGGGTTGGCTTCGATAATGTAAACTACCTCGTCCTTAATGGCGAACTGAATGTTGATCAGACCAACCGTTTTCAGCGCTACGGCAATCTTTTTCGTATGTTCCTCAATCTGCCGGATCACGTTCTCGCTCAGGTCGAACGTAGGCAGTACCGCGTACGAGTCGCCGGAGTGGATACCCGCAGGCTCGATATGCTCCATGATCCCGATGATGTAGACATCTTCGCCGTCACAAATGGCGTCGGCTTCGGCTTCGATAGCGTTTTCGAGGAAATGGTCGAGCAGGATGTTATTATCCGGAATATCCTGCAGAATCTTCATCACGTGCTGCTCCAGTTCGCTCTCGTTGATAACGATCTTCATGTTCTGCCCACCCAGTACGTAGCTTGGACGTACCAGCAGCGGGAAGCCCAGTTCACGCGACAGTTCCAGCGCTGCTTCGGCCTCGCGCACCGTACCGAATTTCGGATAAGGAATGTCGAGTTTCCGGAGCATGTCGGAGAAGTGCCCCCGATCTTCGGCCAGGTCAAGTGCCTCCCAGCTCGTACCAATGATCTTGATACCGTAACGGGTCAGTTTCTCGGCCATTTTTAGGGCCGTCTGGCCGCCCAGCTGCACAATCACGCCCTCGGGCTGCTCGTGCATAATGATGGCGTGAACGTGCTCCCAGAACACCGGCTCGAAATACAGCTTGTCCGCAATATCAGGGTCGGTCGAAACGGTTTCGGGGTTACAGTTGATCATGATCGTTTCGTAACCCGCTTCTTTGGCCGCCAGTACGCCGTGTACACAGGAGTAGTCGAATTCGATACCCTGCCCAATTCGGTTTGGTCCCGATCCCAGGACAACAATCTTTTTCCGGTTCGACCGGATCGACTCATTACCCGGCAGGTCCGAAACCGGCTCCGGCCGGTCCAGGGTTATCGGCAACTGGTTGTTGAAGGTTGAGTAGTAGTACGGCGTACGGGCCTCAAACTCGGCCGCACAGGTATCGACGCATTTAAACACCCGGCGGATGTTATGCTGCTGACGGTACTCATAAATCTTACTTTCCTTAACGCTCAGAATATGCGCCAGCTGCCGGTCGGCATATCCTTTCTGCTTAGCGGTACGTAATAACTCCGGCGGGAGATCCTCTAGATCATACTTCTGGATTTCGCGCTCCAGCTCGATCAGTTCTTCGATCTGATGCAGGAACCAGGGGTCGATCTTCGTCAGCTGCTGAATCGTCCGGAACGACATGCCGGCCTTGAAGGCATCGTAAATGTGGAACAGCCGGTTCCAGCTCGGATTTTTCAGACTTTTGGTCAGCGCATCGCGGTCGGTAAGTTCACGACCATCAGCACCCAGACCGTTCCGCCGGATTTCGAGCGACTGACAAGCTTTCTGCAGGGCTTCCTGGAAGTTCCGGCCAATACCCATGGCTTCACCTACCGATTTCATCTGCAGGCCCAGCGAACGATCGGCACCGGGAAATTTGTCAAAATTCCAGCGGGGAACTTTAACGATTACGTAGTCGATGGCGGGCTCAAAGAAGGCTGAGGTCGTACCCGTAATCGGGTTGATCAGTTCGTCGAGGTTATACCCAACGGCCATTTTAGCGGCAATCTTCGCAATGGGGTAGCCCGTCGCTTTCGACGCCAGCGCCGATGATCGGCTCACCCGTGGGTTCACTTCGATAACGATGATATCGTCGGTTTGTGGATCAACCGAGAACTGAATGTTACAGCCACCCGCGAACTGCCCGATGCCACTCATCACCCGAATGGCCAGATCACGCATTTTCTGGTACAGCGTATCGGGGAGGGTCATGGCCGGGGCTACCGTAATGGAATCGCCGGTATGGATACCCATTGGATCGAAGTTCTCGATCGAACAGATGATGATGAAGTTACCGTTGTTGTCACGCAGCAACTCCAGCTCATATTCTTTCCAGCCCATTACGCTCTGCTCAACCAGTACCTCGTGCACCGGTGATGCGTGCAGGCCGTTGGTCAGGGCTTTATCAAACTCTTCGGGCGTGTTAACGAAACCGCCACCCGTACCGCCGAGCGTAAACGATGGGCGGATAACAAGCGGAAAGCCAATTTCCTGAGCGATTTCTTTGCCTTCCAGGAACGAGCGGGCTGTACGGCCTTTACAGACGCCAGCACCCAGCTGAAGCATCAGCAGACGGAATTTCTCACGATCTTCTGTCGTTTCAATCGCTTTGATGTCTACACCAATGATCTTGACACCAAACTGCTGCCAGATACCGGCCTTGTCGCAGTCGATCGCCAGGTTGAGGGCCGTTTGCCCCCCCATAGTTGGTAGCACCGCGTCGATGGGTTTTCCCATCTCCTGGTGTTTCTTCAGGATCTCAACGATGGATTTTTTCTCCAGCGGTTTCAGATAGACATAGTCGGCGTTGATCGGATCGGTCATGATCGTTGCCGGATTGGAATTAATCAGGGCAACTTCAATACCTTCATCCCGAATCGAGCGGGCAGCCTGCGAACCGGCATAGTCAAATTCACACGCCTGACCAATAACGATGGGGCCAGAGCCAATAATAAGTACGGAGCGAATGCTGGCGTTTTTAGGCATTTTTCAACGGGGCAAATGAAAAATGAAGATTTTTCTTCTGACAGATAGGCACCAATGAGGGCGGCCTAAAAATCCCGCAAAATTAGGGCTTCTGGCAGACACTACCGCAAAATTTGCAAAAACTTAATGGAGAGACTCTAAACAAATCGATAACGGGCGCCTTCGAGCCGTCGTAAAACAGACAAATAAGGTCATTCCGTGCGTTAGATAACTGAGTCGCCTATGGACTGGTCCATCGGGTAAGAGTTTACTAATACGGTAGGAAAAGGCTATTTCTGCCCTTATTTTTGACTATCTACGTCTGTTCGTTACCTATGAACCTTCTTCGTCTGTCTGGTTGGGCTGGTCTGACTCTGCTACTGGGCATTGCCTGTAGCCGCGATTTCCCGGCTACTATTCCGTACACGCCCCCCACAACGCCTACAGTACCCGGCACCAGCACACCCGTTCCGCCACAGGTGCAGCCCGCTCCGCAGAAACGGCTGTTTCTGACAAACGACAAAGTAAAGGTGGCGATTGACCTTAGTGTGGGTGGTGCCATTACGTATCTGTCTGAAGCGAACAGCAACGAAAACATGGTCAACAATGCTGACTTAGGACGGCAGCTTCAAACGTCTATCTACGCCGGGCCGTATCCATATAGTGTGAACGGGAAAGACCCCGTCTACCAATGGCGGAACCTGGGCTGGAACCCGGTGCAGAGTGGCGATGTGTTTAACCACTCTGCGCGGATAGTCAGTTACCAGCAGGAGCAAAACAAACTCTACGTAAAGACAATCCCGCTCATCTGGCCCCTGTTCGACGAACCGGCCGACTGTACCATGGAGCACTGGCTCGAAATTAAAGACAATACGGTACACGTTCGCTGCCGGATCGTGGTCAACCGCGCTGATACCACCCAGTATGAAGCCCGGACTCAGGAAACACCCTGCGTGTATCTGAATGGCCCCTATCACCGGATGGTAACGTATACCGGAAACCAGCCTTTCACGAATGGACCTGTTTCTGAGTACAAGGAACGGGATATGATTACCCGCTATGCGTCCGAAAACTGGATTGCGTTACTCAACGAGAGCGGCCGGGGAGTTGGTCTGTTCCGGGCCAATGAGTACCGGTATCGGACAGCGGGCTTCGGAACAACCCTCGTCGGGGGCGAGTTCGACATGCCGAGCGGTTATATGAACAGCGACAGTTTCCTGGTGATCGACCACAACGGTACGTACGAATATGACTATACACTAGTGGTTGGGTCGCTAACCGACATTCGCCAGTTTGCCTACAATCAGCCCCGGCCCGCAGTAGCACCGAACTACCAGTTTGCCCAGAGCCGACTCGGCTGGTATTATTACAATACACGGGATCTCGGCTGGCCCATTCAGAACGAATTGGCCGTTAAGTGGGAGCGCTTCGATAAAACACAGTCTCTCTTCCGGATCATGAGCCCGCTGGCGTACTGGCGTGCCGCCGATTCGCCAAAACTGTACGTGCAGGCTGCCTTCAAAACGGGCGCAACGGCGGCACGGCTGGTCTGGCGCAAACCGGAAGATCCTGATTTCATTGACGCGCCTGAGCGGCTTGTCGAGTTTCCCGTCGTTGGCGATGGTCAATACCGAGTGTATGAAATTGATATGAGCGGCCGAAACGGCTGGGACGGTATCATCAATCAGCTTTGTCTCACGCCAGCTGCTAACCAGTCGGCGGCCGAAGCTGGCTCAATGATTCGGTTACGCAGCCTGACAGCAACACGCCCAAACTAGGCCGAGCTTACTGATAACAAAAAAGGATGCCTCGAACGAGGCATCCTTTTTTGTTATCAGGTATTGGTTCGCTTATGCCAGGAATGGCGTAGCAATAGCCAGAACCTGCGCTTTGGTGAGCGGTTCGTCGAAAGCTTCCGTAACGCGGGCCATGCTGTAACCCGTAGCTGATACCAGGTTAACACCACCTTGCGTAACGTTATCTTCACCAGCGTAAACAGCTGCTGGAACACCGCCCGAATCAGCGTTAACGATATAACCTTTCTGACCGCGCAGCATCCGAACGCGGGCTGCGTGACGAGCTTCTACTGAGTGAATCTGCAGCGCCACTGTCAGAACTGCAGGAGCTGAGATCAGCGCGCCCGCCTGTCCTTTATAGGCACGAACACCTGTATCTTCCAGTGCCTGAGACACCGCCAGATACGTCTGGTAGTTTGTCAGTACATCGGCAAAAGCACCTTTGTACGTCAGGTCAAATGCTGGTTTAGCGATAGCAGCACCACCTAAAGCTGATTGCAGCAACGCTACGTGCGCGTTCTCATGTTTGGCAATCTGAGTATAGATCGTACGACCTGCACCAGAGGGGATCAGACCGGAGGCCGCTAAACCTTTGTTGTAGAATTCTGCTTCCAGATACTCCAGCAGCAGGGCAAAGTTCAGGACGTCAGCGACTGAACTGTTCTGCGCGTAAGATTTGTTAAGGATAGCAGCAAAAGCAACCGGAGCAGCACCGGCCATTGCTTTCTTCAAAAAGTTGGAGAAAACGTGGCGACGGGATACGTGGTCAAGCCGTTCGTACATGTCGGCATCCACCTGCTCAATTTCATTCAGTATGTTTTGTAAATTCATGACAGATAAGGGGATTTAGACTAGGCAACTCGGCGAACCGGCATTGCGTTGATGGTTTCGTAAACGTAAGGAGCAACGAGAGTCAGGACTTCGCCTGGTACGCGGATTTCTTCCAGACCCGAAGATGGGAAGACGACGTCATCGCCTGCGAAGTTAGCTCCGTCTGGGTACAGCAGGGTGTTGATGATCGCTGCGTGACGTGCTTCCACTGAAACGATTTTACCAGCGAGCAGCAGGTAATCAACGTTTTTGATGAATTGACCTGCGCCGTTGTACGCCGACACACCAATTTTTTCGAACAGAGCAGCGGCTCCTAGTACACTTGCCCGGCTGCTGAAGTTGATGCTGGTGAAATCAGGCGTCAGACCTGGAATAGCAGCACTCGACAGAGCGGCTTTGAACAGCTCGCGGTGTACAATTTCGTGGTCACGGATGTCGGTCAGGATCGTTTTTTCCATTTCGGTCATGCCCGAAAATGGGGTCATTACAGCCTGGGTGTAGAAAGCAGCTTCGAGCTGTTCCAGAGCGTAAGCATAGTTCAGGATACCGACATCGTTGCTACCCAGGTCACCTAGATCGACGGTGCGGTAACCGGCCCGGGCTGCACCCGTTGGAACTGCTTCGTCTAATTGATTGGTACAGGCACTAAGTGCAACACCGGCTGCGGCTGTAGTACCCAGATAGCGCATGAAGAGTCGGCGTCCTACTGCCGCTGACTTGGCGTCAGACAGCAATTGACTCACGCCAGCTTGGTCGTTGGATTGTTTTTCCATTGAGTTACTGAATACGTTAAAGGGAGAGTTTCCACCGCCCATCGGCAGAATTACCCTAACTACGCGCTGCCCCGGCAAAAGGATTTGAGAAATGATCAAATATCATGTAAGTGGTAGTTTTACTGATTCTACGGTATAGCGAAATGCCGTTTAAAAAAAAATACAACAATATCTCGAATATGTAATCAAATAGAATTAATGGGAGCCTATGAGAATAGGATGATTCAGGGGGTTTGTTGGTGCAAAAAGAAGAAAAAAGTAGTCTCCCAGAATTGTATAGTAGTCACTCAGAAAATCTTTCCAAAAACTTTAACAGACTTTCCAACAATTAAGGTTGGCTATAGTTTTAATCATCAAACTATAACTCATCTGTTATGATTAAGAACGAAGAAATCGTTGACGACCTCAACGACCTGGTAAAAATCAACAACGACCGGATTCAGGGTTACGAAAAAGCAGTAGAAGATAACGAAGATGCAGGACTGGACGATCTGTTTCGTCATTACATCATTCAGAGTCAGAATTTCCGTAGCCAGCTGGCTGACCATATTGTACGTATCGACGGTCTAGCCGTATCGGATGCAACGTCGACCGACGTATCGAGCAAAATTCACCGGGCGTGGATCGACATCAAAGCGGCCGTAACGGGTAAAGACCTGGATACGATTCTGAGCTCAGTAGAGTTCGGTGAGAATGCAGCCGTTGAAGCCTACGAAGATGCGATCGAGAAAGATCACATTCCGGCTTACATCAAAGAAGATCTGACCAAGCAGCTTAGCGAACTGAAAGCTGCTCAGGAAAAAATCAAAGCGCTGCACAAAGCAGCCTAGTAAAGTAATTATCAAGTAAAAAGGGCGCCAATCAGTTGATTGGCGCCCTTTTTACTTGTGTGTTCAGGCCGAGCCAGCATTTAAGCGGGCAGAGGCATATCCTGCAAATCGTCGTCGGTCAGTTTGATTGTTGCCGCCTGTACGTTTTCTTCGAGGTGTTTAACCGATGAGGTTCCCGCGATGGGCAGCATCGCTGGCGACGCAGCCAGCAACCAGGCCAGGGCAATCTGAAATTCAGTAGCGCCATGACGTTCAGCGACTTTCTTGACGGCGTTTTCGGCGCCGAGGTCGCCACCACCCAGCGGGTACCAGGGAATAAACGCAATACCGTTTTCTTCGCAGTATTGCAGAACGCTGTTCCATTTCTGCTGGCCGAAGCTGTACATATTCTGTACCGATACAACATCGAAATATTCCTGAGCTTCCTTAATCTGCTCGACGCTCACTTCCGATAAGCCAATATGCCGGATTTTGCCTTCCTGTTGCGCTTCTTTCAGGAACGTCAGGTATTCCTTGGAAGGGACCTTGTCATCGAAGCGGTGCAGTTGATAAAGATCGATCTGGTTTAGTTTCAGTCGTTTCAGGCTACCTTCCAGCGCTTCTTCCAGGTGCTTACGGCTACCGTCTACGGGCCATTGGTTTGGTCCAGTACGTAGCAAACCGCCTTTTGTGCCGATAATCAGGTCTTTTGGATACGGGTATAAGGCTTCGGCGATGAGCTCCTCTGATACGTAAGGACCATAGCTGTCAGCCGTATCGATAAAGTTGATGCCAAGTTCAGTGGTGCGTTTCAGCACACGAATGGCTTCGTCATGATCTTTTGGGGGACCCCAGATGCCGTCGCCAGTGATACGCATGGCACCATACGCCATACGGTTGACGGTCAGATCACCGCCGATGGTAATCGTCCCAGCCTGCGCGGCCGGTTGTTGATCAACAGATTGCATAAACGCTGTTGGGTTTGTTAGGTTACGGACCCGGCGTCGCGCCAGGTCCATAGTGTAAAACCAACGAAAGCGTTTTTTGTGTCGTTGCCGGTAAAATAGTTTTTAACGTTTCTCAATGCCGTCCAGCACCCGACGAATTACGTTAGCCTGTTGCATGAACGAAAGTGAGGTGGTTAAATCCTGCTCGTCGATGACCTGCTTAAACTGTTGCAGAAAGTCGATGTAGGCTGCCAAGGCGTCTGATACGTTGGTCCGGTTCTGGTCAAAAATGGGCGCCCACATCTGGGGAGAACTTTTTGCCAGCCGTACGGTCGAGCTGAAGCCGGTGCTGGCCATATCGAAAATTGCTTTCTCGTCACGTTCCTTATCCAATACCGTCAGCCCCAGCGCAAACGCGCTGATGTGGCTGAGGTGCGATACGTAGGCCAGGTGCAGATCGTGTTCCTTTGGGGTCATGAAAAACAGCTTCATGCCGATGTCCCGGAACAGACTTTCGGCCAGTGCCAGACTATCCGGACGGCTTTTCTCTCGATCGCAGATGATCAGGTTCTTACCCGGAAGCAACTCCCGGAAAGCCGCGCCGGGTCCTGAGTTTTCGGTACCTGCCATCGGATGAGCCGCTACGAACTGATCCCGTTTGGGATGGGTATCGACGGCTGAGCAGATCAGCTCTTTGGTTGAGCCCAGGTCAATAACTGTCGCGTCTGGCCGTAATTGATCCAGAATAAGGGGTAATAAATCGGTGATGATATTGACCGGCGTTGCCAGAATTACCAGCATACTTTTGGCGACGGCTTCGTCCAGCGGCAGCAGTTCATCGACGATGCCTTTTGCCAGGGCTAGCTGCCCGTTCACGGGCGACGCGTCGACGCCAATAAAATGCATTTTCGGGTACTTCTCCCGGAGGGCCAGGGCGAATGAACCGCCCAGCAGCCCAATACCTACAATACTGACGGTCATGGGTTGATGCGATTTACGGCCTCCCAGATACGTTCTTTCGGCAGGCAGAGCGAGATACGAATATACCGCTGGCCTTTCGGGCCGAAAATGAAGCCGGGGGCCAGAAAAATGTGCTTGTTAACCAGCAGGTCATCGACCAGCGCTTCGGCAGAAGCTACTGATTCTGGCAGCTTTGCCCAGATGAACATGCCCTCCTGATCAGTGGCGTAGGTGCAGCCCAAAACGTCGAGCAGGGCGTGAGCGGCTTCCATCCGGTCGGCGTAAACGGCGTTACGTTCCCGGTGCCAGTTGTCGGAGTTGGTCAGCGCTTCGGCAGCCGCGTCCATCAGGGGTTTAAACTGCCCCGAGTCGACATTGCTTTTTATGGTCAGGACGGCATCAACGTAGGCTTTAGCCGCAGCCATCCAGCCAATCCGCCAGCCGGCCATATTGTGCGATTTGCTGAGTGAGTTCAACTCAATAGCTACGTCCTTCGCCCCGTCGATCGACAGGATGCTGATCGGCGATTTTTTGTTCAGAATCAGGCTATACGGGTTGTCGTGGCACAGCAGAATCTTGTGGTCGTGGGCAAACCGAACGGCCCGCTCGAACAGGGCCTGCGTGGCCGGAGCACCAGTCGGCATGTGCGGATAGTTCATCCACATGATCTTGGTTTTCTCTGTCACCAGGTCCGCCGTAGCTTCCCAGTCGGGTTGCCAGCCACCATGTTCGAGCAGGGGATACTCCTGCACCTGCGCACCCACCATCTGGCTGACGGCCCGGTAGGCCGGGTATCCCAGCTCGGGTACTAATACGCCATCGCCCTCGTTCAGGAACGTCAGCGATAAATGCGTAATACCTTCTTTAGAGCCAATCAACGGCAGAATTTCGGTATCGGCATCCAGCGTTACCCTGTACGTATGCGCGTAAAAACGAGCGATAGCCTGACGCATGCCGGGGGTACCTTTATACGGTTGATAACCATGCGAACCGGGCTGCTGCGCCGACGCGATGAGCGCATCGATCGTATTGGACGAGGGCATCATATCGGGGTTGCCGATACCGATGTTAATAATATCGTGACCAGCTGCCTGCAGTCGTCGAACTTCGGCCAGTTTAACCGAGAAGTAGTATTCCTGCGCTTGATCGGCACGGTGGGCCAGGGGGATAATCATTGCCAGTGCGGTACGCTGGGTACCGGAGTAATTGTCAGATAAAACAACCCGATTGGGTTGGAGCGGCAAAGATACGGGGATTATTCCGTCGTGCTCCTAGAAATATCGGGTTGGTTCCGAGGCCGACGCTGCGCGCTTAAGCAGATATTTTAACAGGGGGGCTGCATGAAGAGACTGCATAATGTCGCCCGACTCCAGCAGCTGAAGCGCCCGTTCCGGCGAAACCACGTGCACTGTGATCTCTTCGGTCGATTCCAGTTGCTGAGCCTGTTGTAACGTAACACCCGTTGCCAGGTAGGCGTACGTAAGGTTGGCGTGCGTACCGGGGTTGGCCGACAGCGTCATCAACAATTCCCAGGTGCCCCCGCCAAAGCCCGTTTCTTCCAGCAGTTCGCGCTGGGCCGCTGGCAGTGGGTCCTCACCCGGATCGACAACGCCCGCGCAGAGTTCATACGATACCTGCCCGAGTCCGTGCCGATATTGCCGGATCAGCACTAACTGACCATCGGTCGTAACGGCCGTTACATTAATCCAATCGGGGTATTCCAGGACAAAATAATCGGGGATAAAACCGCCATTCTGCATCCGGACGGCATCTTTACGTACTGTAAACCAAGGTAAACGGTGCAGGTATTCTGAAGATTCGACCTGCCAGGGCCGGGGGTCATTGTTGAGTGTCATGCCGCAAAGGTAGGGCCGTTACCGAACCAACGCATCGGCAAAGCGTAGATACTGCTGCCAGTCGTACAGCGTTACGTCATATTTTCCGCTACGGATGTGGTAGCGAACGGTCTGGCCAACCGGCTGATTCAGGGGTGGAAACGTCGTGGTGCCCAAACCCGTTTTGCTATATCAGCGTCGGGACAGAGCCGCTCCGCTTTCGCCCGCTTTATTACCGACTACGGCGGCAAATCGCTCGTCCTGCGGCCGCTTTACCCAGGCGTGAATGGCCAAAAGCAACAACCCGCTTGCCATCGATGAGCGGATCGATTTGCAGATAGTCGAGGATCCGACTCAAGGCTCAGACCCCCACAGCTCCCCAGTTGTTAGCACAAGACGTATCGCCCAGCGCCGACCGGATACCTGACCGCCAGCCCAGCGGAAAATCAGGTTCAATATAACCGTAGTACGCCGTCACCAGCGCGTAGCCGCGGGCAATCAATGAGTCGACGCTCCAGCGTTGAGTGGCGCGTCCCCGGTCGGTTTATGTGGCACGGTTGTTGATCGTCTGATCATTGGTTTTTGCGACCCAGCTTGCAGCTAATCGAATAGCCGGGTCTGAATGGATGGTATGATTGCCGCTGAAATTAAGCCCCAAAAAGGCAGGGACTGGTTTTTTTGATTGCCTTTGGTCTGTAAATCAGGACGTTGATAGGAGGGGGTTGGGGATAGTCGGTTAGCCAGATGATTACCTGCTTGCGGATTGCCCGGCCCTTGCTGATTTACTGGAAAAGCGCCGGTTGGGGAGTAGAAAAGATAATGGAGATAAAAATCAGTGTCGATCACGATTCTGGGTTTGATTGTTAGCATGTTACGTTCGCGTTTTTTTCGCCTGTTGGGCACTGTTCTGGGACTGGTATGGGGCCACATAACCCTGGCCCAGACCATTACAGCCGCTTATGTTCCCGATCCGGTATGTATCAACACCGTGGCCAGCTTACCCTTTACCGTAGCAGGACAGTTTGAATCCGGAAATACCTTTATTATCCAGATTCGGAATCAGTACACACAGGAAATTCTTGTTCAGTCTCAGGCCTTTGCCGCTAGTCCGGCGCAGGTTCAGTTACCCTCGAGTCTGCCCAACTATACTGAAGAAGGTCGGTATCAGTACCGGATCGTGAGCAGCAGTCCCTACGCCGAAAGCGCGTGGACGAACTGGCCCAAAGTGATACTCCCCGCCGTAGTGACCCTGACTGGTCCGGCCACACCGGCCGTTAATCCGTACCAGCCCGTTACGTTGCAATACGCCGTGCAGGGCAGTTCGCCCGTGAGCATCACGCTCAGCGATGGTACCCGGCAGGAGCTGTCGGACTGCTGTAACAGCACATTTACGCAGAACGTAACGGTATATCCGGAACGGAGTACAACCTACTCGATTACGGCGGTGGATAACAGTTGCGGAGTAGGCGCCGGGAATGGAACCGCTGCGCTGACGGTCAACCCCATTGCCGTGAAAACGGTGTCGGCCTCGCCCGCCGTGGTTTGCGTGGGTAACGAGTTTATGGTCGCGTATTCCAAAGGGGCCGGTAGTTTTGGGACGGGTAATACGTTCAAAGTGCGGCTGATTAGCTATAACCCGTTTGCTACGGCGGCACCCGCCAACGCCCGCCAATATGAGTTGGATGCGGTCGAATTCAGCGGTGGACTGAAAGTCCAGCTGCCATCATCCTTTACAGCTACGTCGTCGTTTTATGTGCAGGTGCTGACAACGAATCCCGTAACGGCCAGTGATCCGACGGGTGTGCAGTTAACCGTCAGCCCGGCGGCTTCGGCCCAGATTACTACGCCCAGCCTGACGATTGACGCGGGGCAGCGCCAGGCTATTTCTGTGCAGGCGCGTGGACGGGGTCCTTATCAGGTAGTTCTGAACGATAGCCTGCAGCTGGCCATTGACGAATCCAATGGTACTGGGATTGGCAACCTGATCGTTCGACCCAGACAGACAACGGCCTACCGGATTACGAGTTTTCAGAGCACCTGCGGCCCGGCCGCTATCAACCCCTCCAGCACGACGGTGACCGTACGGCAGGGAATTTCGATTGATTCCTTACCCGGTAGTGGTTACCAGCGGGGGCCGGTTTGTGAAGGCCAGCAGATCCGGCTACCGGTTACACTAAATTTCCTTCAACAATCCACGACCCAGTATTTTGTTGATTTTCGTTATGGCAGCGGTGGAAACGTACTAGCCTCAGCACCCGCTACGCTGGAAAACGGTCGGACGCTGGTGTTTACAATTCCTGCCCTGCCTACAGACAGCAGTGGTTTCCTGGCTACCCGGAATTACAGTCTGCGCATACGCACCACTGCACCCGCCACAGAAGGAGCTTCGGACCCGAACCAGACGCTTGTGGTGACCCGCAAACCACAGCCTTACTTTGCGGCCGACGACCGGCAGCGCACGCTGGAAAGCCCGGGCAGGGTGGCTTTGCGTGTTCAGAACATTGGTGGGGGACCGTTTACGTACAAGCTGAGCGGCAGCCCGGCGCAAAGCAATACCTGTTTGAACTGCGACGATCTGAGCGTTCAGGTGTATGCCGCAACAACGAAAACTTTCAAGATCGATTACTTTGAGAATAGCTGCGGGCGTGTGGATAACCTGTCGACCACTGCTGTCGTAACCGTCGAAAATCCGAATGCCGCGAGCGTGGAGATCGATTCGGTGCAGCAAAACAAGTGCAACAGCGATAGCATTCAGGTGTTTTTCCACACAAACGGTACGTTCGCTGTGGATAACTTATTTAGCATACAGGCGGCCGCTTCGTCGCTGGGCGAAGGCTGGGGCTGGACCGATGCCGCCGTTGTTGGACAGGGAACCCGCAGTCCGATCCGGATTAAACTGCCGGACGATCGGAAAGTGCGGATCAGCGCAACGAATCCGGCGATTGCCAGCAATGAGTTCCAGGTCAGCGTGAATCAGAAGCCAACCGCGTCGCTCGAAATTCCCGAAGTCATCAACAGTTATTACCTCTACGGGTCAGAACCCAACACAATTCCGACGGGCAGCGCGGTCACCCTGAACGTAACACAGCTAACGGGGAAAGGCCCTTTTACAACGGTATTCACCAATGGCACGACCGACTTTACGGCGACCTCGGGCACAAGCGTAACGGTTAAACCGGTGGGTAAAACGACGTATCGACTGAAATCGATTGCAAATGCCTGCGGAGTAGGGACCGTATCGAACCAGCAGATTACGTATGTACCGCAACCGTACCGGATTGAACTACCCGTTCGCCCCGCTACTAACACCTATTACTTTACGTTCTGCGGAGGCAGCAGCCTGAGCCTGCCGTTCATTACCAATCCATCGGCCCCGGCAGGTACCGAATATCAATTGCAGCTGGCGTCGCGCCGGGATTCGGTGTTCAGCACCATTGCCACGACAACCACCTCTCCGGCTGTCGCGACCATCCCGGCTTCGCTGACGACGGGCGATTATTACCTGCGGCTGGTCGCGAAAAATTCAGATGCCCGGACGGCGGCCCTGCTGGTTCGTGTATCGCAGCCACCAACGGCGGCCCTAATAACGGCCAGCCTCGCTTCGGTCAGCGCGGGCAGCACCGTGAAACTGACCGTTAACCTGACGGGAGAATCACCGTGGCAGGTAGTCTTCTCGGATAAAGTAAGTCAGTCGTTCACGACTTCACCGGCCGTTCGGGAGCTGACGGCCACCACGGGCCAGACCTATTCAATTCGTACGGTCACGAACGGATGCGGCTACGGTACCGCGACGGGCGAAGCAACGATTGCGGTCAAGCCAACCGTTGCGCTCACCTTGACGTCTGCTGTGGGGCAGCCCATCTGCGCGGGTCAACCAGTAACGTTCCGGGTTGCCAATACCGGTGATTTTGCGGCTGGGACAACGCTGGCTTATACCCTGATCAACACCGTTACCAAGGCCGAAACAGCACTGACCAACGCCACGCTCAACAGCGGACCGGTGTCGCTGACCCTGCCAACGACCGTTCCGGCCGGAACGTATCAGGTGCGGGCCTCGACTTCGGGTGGACAGGGCGAAACATTGAGCGGTAACTTTACGGTTAGTGGGCTGCCAGCCTACTCATTGTCGGGAAATACGGTCATCAACGCCGGTCAGTCAACGTATCTGAACCTGAACAACATGGGTGGGGTAGGGACCTCCGAGCAGGTCAACTATACCCTGTCGAATGGCTTCCAGGGCGCCTTCACCGCCTATGGCAGCAACGCCATCATTCAGGTCGCCCCCACGCAGACAACCAGTTATAGTCTCGTATCGGTCAGCAATGGCTGTGGAAACGGCCGGGCAGCGGGCCTTGCTACCGTCACGGTCAACGCGGCCAGCGATAAAACCGTTACGGCCACAAACGTATCGTCGGATTTATTGTGCAGCAGCACAACCATCGCTGTTGATTACGAAACAACCGGTACGTTCACAACGGGCAACACCTTCACCATTCAACTGTCGGATTCGACGGGAGCTAACTTCAAAGCCCTGACAACTACGGGGACCAGCAGCCCCTTACGGGCCGTTATCCCTTCCGGACTGCCGTCCAGCGCGGGGTATCGGATTCGGGTGGTAGCCAGCGATGCTAACGTGGCCAGTGGGGCCAACCCGTTCACGTACCGGGCGGTGGGAAGTCCGACGGCCAGCTTCGATTCGGCTATGTACTTGCTGCAGCCCGGCAAAGCCGTCCAGATTAAACTGCGGTTTACGGGCGATGGCCCCTGGACGTACAGCGTGCAGTCGGGACAAATCAGCCGAACGTTTACGTCGACCACTAAATCAGCTGTACTGGACTGGCAGCCGAATACCGGTGCTGGCTCGTACCAGATAACCGGTGTGTCGAACGCCTGCGGAGTGGGTGCCCTGCTGGAACCGTCAACCACACGGGTTGAACTGGTCACGGCAACGGAGCCGGTTCTGGCGCCCAACGTTCGTATTTATCCGAACCCCGCCAGCGACCGGGTCTGGATTGAACTGACAAATCTGCCCAAACCCGTAACCGTACAGGTAATTGACCTGACTGGGCGCTTGCTAAGCCAGCAACGTACGTCGGAGCCGGTTGCCGAAATCAGCCTGACCCCGTGGGTGAATCCGATAGTTCTGGTGCGGGTAGCCGTTGACAAAACGGGGCAACAGTTTACGTATCGTATCCTGCGTCAAGGCAATTAGACCGGGCTTTTTTCGGCCCGGTTATATTAACCATCGGCCCTGGTTCGTTGTCTAAACGGTTTTCGAAACCGGTTTGCAGGCTTTTTACTCTTCTGATGAACTATACGCTTTCTCTTTTTTCGGTTGTTGTCTGTCTGTTTGCGGCTTCCTGCCAGCGCCCCGTTGCTTATTTTCAACCCACAGCGCGTGCGGCTGCCAGCCGGTTACCGGTTGACGCCTATAAACCGGGCGCTGACTCGGCTGTTCTGGTTGCTGATGTACAGGAGGAAACGCTGCCTGAGACTATAACCGGAGAAGGATCTGCCGAACCAGTAACGGTCAGTCGCAAAAGCGTGCCCCAGCAGACAACCGGCCATCGAATCGAACAGCGGGTACAACGGATCGAAAAGCTACTGACCGAAAGCCGCCAGGAACGAACCACCCAGCAACCACGTCCGAAACCACAGAAAAAGTTAAAACTGGGTAACCGGATTCGGCAGAGTCTGGGTATGCCCCTGCGTCAGGAACTGAACTGGTGGCAGCGCATCAGCTGGAAACTGAAAGCGTCGGTAATCGTTATTCTGATCGCCGTTCTGTTTGCCATCCTGCACATTACACTGCTGGCGGTTATTTTCGGACTTGTTGGCGCGTTTCTACTGCTCAGCGGTCTCCGGCGGTCGTTCAAGGTCAGGCGCCCCTGGTTCTAACGGCGCATCGTAACGAGGTACTTATACGGATTGAGTATATTTAACAGCCTTTTAATTGAGTAGTAGACGGTTGTCGGACAGGCATTTTGTTATTTTGCCAGGTACTTCCGAAACCAATGTTACTCAGGAAATTACTATTTAATCTATTCTTAATCAGTGGCCTACAGCTGGCCGCTTATGCTCAGTCGCCATTAACGCTTCGGCAGGCGCTGCAGCAGGTACGTACCAATAGTCCGGCGTTACGTATCGAACGTCTGAATATCAATGCCGCGCAGGCCGATGAGGTAACGGCTAACCTCCGCTCGAACCCAGTTCTTAACAATCAGACCTTATTTCAACTCAATCAGGGACAGCCTGCCGTGCCGGTTACCGATGCCCCAGGCAGCCTGAGTCGACAACGGCGGCAGTTCTGGTTGCAGGCCACCAAAGAGTTTGATATCCATCACAAACGGGATTACCGTACGCGTTTTGCTCAGGCCAGTACGAGAGTAGCAGAACGAAGTGTGGCCGAAACGGAACGCACTATCCTCTTCGATGCGGCTAATCGGTTTCTGGATGCCTGGTACGCTCGTATTCAGGTGGTATTACTGGAGCGAGCCCGCGCTAACACCGATACGTTGGTACAGCTCAACCGGGTACGCCTGAAAAATCTGGCCATTTCTACTACCGATCTGACCCGGACGCGACTGTTGCTCGATCAATACGAATTACAGACACGTACTGCCCAGCAGGACCTGCGCAACCGACTCAACGAACTCCGGCTGGTGCTGGGTACCACCGACAGTATTAGTGTGGCCATGAACGATTCCATCGTTAATCCGGCTGTTCCCAACCCACTGGTGCTACATCCCGTTGCGCTGGCCCCGGCTGACAGCCTGCTGCAACTGGCATCCACCAGCCGGACCGATGTGGGGGTGGCCGCGGCTACCGTCGAAGCGGCTCAGCGCAACCTGGCGTTACAACGGGTGTTGGCTAAACCGCGTAACGAAGCCGGTCTAATCTGGAACCCCCAGAACAGCGTGCCCTATGCAGGGGTCTTCCTTACGCTCGAACTACCGTTCTACAACCGCAATCAGGGCGAAATTCAGAAAGCGCAAATCACGCAGAACCAAGCCAGTCAGGCGGCTACCTTAGTACAGGCACGTATTCGAACCGAAGTGAGCACTGCCTACGAGTCGTTTATCGCCAGCCGTCGGAACGTGGAGCGCTACACGGGCATCCGGCGCGATGCCGATCAGGTGCTGGCGTCCGTACGCTACGCCTATCTGCGGGGAGCTACGAACCTGATCGACCTTTTCGAAGCGCAACGCTCCTGGTTCGAGACGCAGACGGCCTATTACGAAGCCGTTTACACCTACCGTCAGAATTACATCCGGTTGCTATACTCGACCGGGCAGATCAATACCTACTAATCCGCAATCTTCAGGCTAGTTACTCGCAAAAATGATATCGCTTCGTCATGTTGTTATCCTGCTGGGGCTCATTACGGTCTCCTGCAAAGAAAAATCCAAGCCGGTAGTGACGGCTATCCCCCGGCCCGAAGTGAGTGCCGACGGGAAGAAAATTACGTTTCCCGACGCGGCTATGATAAAGCCATTTACGACGGAACCGGCGCAGCCCGGCGCTATCCGGAATGATTTTTCGGCTCCCGGTCACGTAGCGGCTATGGTGGTTCGTTCTATCGAAAGCCCATCCGAGCGGCTGGTGCTGTTCGATAATCCGGATCTGTCGGCGAATTATACGGCCATTCTGCAGCACCGGATCAATATTCAGACCCAGCGGGGCAACCTGGCGCGGGTGCGCGATTTACAGGCGCACGGGGCCGCATCGGGCAAGGAAGTCATCGAAGCGCAGACCCAGCTGGCTAACGAAGAAGCGGCCATTATCAGCGATGAGGCTACGCTGAAACTAGCCGGTTTCGATCCGGAAGCGTTACGTCGCGCCAAACCCAACACCAGTCTGGTAGTCTGTGAGATTCCGGAAAATCAGTTCGGCAGCATCCGGAAGGGCCTGCCCTGTACGCTCAACTTTGCTTCGTTCCCGAACCAGCACTTTCAGGGACGGATTGACGATATCAACGATTACGTAGACAACACCACCCGTCAGATTAAACTGCGTATTGCCGTTGACAATCCCGACGGGCGCCTGAAAGCGGGTATGTACGCTACGGTGCAGTTTGGCGTGGTCGAAGGAAATTCTATCACGGTCTCGCGCGACGCCGTGGTAACGGTGCAGGGCCAGGATTACGTCTTCGTGAAAACCGGACCAAAGAGCATCGAGCGTCGCCCGGTTCAGCTCGGTCAGCAGCAAAACAACCGCATTGTAGTACAGAACGGCTTACGCAACGAAGACGCTGTTGTTGCTGCCAATACATTGCAGTTAAAAGGACTAAGTTTTGGGTATTAATTTTTTAAGAGGAAAGGAAAAAATGGAACATGGAACAAGGAGAAAGAGGCAATAAGCTACTGCGTTAAGATTGCGGACTCCTCCTTGTTCCTTTATCCATTCTCCTCGTTTCCAGTCTTCTTCCTTTCCTCCTCCCATTTATGATTCAGAAATTAATCACGTTTTCCCTGCGCAACCGCTGGGCCGTTGTTGGGCTGGCGGTTGCAATGATGGGGCTGGGCCTGTGGTGCTTCAAACTGCTCAAGATCGAAGCCTACCCGGATATTGCCGATACCAACGTTGTCGTCATTGCGAAATACGACGGACGGGCCGCCGAGGAGGTCGAGCAGCAGGTGACAATTCCCATTGAGCGGGTGCTTAACAACGTACCACACGTAACAGATCGCCGGTCGCGAACGATTTTCGGGCTGTCGGTGGTGCAGCTTAACTTCGACGAAACCGTAACCGACTATTTCGCCCGGCAGCAGATCATAGAACGGCTCAGTAACGCGCAGTTGCCCGATGGCGTCGAGCCGGAACTGGCTCCGTTGACAACCGCAGTGGGTGAAATTTACCGGTACGTGATCGAAGCGCCGGCTACGTTCACGCCCATGCAACTGCGCGATCTGCAGGACTGGGTCATCATTCCGCAACTCCTGCAGGTGCCTGGCCTAGCCGACGTAACGACCTTCGGCGGCCCCATCAAACAATACCAGGTTATTCCGGACCCTGCCAAGCTGCGCAAATTCGACCTGACGTTGCAAGAGGTGGTCGATGCCCTGCAGAAAAACAATCAGAACACGGGGGGGAATATCGTCGCTCGGGGTGGACAGGGGTTTGCTGTTCGTGGGTTAGGCGCGTTGAAAACGCCTGAGGATGTACAGAACATCGTTCTGAAAACCAACGAAGGCGTACCCGTATTCGTCCGGGACGTCGCCAGCGTGGAAATCAATCCACCGTCACCCTCGGGGATTCTGGGCTACCGGATTCCGGATGAACACCTGGATGCGGTTGGTTCAACGGAAGGGATTGTCCTGTTACGTCGGGGGGAGAACCCCAGCGAGGTACTGGAACTGCTGAAAGAAAAGATCGCTGATCTGGAAGCGCGAGAACTGCCCAAAGGCGTTCATCTGCGGATTCTATACGACCGGGGCTTCCTGATCGACCATTCGCTCGAAACCGTAGCGCACACGCTGATCGAAGGGATTTCGATTGTCGCGATCCTGCTCGTTCTGTTCCTGGGGAGTCTCCGGGCCGCGCTGGTCGTTACGGTGACGATTCCGTTTTCGCTGCTGTTTGCGTTTATCCTGATGAAACTCGTCGGCATCCCGGCTAATCTACTCTCACTGGGCGCTATCGACTTCGGGATCATCGTGGATGGCGCGAGTGTGATGGCCGAGCATTTGATTCGACGATACCGGTCCCCGCGACCGACGGACCGAACGGAAGGGCTGGTCACGGTTACGACCAAATCGGCGGGCGAAGTGGCGCGGGAGATTTTCTTCTCGGTCACGATCATCATTCTGGCGTATATGCCAATCCTGCTGATGCAGCGGGTAGAAGGGAAGCTCTTCAGCCCAATGGCACTGACGTTGTCGTTTGCCGTAATCGGGTCGTTGCTCTGTGCCCTGACGCTGATTCCGGTGTTGATTTCTTTCGCGTTCCGTAAAGCACTCGACCCGAACGGGAAGCCGCTGAAAGAACACAAAAACTTTCTGTTGTCGCCCCTGGAGCGGGGTTATCAGCGGCTCCTGCGGTCGGCGTTGTTCCGGCAGCCCCGGCTGGTCGTAGGTGTAGGAATGACGATTGTGCTGGTCATGATCGGCTTTGGCCTGAAGCTCGGTACCGAGTTCCTGCCGGAACTGGACGAAGGTTCGATCTTCATGCGGGCATTCATGCCGTCGGGGATTACGATTCAGGAAAACGCCAAGATCGCGCCCAAAATCCGCGATATCATCGGCAAATACAAACCCGTCAGTTTCGTCATCACCCAATCGGGACGTAACGACGACGGTACTGACCCGTTCCCGTCGGACCGGACTGAAATCCTGGTAGGGCTGAAGGACTACAGTACCTGGTCAGACAGTATATCCAAAAAAGAAATTGTCCGGTCGATGCAGGCCGAGCTACAGGAAGCATTTCCTGGTGCGTTCTTCTCGTCCGGTCAGCCGATTATTGATCAGGTGATGGAGATCGTGACGGGCAGCGCGGCTGACCTGGCTATTTCGGTGGTCGGTAATGACCTGACACTGATGCGGTCCAAAGCGGATAGCATCGCTGCGCTGGTACGTGGCATGAACGGGGCCGTATCCGTGAATATTGAACAGGAAGGACCACAGGATCAACTGGCCATTCGCATCAACCGCCCGGCCGCGGCTCGGTACGGTATCAACGTATCCGAAATTGAAGGCATGATCGAAGCGGCCATTGGTGGCAAGGCGGTGGGTTCGATCTACGATGAGGCTAAACGATACGATATCGTGGTACGCTTTACGCCTGAGAGCCGGGGGAGTATTGACGCCATCCGGCAGTTACAGGTGCCCTCCGCCACGGGCGCTCTGATTCCAATGAGCGAACTGGCTGACATTCGTTACGTACAGGGGCAGACGAATATCTACCGCATCAACGGCAAGCGGATGATTACTGTCCGGACCAACATTCGTGGGCGCGACCAGGGTGGCTTCGTACGCGAGATCAGCCAGAAAGTAAGCCAGCACGTCCACATTCCGGAGGGCTACAGCATCATCTACGGTGGTCAGTACGAAAACCTCGAACGGGCGGGCGGCCAACTGGCTATTTCGATTCCGCTGACGATTGTTGTGGTGTTTCTCTTCCTGTTCATGCTCTACGGCAACGTGCGTGATACGTTGCTGACGCTGACCTGTCTGCTGTTTGCCCTGGCGGGTGGCATAGTCTCGCTGCTGTTACGTGGGTACAACTTCAACGTATCGGCCGGGGTTGGTTTCGTGTCTATCTTTGGTATATCGGTAATGGCGGGGGTACTGCTGGTGTCGGCGCTAAACCGGAGTCTGGAACATAGCGATAAGTCACTGCTGGAAATCACTATCGACACGGCGCAGGAACAGTTCCGAGCCATCATGGCGATCATGGTCGTGGCGATCATTGGTCTGGTTCCAGCGGCTATTTCGAGCGGTATCGGCTCCGATGTGCAGCGGCCACTAGCCACGGTGATTATCGGCGGCCTGACAACAACGTTGATCTTTACGCCCCTTCTGATTCCTCCCCTGTTTTACCTGGTTAACCGCCGTCGGATGCGCCCAACTGTCGGTATTGACGGAAAACCGCAGCCCGAACCGATTGAAGAAGGAACGGAGATTTAACAAAAGCAAACAAGGGCTCTTGAAGAGCCCTTGTTTGCTACGCATTGTACTGCAAAAACTCAATCCGGTTATCGAAGGGATCGCGAATGAAGAACCGCTGCCGACCGTCGATTTCAGAGGAATACGCAAGGCTGACTCCTTTCTGAATCAAATCCTGTTTAGCGGCTTCCAGGTCAAGAACTTCGAAGGCCGGATGCCGGGCGGAGTAATAACCGCCCGCTTCTTCCCGCAAATGCAGTTGAATGTCGGCGATGGTAAACCAGATAGCTCCCTTCGGATGATTACCTGGAATTTCGGTCAACTCAAGCACGTCGCGGTAAAAAGCACGAGCCTCGGCTGTTTTGCCTTCCGGTATGGAAACCAGAATGTGGTCTAACCGCTTGAATTGAATCATAATTACTGCTGGTTAAACTCGTCTACTTTCCGGCGCATGAATGCCAGGCTGCCTTTGGCCAGTTCGTCGGCGTCGTAGCGCGACGGACGCCAGAGCGACACGGCACTGGCCATACCCGGTACAGCCGATGAAAAATTTTCCAGTACCAGATTACCGTCGTAGCTGATCGCTTTCAGCGCCCGAAACAGATCGTCCCAGTGCACATTGCCTTCTCCGAGCATGCCCCGATCGCTTTCGGTCATGTGAACGTGCTTCAGCGACGATCCTGCGCCGACAACCGGATCATAGAAATTCGATTCCTCAATGTTCATGTGAAACGTATCGAGGTGCAGTCCCAGATTCGGCTTATTGATACGTTTCAGGAAACCCAGTACGTCGTCGGCGGAGGTACAGACGTAACTTTCGTAGCGGTTGATGGGCTCAATGCCGATAGTAATGCCCAACTGAAGGGCATAATCGGCTACGTCGGCCCAAACTTCGCAAACAGTGTTCTCTTCTTCCGGCGTACGTGGCTGGCCGCTGAATACACCGATGCCGCTGTGCAACACACCGCCCAAAAACGTTACGTCGAGCTGGGCCGTTTTGTCGAGCGCTGCCTTTATGAGACGGGTAGCTTCCTGCGGATGAAAGGGAATGTGCGCCGTGGGGGGTAGGTTCAGGGAGCACACTGCCGACAGGCTATGATCCGCTAACTGCTTTTTTACCGTTACGGCGTCAAACTCCATCGACGGGGGCAGCAGAATTTCCAATAGGTCGAAGCCGGCTGCAGCTGTTTTCTGAATGGCGTACAAACCACCCTCGGGTGTCCAGCGGGGTGGGATCCAGGATAGGAGTGAAGCCCCAAATTTTGGATTCATAAAGTCAAACGTCTTAATAAGCAGTTGGTAAAAGTACCGGAATAGGCGGGATAAACGAACTACGCCGTTAAAAACAGAGTGAGGCTGTTTTCAACGGCGTAGTAGCATAAAACAATACGTATTATCTGATAAATCGAAAGCTGATCGGGTATCGGTAGTACTCGCCGTTGCTGGCTTTGATGGCGGCAATGACGGTAAAGATGAGCCAGACGGCGCCAACAATCCAGATCAGGAAAATGCCCACTAAAATCAAAAACAGGACAAAGCAGACGGCAGCCGCCAAAGCCATTGTAATGTTAAAGTTAACAGCTTCCTTGCCGTGGAAATTCACAAATTCGGAACGTTCTTTTTGAATCTGCCAGATAATGAGTGGCGCAATAACGCTGCCGATTACCACAAATGAGCCGGGGATGGCGCTCAGGTGCGTAATAACGGCCCAGGTGCGGCTGTCGGAATCGCTCAAAGGTGGTTGCCCGGACGAACTCGAATAGGGTGGAATAGGTGGTCTGTTTTCCATGCGGATTCGTAACTGTTTGATCAATATAACTTGCTGACAGCTAGTAATGTTAGTTGGTGTTCTATAATCAAAAAGCCCCACCGGTTCGCGGTGGGGCTTTTTGATAAATTAGACGAACAGGATCAGGCCATGTCAACGACCCAGTCATCCTGTTCAACTACGGTGCCTTCTTTCAGAACGATCTTGCTGATCTTCCCTTCTTTGGGCGCCGAGACGATACTTTCCATCTTCATAGCTTCGATCACAAACAGTGGCTGGTTTTTCTTCACCGTGTCACCTTCCTGAACCAGAATCCGGGTCAGGCGGCCCTGCAGCGGGGCACCCACATCGCCGGGTTTGCTGACCTTGGCATTGATTTCTTTTTCGACTTTCGACGATTTATCACGAACCTGCACCTGTCGGCTCTGGCCGTTCAGTTCGAACGTAATGGTCCGCATCCCGAATTCATCGGGTTCCGATACGAACAGCAGCCGTACCAGAATAGTCTTACCGGCTTCAATGTTGATCAGGATCTCTTCGTTCTCCTTCAGCCCAAACAGGAAGGCGGGCGTCGGAATGATGCTGACATCACCGTACTGCTCGTTGGCTTTGTAGTACTCATCGTATACCTTCGGGTACATCTGGTACGACAGGTAATCCAGGAAGCCGTCGTTCTTGGGGTATTTCTCCTGGAACGTCTTGAAATCCGCGTCGAAATCGATTGGTTTCAGGTGCTCGTTCGGGCGACCCGTGATCGGTTCTTCGCCTTTCAGAATAATTTCCTGAATGTCTTTCGGGAAACCGCCAACGGGCTGCCCCAGAATCCCCTTCATGAATTCTTTTACCGACTCCGGAAAGGCCAGCGACTCACCCTGCTCCCGGATATCGTCGGGCGTCAGGTTGTTGGCTGTCATGAAAATGGCCATGTCGCCCACCACTTTCGAGGACGGCGTTACCTTGACGATGTCGCCGAACAATTGGTTGGCAACGACGTAGTTTTTCTTCAGTAGTTCGAACTTGTCGCCCAGGCCCGTTGCGTTGGCTTGTGGCCGCAGATTGGAATACTGACCCCCCGGAATCTCATTTTCGTAGACTTCCGCGCTGCCCGCTTTCATCCCCGACTCAAACGGATAGTAGTATTCCCGAACATCTTCCCAGTAGGTGGAATAGGCGTTCAGTGACTTCAGATCGATGGGACATTCGCGCTCGTGGTCCTGCATCATGGCCACGACGGAATTAAAATTGGGCTGCGAGGTCAGGCCAGATAAGGCACCAATGGCGCAGTCGATAATGTCGACGTTGGCGTCAACGGCTTTCAGGTAGGTAGCGGCCTGAATACCCGCCGTGTCGTGGGTGTGCAGGTGAATCGGAATATCGACGGCCTGTTTCAATTCACGAATCAGTACGTCGGCTGCCTGTGGTTTCAACAGACCAGCCATATCTTTGATACACAACAGATGCGCACCCTCGTCCTCCAGCTGGCGGGCCATGTCAAGGTAGTACTGCAGCGTATATTTTTTATGCTCGTTCGGGTTGAGCATGTCGCCGGTATAGCAGATGGCCGCTTCGCAGAGCGCGTCGGTGCGTTCCCGAACGGCTTTCATACTGACCTTCATCGCTTCAACCCAGTTGAGCGAGTCAAAAATCCGGAAGATATCAATACCCGTTTCCCAGGAATTTTCGACGAACTTCTCGATCAGGTTATCCGGATAGGCCGAGTAGCCGACGGCGTTGGAGCCCCGGAACAGCATCTGGAGCAGCATGTTCGGCATGGCTTCACGCAGAGCTTCCAGTCGTTTCCAGGGGCTTTCATACAGGAAGCGCATCGATACGTCGAACGTAGCACCACCCCATACCTCCATCGAAAACAGTTCGGGGTGGTTCTTGGCAAAGCCTTCGGCAACTTTCTGTAAATCCTGTGTCCGGACGCGGGTAGCCAGCAGCGACTGGTGACCGTCGCGGAACGTCGTGTCGGTGTACAGGATACTTTTCTGATCCTTTACCCACTGCACGAAGCCCTCGCGGCCCAGTTCTTTCATCCGGTCCCGATTGCCGGATGGATACGGGCCAAATACGTCGAAGGGCGGCACGACGGGCATTCGAAATACCTTGCTGTCGTCCTTCTTTTTAACCTCCGGGTTGCCGTTTACGATGACATCGCCGAGGTAATTGAGCACCCGCGTTGACCGGTCCTGCGGCTGTTTGAGCATGAACAGCTCGGGATGGCTCTCGATGAACGATACCCGCGCTTCGCCCCGTTGGAAGAGTGGATGGCTGATTACGTTCAGCAGGAAGCCAATGTTGGTTTTTACGCCCCGAATCCGGAATTCGACCAGCGCCCGCGCCAGCCGCTGGGAGGCACCTTTCAGGGTCCGGCCCCGCGCCGAGACCTTCACAATCATCGAGTCGAAGTAGGGCGAAATCTTGACACCCGCGTAGCTGCTGCCCTCGTCCAGACGGATACCAAAACCTGCCGCGTTCCGGTAGGCAATGATCGTCCCGAAATCGGGTTTGAAGCCGTTGGCGGGATCTTCCGTCGTAATCCGGCACTGGATGGCGAACCCGTTCAGCGGAATCTCATCCTGGTTGTGAATAAAGATACCATTGTCGGACAGTTTGTAGCCCATCGCAATCAGCAACTGCGTCCGCACGATGTCGATCCCGGTTATTTCCTCCGTGATGGTATGTTCAACCTGAATCCGGGGGTTAACCTCAATGAAGAAGATGTTCTCATTTTTATCGACGAGGAACTCAACTGTACCGGCGTTGGAATAATTAACCGCGCGGCCCAGTTGCAGGGCGTAGTCGTACAGCTTCTGCTTGGTTTCCTGCTTTAGTCCCAGCGACGGGGCAATCTCGACTACCTTCTGGAAGCGCCGTTGCACCGAACAGTCGCGTTCGTACAGGTGAACGATATTGCCGTGCTGATCGCCCAGCAGCTGTACCTCGATGTGTTTGGGTTCTTCAATGAATTTTTCGAGGAAGATAGTATCATCCCCGAATGCATTCCGTGCCTCGTTTTTGGCCTCGGTGAATGCTTTCTCGAAATCATCCGGCTGCCGAACCACACGCATACCACGTCCACCACCTCCGGCGGCTGCTTTTACCATGACCGGGAAGCCAATCCGTTCAGCTTCCTGACGGGCAAATTCCGGACTCATGTTCTCCTCGCGGGAGTCAGGAATAAGTGGTACGTTGGCCGTTGTCGCCAGGTTTTTAGCCCGGACCTTATCGCCCAGGGCTTCCATCGCTTCGGGCGATGGGCCGACAAAGATGATCCCTTCTTCGCGGCACCGGCGGGCCAGTTTGACGTTTTCGGACAGGAAACCGTATCCCGGATGGATCGCGTCAACCTGGTGCCGTTTGGCCATCAGGATAATACCTTCTACGTCGAGATAGGGCTTGAGTGGCTCATCATCCCGGCCAATCTGGTAGGCTTCGTCTGCCTTGTTGCGGTGCAGCGAATAACGATCTTCGTACGTATAAACAGCGACGGTGGTGATGCCCAGCTCGGTAGCCGCCCGCATAATACGGATGGCAATTTCGCCCCGGTTCGCAACCAGCAGGCGTTTAATCGGGCGGATGTATTCCTTCATGCTTTTCAACAAAATCGGCCTAAGGCTGTATTACGTTAAATGACAAGGCAAGATTGTTGAAAAATTTGGGAAACAGTGCGCTTTTTAGAGAAAGCTTAGCAAAATGCCCTGTATTGCCAAATGGGGTCAATGCTGATCAGCGTTGATTTACGAATGGCGAACGCTACGTTGTCTTACGTCCTGTAATGTATTTCCAGGCGGCATTGGCAAAGACGAGAGCCAGCAAACCCGGCAGGAGAATAACCCCGGCCCGGAAACCCGCACCGGTGAGTTTGTAAACCCCCGCGTTGTACTGGACGTAACTCTGAAAAAGCCAGAACACCGATGCCGCCAGCAAACCAACGGAAATAACGATACCGGCCGCCTGTCCCAGTCGTCCGGCAAACCAGGCAATCAGTTGAGCCAGCACAACGATCACGGCTACCGTACCGAGCGCTTTTGGAAACGTTTCCAGATACGAGTATTCAAAGAAAAACACGCCCGCCCGGCCAACGAGATTGGGGTGCGCAAGGAGCCAGCCGTCCAGCAAAACCAGGACGAGCAGTAAAACATAAAAGAAGGGATTTCGCATAAATCAACTCCGGTGAGTATTCAGGTGGCGAAAATAGTGAATGTCGACAGTGCAACGTATGGCGCCATACGTTTCGTGTTTATGAATCAGCAACTGATTTAAAAGCTAATACCGTGAATAATTTGGCTGTCATCAGCTGATTGTGCAGAATAGGAAAGTAATTTCGCCTATGCACAAAAATTTACGACGCTTCATCACGATTCTGCCATTGCTGGGCAGCCTAAGCCCGGCCTTGTTGGCGCAGTCAAAGAAGGTGGAATCCCGGGTGGAACCCCAGTTTGCCTACGCCGAACCGACGATCTCGCCCGACGGTAAAGAAATCGCTTTCATCTCCGGGGGCGACATCTGGACTGTACCCGCCGGTGGGGGAGAGGCTCGTTTGCTGGTCGCTCATGCCGACAACGAAACCCGGCCGCTGTACTCTCCTGACGGCCGTTATCTGGCGTTTGGCTCGACCCGCACAGGAAACGGCGACATCTACATCCTGACGCTGGCAACCGGCGAACTCCGGCGGCTGACGTACGATGACGGTCCCGAAACGCTGAACGCCTGGTCGAACGATGGTAAGATGGTCTACTTTCAGGCGGGTAGCCGGGATATTTCCAGCATGAATGACATCTACCGGGTAGCCATTTCGGGCGGAACCCCCATGCTCGTCACGGCGGATCGGTACGCCAGTGAGTTCTTTGGGGCGCCCTCGCCCGATGGCACAACGCTGGCATTTTCGGCCCGAGGTATCTCGGCCGCGCAGTGGTGGCGCAAAGGCAGCAGCCACCTCGATCAGACGGAAATCTGGACCTGTAAGATCGGCACCAAAAAAGGCGACAAGCCCACATACGAACGGGTAACCGAAGGCGGAGCCAAAGAGCTGTGGCCCATGTGGAGCGCTGACGGACAAACGCTGTACTACGTATCGGATCGTGGTGGGAAACAGAATTTGTGGTCAAAACCGCTGAAAGGCCAACCCACCATGCTTACCTCGTTCAAAGATGGGCGCGTACTCTGGCCAGCCATCAGCCACGACGGAAAACAGATTGTATTCGAGCGTAATTTTCAGATCTGGAAGTATGACGTAGCGTCAAAGCAGGCATCACCGGTAGCGATTCAGCTACGGGGCGCGGCCGCTGGTTTATCGGTCGATCACCTGAAGTCAACAAGCCAGTTTCGTGACCTGGCCGTATCACCCGATGGGAAGAAAGTGGCCTTTACGTCGCATGGCGAAGTCTTTGCCGCGTCGGCGAAAGACGGGGGCGATGCCGTTCGGGTGAGCAACAGCCCGGCGGTGGAGTCGCAGCTGGCCTGGACACCAAACAGCCGGTCGCTGATTTACGTCAGCACTCGTGGCGGTACGGCGAACCTGTTCCGCTACGATTTTGCGACCCGCGACGAAACCCAACTTACGGATGATAAACTGGACGATAGTGCGCCGGTTATCTCGCCCGATGGCCAGTTGGTAGCGTTTGTGCGAAACGGGCAGGAGTTACGCGTACTTGATCTGAGTAGCAAGAAAGAGCGACAGTTGTACAAAGGCTATCTGGGCCGGGCACCCTTTTCGAGTACGGGTTCTGTTGTCTGGTCGCCCGACGGGAAGTGGGTCGCGTTTGCCGCCTACGGGACCAAAACCTTCCGCAACATCTGGGTTGTTCCAGCCGCTGGTGGTGAAAGCCGCCCAGTTAGTTTCCTGGCCAATACGTTTGGCGGCAACGTCAACTGGAGCCCCGACGGCAAATACATTCTGTTCAATACCACCCAGCGGACGGAAACAGCGCAGGTAGCCCGGGTTGATCTGTTACCACGTCTGCCCAAATTCCGGGAGGACCAGTTTCGGGATTTGTTCAACGAAGAAATTCCGAAAACGCTGAAGCCCGCTACGTCGCCAACACCAGCCGAAAAAACAACGCCCCGCGATACGCTGGCTAGTGCAGACAAAGCCAAAGCTGGCGATAAAACGGCGACCCGGATTGTGTTTGATGATATCCGCCAACGGCTTACACTGTTACCCCTCGGCATGGACATCGATGCTCAGACGATCAGTAAAGACGGCAAAACGTTGCTAATTACAGCCAGCGTAGCGGGGCGGCAGAACCTGTACACCTACTCACTGGACGAAGGCAGCAATGAACGCGCCGTTGCCCGGCAGCTGACCAGTACGCCCGGCGGTAAAAGCAGCGCACAGTTTACGGCAGATGGAAAAGACGTTTTCTACCTGGAGCAGGGCCGTATCCAATCGATTTCGCTGGATAAACGCGAGCCGAAACCGTTGAGCGTAACAGCTGAGCAGGATGTTGATTTCGCTACGGAAAAGTTACAGATGTTCAGTCAGGCTTGGGATGTGCAGAATAAGGGTTTCTACGATCCCGAGTTTCATGGAACAAACTGGCAGGAGGTCCGTAAAACGTATGAGCCATTGGCCGCCGGTGCCCGTACTGCTGATGAGTTACGCCGGCTGCTGAATCTGATGGTGGGCGAGTTGAATGCCTCCCACTCGGGTGTTGGCGCACCGGCGGGGTCCGCAGATATTTCGACCGGTCGTCTTGGTCTCCGCTTCGACCGGATTACGTACGAGAATACCGGCAAATTACTGATTACGGAAGTAGTTGCCCTGAGTCCGGCGGCCATTGTCGGTACGATAAAACCCGGCGACTACCTGGTCTCTGTTGAAGGCACGCCAATTGATGAAAAAACGAATCTGGATCAACTGCTGAGCAATAAGATCAACCGACGCGTAACGCTGGGTATTGCGTCATCGCCTTCGGCAAAAGCCACCGAGGTGAACGTATCGCCGGTTAACCTGTCGACAGAGAAGGGTTTGTTGTATAAGCAATGGGTGCAGCAGCAGCGTGAGTACGTGGATAAAGCCAGCAAGGGTCGGTTGGGTTACGTGCACATGTTTGACATGTCGGCCGAATCGCTGAATCAGCTGTACCTGGATCTTGACGCTGATAACCACGCCCGGGAAGGCGTGGTCATTGATGTTCGGAATAATAACGGCGGTTTTGTGAACGCCTACGCCATCGACGTATTTGCCCGCAAAGGCTACCTGACGATGACCTCACGCGGTTTGCCCGCTGCCCCCGCGCGTACACAGCTGGGGCAGCGGGCGCTCGAAACACCAACGATTCTGGTTACGAACCAGCACTCGCTGTCCGACGCCGAGGATTTCACAGAAGGATACCGAACGCTGAAACTGGGCAAAGTGGTGGGTGAACCCACGGCGGGCTGGATCATCTTCACGTCGGCGGCTCAGCTCATCGACGGCTCGACCATCCGGCTGCCGTTCTCCCGCATTACCGACAATTCAGGCAAAAACATGGAACTGGCTCCCCGGCCCGTCGACGTTCCCGTTTCACGCCCGATCGGTGAGAGCTACACCGATAAAAATACTCAAATGGACGTAGCCGTCAGCGAATTGCTCAAGGAACTGGACGGCGCAAAAGGCAACAAGATGACAGGTAAATAACACAATCGGGGCCCTCAAATTGATTTGAGGGCCCCGATTAGGTAAGCAACGTGAGCTGCGGATGACTAATTTCTGTCATTCCGACGTTAGGAGGAATCTCCGATACTAGTAAAATCTAATCACTACTGAAGATTCCTCCTAACGTCGGAATGATAAAAATTTTCGTAGTTAAAATACTGTAAATGAGTTGTCTGTTCTGGCAAATCTCCGTGATATACGCTATAGACCTATCTGATTACTAGCTGTTCTCCAACTCCATCTTCAGGAACTTACCGGTATAGCTGCCTTTGACTTGGGCCACTTTTTCGGGGGAACCCTCGGCGATGATTTGGCCGCCTTTGTTACCCCCTTCCGGCCCCAGATCAATCAGGTGATCGGAGACTTTGATCACGTCCAGATTGTGTTCAATGATCAGGACCGTGTTGCCTTTGTCGGTTAGCTTGTTCAGGACGTCGAGCAGGTGCGCAATGTCCTGGAAGTGCAGCCCTGTCGTTGGCTCATCAAGAATGTATAGCGTCTTTCCAGTGTCTTTCTTTGACAGCTCTTCGGCCAGTTTGACGCGCTGCGCTTCACCGCCCGATAACGTAGTTGCGTGCTGGCCCAGCGTAATGTAACCCAGCCCCACATCGTTCAGCGTTGTTACTTTACGCAGAATCTTGGGTTGGCTGGCGAAGAATTCCAGGGCCTGCTCCACCGTCATGTCCAGTACGTCGGCAATGGATTTGCCTTTGAACCGGACTTCCAGCGTTTCTCGGTTGAAACGTTTGCCTTTGCAGGTTTCGCACACCACGTGCACATCCGGCAGAAACTCCATCTCGATCTTTTTCATGCCCGCGCCCTCGCAGTCTTCGCAGCGGCCACCCTTGACGTTGAACGAGAACCGACCCGGTTTGTAACCCCGGATTTTCGATTCGGGCAACTCGGCAAACAGTGTTCGAATTTCCGAGAACATGCCCGTGTACGTCGCCGGGTTAGACCGGGGTGTCCGGCCAATGGGGGACTGGTCTACTTCTATGACTTTGTCGATATGCTCCAGCCCTTCAACCGTTTTGAACGGTAGCGGTTCGCGCTTCGATTTGTAAAAATGCTGGTTCAGGACAGGGAACAGCGTTTCGTGGATCAGCGACGATTTGCCGCTGCCCGATACGCCCGTAATCGTTACCATCCGCCCAAGTGGTAGCCGAAGCGTTACGTTCTTCAGGTTGTGGCCCGTGGCGTTTTTAATGACGATGAATTTACCATTTCCTTTCCGGCGCTCGGTGGGAACGGCAATGGCCCGTCGGCCGCTGAGGTAAGCCGCCGTTGTACTGCCGTTTTTCAGAAATTCTTCCGGCGTACCAATGCCGACCACCTGACCCCCGTGCCGACCCGCACCGGGGCCGATGTCCAGGATGAAATCAGATTCGAGCATCATGTCCTTATCATGCTCAACAACCAGCACCGTGTTGCCCAGGTCGCGAAGGTTCTTCAGCGAATCAATCAGCTTGACGTTGTCGCGCTGGTGCAGCCCGATGCTAGGTTCGTCCATAATGTAGAGAACCCCGACGAGCTGCGTACCGATCTGGGTAGCCAGCCGGATGCGTTGGGCTTCACCGCCCGACAACGTACGTAACGACCGATCAAGCGTCAGGTAGTCGAGGCCGATGTCGAGCAGAAAGCCGATACGTTTCCGGATTTCTTTCAGAATTTCTTTACCAATGACGTTCTGGCGATTGGTCATCCGACCTTCCAGACCCGTGAACCAGGTCGTCAGTTCCGAAATGTCCATGCGGGCCAGCTCGGAGATGTTCTTCTGGTCGATCCGGAAGTACAGCGATTCTTTCCGCAGCCGGGCACCCTGGCATTCGGGGCAGGTCTTGACGACCATGAAGTCTTTCAGCCACTCTTGAATTTTGTCCGTGCTGTTTTCCTGCTGCCGTTTCAAAAAGCTGATAATGCCTTCGAAGCGGGGGGCGGGAGGTTCTGCTTTGCCTTTCTTCGGCGCGGAAGTTTCTTCCTCGTCGGCGCCGTACAAAAGTACGTTTAACACCGCTTCCGGGAATTTGGCAACGGGCGTGCTGAGGTTGAGCTTGTTGCGTTTGAGCAATGCTTCGATCTCCCGGAAAATCCATAATTCGCGGTACTCACCCAGTGGGGCAATCGCCCCTCGGCTGATACTCAGTGATTTATCGGGGATGATCGACTCTTCGGTGATTTCTTCAATCACGCCCAACCCGTTACAAACCGGACAGGCACCGTACGGCGAATTGAACGAGAACGAGTTTGGCGAGGGCTCGTCATAACTAATTCCCGACTCCGGATCCATCAGGTTCTGCGAGAAATACACCAGCGCCCCGGAGCCATCGAGCATTTGCATGGCGCCTTTGCCCTGTTTGAGCGCCGTTTGCACTGACTGACTCAATCGGTACCGATCTTCCGGCTTAGGAACGATCCGGTCAATGACAATTTCGATATCGTGAATCTTGTACCGGTCGAGCTGCATCTTCGGCACAATGTCCTGGACCGTACCGTCGACGCGCACTTTGGTGTACCCCATCTTGGCGATCTGCACGAACAGCTCGCGGTAATGCCCTTTCCGACCTTTGATAACCGGTGCCAGTAGGGTCAATTTCTGACCAGCGTACTGTTCCAGGATCGTATCAATAATCTGATCCTGCGACTGACGCTCCATTTTACGCCCCGTTACGTATGAAAAGGCTTCACCGGCCCGGGCGTAGAGCAGCCGCAGAAAGTCATAAATCTCCGTCGTTGTGCCAACCGTCGAGCGGGGATTTTTCGACGTAGTCTTCTGTTCAATGGAGATAACCGGGCTGAGGCCGTTAATTTTGTCTACATCGGGACGCTCCATGTTGCCGATAAACGAGCGGGCGTAGGCTGAGAAGCTTTCCAGGTAACGCCGTTGTCCTTCGGCATAAATCGTATCAAACGCCAGCGACGATTTACCACTGCCGCTGATCCCCGTCACGACCACCAGCTTATTGCGGGGGATCGTGACGTCAATGTCTTTCAGGTTATGTTCGCGGGCGCCCAGCACTTCAATATGCTCGTATCCCGTCAGGTCAATATCAGATAGTCCGGCCTGCTGTCCGGTTGCTTTTTCGTCGATCACGTTGTCGTTGGTTCGGCCCGCTGTTGGGACAGGCTTATTCTTAAAAACAACGTAAAACGGGCGGGGGGAGTTTCAACAGAAGAGACCAGATTCAGGCGAGGTATGCACGTATCAATCTGTTCCATTGATTTGCTGTCGCGGACCAGTCTCTACGGTAGCCAGATAGTTTTTTGTATTAAGTTAAAAACGCTGAACTATTTCAAGAACTTAACCCGGAGTACTTCTATTAAGTGGCTGACTGATTGTATGTTATAACGATGAGTCATTAGTAATAAACGGGTTGTGCCGATTAATCAACTTGGATAAGCGGCCAGAACGCCTAAATTTGTTAACTCGATTTCGCTTGCTTTCAGACCCGTCATGCCCGGTGCTGACCGGGTCTTCATCGTATACTATACAGCCACATTATGTTACAAAATGAAGTAGTTGAGCCGATTCTACAGGAAGACAAAGGCCGTTTTGTGTTATTTCCCATTCAGCACTGGGACATCTGGGAATTCTACAAAACGCACGAAGCATCGTTCTGGACGGCCGAAGAAATTGACCTCGGTCAGGATCTGAAAGACTGGGCCAGTCTGAACGATGGTGAACGGCATTTTATCTCGCACGTGCTGGCATTCTTTGCCGCATCGGACGGGATTGTCAACGAAAACCTGGCCGTTAACTTTCTGTCGGAGGTACAGTACGCCGAAGCCAAGTGCTTCTACGGGTTTCAGGTGATGATGGAGAATATTCACTCCGAAACCTACTCGCTGCTGATCGATACGTACATCAAAGATCCGGTAGAAAAAGACCGGTTGCTGAACGCCATCGACACCATTCCCTGCGTACAGAAAAAGGCTGAATGGGCGCTGCGCTGGATTGATAACGGTACGTTCGCCGAACGCCTGATCGCGTTTGCCGCTGTAGAAGGTATCTTCTTCTCGGGTTCGTTCTGCTCGATCTTCTGGCTCAAAAAACGTGGTCTGATGCCGGGGCTGACGTTCTCCAACGAGCTGATCTCGCGTGACGAAGGGCTACACCGTGATTTCGCGTGTATGCTTTATACCGACCACATCAAGAACAAAATGCCCGAATCGCAGATTTACGACATCATTCGTAATGCGGTGGAGATTGAGCAGGAGTTCGTTTCCGATGCGCTTCCTGTATCGCTGATTGGCATGAACGCCGAATTGATGAAACAGTACATTGCGTTCGTCGCCGATCACCTACTGGTGACCCTGGGTCTGCGTAAGCTGTACAACGTAGCAAACCCCTTTGATTTCATGGATATGATCTCGCTGCAGGGTAAAACGAACTTCTTCGAGAAGCGCGTGGGTGAGTATCAACGCGGTGAAGTCATGTCGAAATTCCGCTCCATGAAAGCACAGGCGCAACAGCCGCAGGGCGCTGAACAGATGACTGCGCAGCCAGTGGCCGAAGAACCGAAAGGGTTCATTATGGACGCCGATTTCTAAAATTCATAATGGGAGTTTTCTCAAAGGAAGAAGGCCCTGCACGAACGTTCTTCGGCAGGGCCTTCTTCCTTTTTGTTTGTCCCGATCGCTGGTTTCCTGCGGACTGAGTGACTACGGTTGTCGTTCATAGATGCTGGTCATATCATCCCGGAAGATTAGCTGGTAAGTACCTATCCGATCAGGTACATCAAGCGGAATTACGTAGCTGGCCGTTTTGTACCCATCGCTCACTACATATTTGGCGTTTTCCTGAGCCGCTAGCCGAAAGAACTCTTCCAGCGAAGCTGTTTCATGTTTTGCAGAGTAATAGCTTAATCCGTGAATACGATAGTTTTCTATTTGACCAAAAAAGAAGCTGATTGGAGCGATAACCTTTGTTTGCCGGTCAGGCATGTGCTGAGCCAGCGTATTGTTGTAGGCAGGAACGTAACGAGTGGTGTAATTCTCTTCCAGTACTTTTCCAATGCTGAACAGCGCAAAGCCATAGTAAATGATTAGCACACCCGTGCCGGCCCGTTGCTGCCAGACAGGGCTGTCTGGCAGATAAACGGTCAAGCATTGAGAAGCCAGAAGAACGAACCAGGGTACGAAAAGAATGTAATAAAAGTCAAAGTTGCTCTTGGTTAACAGCCAGAACGCAACAATAAGCAGCGTTAAATACAAGGGTACGGATTGGGAAAGCGACAGCGCTCGTCGGAAAATAAGCACACACAAAAGCACCAAAACGCTCAAGGGAACTTCTCCGTGACTATGAAAAAATAGTTGGTGGTAGTTGAGCATAACATACAGCTTGTCAATCAGCTTAAAATTGGATTGCGTTGCCGGATCGTTGACAAACTGATCAAGCATGGCGTTAAACTGATTGTCGGCCAACGCATCGAGGCCGTATATACTTAGGGTAAGGCCGCCGAATAAGCTGAACCAGATTACTGCTCGCCAATTCGTTTTTACCAGTAACCAACCAGCTCCCGCAACCAGATAAATTATACCGTTTAAGTGGGTCAGCGCGGCCAAACCCGCCAGGCAACCCGCGAGTAGTACATTGGATGGTTTGTTGTTCGGTCTGTCCAGCGCCAGATAAGAGCCTAGCCCGAACAGCATACACATGATCTCGGGCCTGTTGATTGAAAAATACCGGATGATCGCTCCACAACCGAAATACAGAATAAGAGCTAACAACTGCTGCTTTTTCGACGCTCGCTGGTTATAAACCCAGATCAGGTAACCAGCGATAAGCGCACAGAAGGTCGTAAGAAGCTTGCTGGCGGGTAGTGAGAAACCAAACAGCTTCATTACCAAAGCGCCCGCGTAAATAAACAGTTTGTGAAAAACATAGATCCGATCTTCCCAGCCGTTCAGCCCTCGGAACAACTCGGACCGAACCCACCCATCCCGCACTAGCCAGTAAGACTGTTCGGCAAACCAGGCGTCGTCGAAGTGCTCAGTCCGGTGGTAGCAGGTAAGCAGGAGAGCAACGAACAGGATAAAAAAAGCAACGGAAAATGTCTTCAACGAAGGGAAAGGAAACGACATTAACGTAACGGTTGGGTGAGTAGGGAATGCCTGAGGCAGAGCAGTCTAAACACGCTGGTACAGTTTCCAGTAGTCGGCGGCAACGGCGGCCCAGCTGAATTTCTGGCTCTGTGCCCGCAGCCGATCTGGCATGGTGGGGTCGTTTCGGTACGTGTCCATACCGTGGCGGAACGTCTCAACCACGGTATTTGGCTCGAAATCGGAAAAATAGAATGCTTCGTCGCCCCCTACTTCGGGCAGGCTGGTCAGGGTGGAAGAAAAGACCGGTTTGCCAAAAGCCATGGCCTCGACTACCGGAATGCCAAAGCCTTCGAGTCGGGACGGAAACAGGAGCGCGTCGCAGTTGGCGTAGAGCCACCATTTGGTCGCTTCGTCAACCGGGCCAGCGAGCAACACCCGGTCGGCCACTCCCAGCTGTTGCGCCTGCTCCCGAATCTGCTGGCTGTAAGCGGGTTTGTCTGGTCCGGCCAGTACCAGCCGGTATTGGGGAAACGCTTTCAGAATGGGCAACATCGTATGCACGTTTTTATACGGTTGCATCATCCCGATAAAGAACAGAAAGGGCTTGTCTGGCTTGATAGTTGGAGGCTGGGTTGGTAGACTGCTGGGGGTATTGACACCGCAATAAATGGCTTCAACGGGTGTCGTCGGAGGGACGTTCAACTGTCTCTTTACGTCCTTGGCTACGTAGACCGAAATGGTCGTTATGACCGATGCCTGATCAATGGCGTGCTGATAGCGTCGTTTCTGCCTGGCTTTCCGTGCATCTGAGTATTCGGGCATGGACAGGTAGTTCAGGTCCAGAATCGTGTAAATCAGCTTGCTCTGGCGTTGCGGCAAAAACCGGGATCCCTGGTACAGGGAATGCCACACATCGAACGACCAGGGGTGCAGCACCCGGCGCCAGCGACTCGCTACGATGTATTTTGCCGATGGCCCAAAAACGCCTACCTGATCCTTGGGAACCAGAAACGTAATCTCCCAGCCCGGCGGTTGCTGCCGGACCAGTTCGAGGCCCAGGTTCAGACAAACCTGTCCTAATCCGCTGGTGAGGTTAGACATCCGTTCGGTATCGAGAAAAAGGCTGGGCATGCGGCTGGTTAGGATCAGTAAGCCGCAAAATTGGCTAAAAATGGGCAGTTTTCAGAAGCCGGACTCTTCGCTGCCCAAGACCGAGAAGATCAGGTCTGATTCATACCCTTTGCTGAGCGCATACCGCACGAGTTTTTGCTTGATCACCAGTGGATTGTCGTCGCGCAGGCTCCGGCGTTTTTTGTCGAGCAGTTCGGTCAGCGTGGTCTGGTAATCGTCGGGAGCAATCTCCTTCATAGCCTGGTCGAGGTTATAACCCGTGATGCCGCGTTGCTGTAGATGTTGCTTGATTTTCCGTTTTCCCCAGCTTTTAACACGAAATTTTCCTCCGGCAAAACTTTTGGCAAAACGCTCTTCATTCAGGTAGTTCTGCTGAATGAGTTCGGCAATCACCTCCTCCGCATCATCTCCTAATACACCCCAATCTTTCAGGCGGTCGCGAACTTCCTGCTGCGTGCGTTCCTGATAGGCGCAGAACAGGGCGGCCTTGCGCAGGGCGTCTTTCAGATAGTCGGTCATGGTACCAAAAGAACAAAGAAACGTCCTGAATACTTCCCCGAATTACGACTTCAGCAGATTTTCCAACGCCCGGTTCAGATCTGCGTATTGATACTGGAAGCTCGTTTCGTCGGTGATACGTTTGTTGAGAACGTAGTTCCCGCCCGTGACGGTCGTCGCCATTTCACCGAACATCAGTTTGATCGCGAACGCCGGAATATTGGGTAGAATTAGTGGGCGACGCAGAACTTTGGCGATGTCGCGAGTTAGCGTTTCGTTCGTTACTGGACCCGGTGCTACGGCGTTATAAACCCCCTGCCACGACTCGTCCTCAACAGCCTGGATAAAGAGTCGGCATAGGTCGTCGAGGTGAATCCAGGAAATATACTGTTGCCCGGAAGCCAGCGGAGCGCCAGCACCCAGCCGGATTGGTTGTGCCAGTTTAGGCAGAGCCCCGCCGTCCTGCGCCAATACGACGCCAATCCGCAGCTTCACCGTCCGGATGCCGAGGGCAGCTACCTGATCTTCGGAGCGCTCCCAGGCACGGGTGACCTGCGCCAGAAAATCAGAACCACCGGAGCTGGTTTCGTTCAAGGGACGGTCGCCGGTATCACTGCCGTAATAGCCAATGGCCGAGGAGCCAATGAACGATTTCACTTTATGCGGATTTTTGGCCAGCGCCTGCGCCAGCAACGCTGTGGATTGCGTCCGGCTATTGAGAATTTCTTCTTTCCGGTCATCGGTCCATCTCTCATCAGCCACACCCGCCCCGGCCAGATGAATGATATGATCGGCCGTCATGATTGCCTGCGGATCGAGATGACCTTTCTTGACGTCCCATTGATAGACGTTAACCCCCGGAATTGATTTCGTTGACCGGCTGAGGTAACTGATCTGGTACCCCTGTTGCTGTAATAACTCTGTCAGACGACGGCCAATAAGGCCCGTGCCGCCGGTAATAAGGATAGTCTGTTTCATCCGGTGAGTATGTAAATAGTACTATTTATGTACTACATAACCGACTAGGATGCATTGGGTTTACCAAAACAGAAGGCTTGTGCGCTAGGGGAAGAGCAAACAGAAATTAACTAGCTGTGAGTCAACAATGGAATAGTTTTACATCCGCCACTCTTTCGGCAAGCCGAGCTGGCGGGCGTACTGCGATGGCGCAGCGTAATGAACCCAGCCCAGCAGCTTATTGATTCCATCGGAAAACTCGATGTAGTAGTCGGGATCAAGCTTCTCCGCTTTTTTCAGCACCTGCTCCGCACGCTTGGCGATGTATTCGGCGGCTTTGTCGGTGCGGGAGTTGTATTTCTGAAGCAGATGAGCGTTATGTTCGTAGAACGTATTGAGCATGAGCAACATCAACTCCACCTCGCCGTATTTATCCTTCGTCACTTTCAAGTGGCGCGTGATGTAGCCGCTGACAGTCCGCATGTCCATCATGACCCAGCCGGCCGAATCCTGCCCCAGGTTCGCCGTCCGACGGATAAACTGCCGGATCAGTTCGCGCCGTTCTTCAACGGTGTTTCCTTCTTCTACCAGCTCGAACTGAAGCTTTTCGGTGAGCGTCGCATCTTTGGCAACCAGACGCAGAAGGAGTTTATCTTTCTCCCCAACCGGCATCCGGACAATGGCTTTTTTGAGTTCAGGATCAAGAGGCATAAGTAAAGAGCGAAAGAATGAAAGAGCGAAGAAAACAGGATTAGCGGAAGAAACGAAGAAAATGCGTCAGCAATTCGTTCCGCTTCGATGATCCGGACGATTCTCACTAAGAGCGGTTATAAACAATCAAATGGCGGACAAAAGCAACGTATATATCGCTTGAGAGTTGAGAGTATAAAAAAAGCTATTTATGGTAATCGGTAAGCAACCGTAATTGATGTAAGGAGAGTAGCATGTAAAAAAGATCAATGAGTTTGTTGTTTGTGAAATATACTTTTTGGTATATTTACGGACTGATTAATGATCGATACCATGCTGACGAAAGCCGAAAGAACAAAGCAGTTTATTCTGGAAACGGCAGTTCCCCTGTATAATACAAAGGGAATCGCTGGAGTAAGCATAGACGATGTGCTTGCTGCTACAAAGCTGACGAAAGGCTGCCTATATGGGCATTTCCAGAGCAAAGAAGATCTCTCTGAGCAGGTCATCGATTTGGCACTGCGTAAAACTACCGACCGAATGCGCCAGGCTATTTACAACGCCAAAACGGCAAAAGCGAAGGTGTTTGCCTTTCTGGATTTTTACAAAGATCCAATCCAGACCTTTATTCCAGGTGGGTGCCCTATTTTTAATACGGCTGTCGAAGCTGATGACAGCTACCCGATTATCAAACAAAAGGTGGCCTCTTTGATCAGAATCGGTCAGCAGGAGCTTACGCAGGTGCTGGAAGCCGGTATTCAAAACGGCGAATTCCCGACCAATCTGGACCCGAAGGCCTTTGCCTTTAAACTCGTGGCTGCGGTAGAGGGCGGGCTCATCATGTGCAGAATCCTGGACTCCGTAGGGCCGATGCAAACATTGATTAAAAGCCTGAAATCGGAACTGGCCCAATACAAGCCTTAATTTTTTTTGTCAAAAAATAGACCAAAAGGTATAAAATGAGCTAAGAGAATTACACACAATGATTACCCAACTATTGATTAAACCACATTTTTAAGAATCAAAAATCATGAAAACAACAGGAAATGCCGTATTTATTAGCGGAGGTAGCGCAGGCATTGGGCTAGCGATTGCCAAAAAACTGAGCGCAGCGGGCAACAAGATCATCATCAACGGACGCAGTGCCGAACGGCTGCAAAAAGCTCTGGGCGAACTGGAGAATGCGGTAGCCATTCAGGGCGATCTGTCGCTGGAAGCGGACCGGATTCGGATCGCCCGTGAACTGGCAGAACAGCATCCGGACGTCAATATCGTTGTCAACAATGCGGGGGCTGCGTTTATGAACAACCTGAGCGACAGCGCCAATAACACGGCCGAGAAAGCCTACCAGGAGATCAATACGAATTATTTGAGTATCGTTGATTTTACGTCGAAACTACTGCCCCTGTTACTAATACAGGACGATGCGGCCATCGTCAACGTAACGTCTATTGCGGTTTTCCGGGGTAACAAATACCTGCCGACGTACTCGGCCAGTAAGGCCGCTCTGCACAGCTACACCCAGGGCTTGCGCGATACGTTTGCCGACAACGATAAACTGAACATCTACGAATTATATCCGCCCCTGGTTAATACGGAATTTTCGGCCGAGATAGGGGGCGCCAAGGGCATTCCAGCGTCGGAAGTAGCCGACGAACTGTTTCTGGCGCTGGCCACCGACCAGTTTGAGGTGCCGGTTGGCGATGCCAAACGATTTCATCAGTTAGCTGAGTCGCTTTCAGCCAATAGCCATTGAGCACGGTCTGCCAGCCATTTTCTACAATTAGAATTTACTAAGCACGGTCATGACAACCCACCAGTCAACCTATGCCACGGTACCCACCGAGTTCATCACCGCTGCCAACGGCATCACGTTCGCTTATCGCCGGCTTGGTCAGAAACAGACGGTTCCGATCATTTATTTCGGTCATTTGACGGCCAATCTGGACAATGCCGACCCCAGCATTATGGATGCGCTGGCCACCCGGCACGAAATCATTTCATTCGATTATCGGGGCGTAGGTGCTTCGTCGGGCGACGATGCCGAATCCATTGCCGATATGGCGAAAGACGGACTGGCATTTATCAAGGCGCTGGGCTACGAAAAAGTAGATATTCTGGCCTTCTCGATGGGTGGTTTTATCACGCAGGAACTGATGGCGCTTGAACCTACTCTGGTGCGGAAACTGATTCTGGCCGGCACGGGTCCACGGGGGGCGAAGGCATCAGCGATGTCGTCGGGCTTACGTACCTGGACATGGCCAAAGCATTATTTACGTTCGTTGACCCTAAATATTACCTGTTTTTCAACTCGACCGACTCCGGTAAACAGGCCGCGCGTCTGTTCCTGGATCGCCTGAAGGAGCGGACCGAAAACCGGGATAAAGAGGTCGGACTTAGTAATTTACAGGCTCAACTCCACGCCATTAAGGTATGGGGACATGAGTCACCCGCCGATCTGTCGGGATTCACGCTGCCCGTGCTGGTGATCAATGGCGACCACGACCGGATGGTGCCCACGTCCAACTCCTACGATCTGGCCAAACGGCTCCCCAACGCGCAGTTGCACATCTACGAGAATTCCGCCCACGGCGCTATTTTTCAGTATCACGATGATTTTGTAAAACGCGCACTGACTTTTTACGCAGCCTGATCCGGTCAAACCCCTAACCAGAAGGACCGAAACAAATCCTCACAAAAAATCAATCACTATGAAAGCATTCCTGATTAACAAATACGATAAAGCGGGAGTCATGCAGCTCACGGACGTACCCGAACCCGGGGTCAACGATACAGACGTGCTGGTGGACATTCATGCGGCCGGGCTGAATCTACTGGACACCAAAGTAAAAGCCGGCGAGTTCAAGCTAATTCTACCCTACAAACTCCCCCTGATCATGGGCCACGACGTAGCGGGGGTCGTTACGCAGGTGGGAAGCCGAGTGAAGAAATTCAAGGTTGGCGATGAAGTCTACGCCCGGCCAGCCGACGGCCGGATTGGTGCCTTCGCTGAACACATTGCCATTGATGAAAACGACGTAGCCCTGAAGCCCCAAAATATTTCGATGGTAGAAGCGGCTTCCCTGCCGCTGGTTACGCTGACCGCCTGGCAGTCGCTGGTCGAGCTGGCTCACCTGAAAAAAGGGCAGAGCGTGTTCATTCAGGCGGGTTCCGGTGGGGTTGGTACCGTCGCCATTCAGCTTGCCAAACACTTGGGGGCAAAAGTGGCAACCACCGCTGGAGCCACTAGTTTCGACGCTCTGAAAAAGCTGGGCGCCGATGTGCTGGTCGATTACAAGACTCAGGACTTTGAAACGATTCTGACCAACTACGACGTCGCACTGAATAGCCAAGACACAAAAACCCTCGAAAAATCGCTGAACGTAGTGAAACCCGGCGGCACGGTTGTCTCCATTTCAGGCCCGCCCACGGGCGATCTGGCGGAGCAGAAAAACGCGCCCTGGTTCGTAAAAATCGTGATGAACTTACTGAGCATGGGTATCCGGCGAAAAGCCAAAAAGCGGAACATCGATTACCAGTTCCTGTTCATGCGGGCCAACGGCCAGCAACTGACTGAAATTGGTAAACTGGTGGAAACCGGCGTCATCAAACCTGTAGTCGATAAGGTCTATCCGTTCGAGCAGGCCAACGACGCCTTGGCTTACGTGGAAAGCGGCCGGGCCAAAGGAAAAGTAGTCATCAACGTAAAAGAATCATTCAATTACTAATTAGAACGGCTTTCAGCGGGTAATCAGTCTCGTAGCTGATGGCCTGCCCGCCGACGAACTGATGGTTGGCCTGGCAATCGGCATCTAGAGCATTGTAAGCCTGAGAAAATGTGGAAGCTATAACTAACCGCCTTAATTTGCTTTTTACGCCGAGATTATATCGTTTTAGTATAGTTCAGATCAGTGAAAAATGGGAACCTAGTGCCGCCATCATACCCCTACCATATCACTTTCGTCGGCGCGAATTTTGTCTTCGACGTAAGCGATGATATCGGCGGCAATGTCCAGGCCGGTGGCGGTTTCGATACCTTCCAGGCCAGGCGATGAATTGACTTCGAGCACCAGCGGCCCCCGGTCGGAGGGAAGCATATCAACACCCGCGACTTTCAGGCCGAGGGCGCGGGCGGCTTCGATGGCTGTCTGCTCCTCGTCAGCCGTTAGCGTAACGGGCACCGCATTACCGCCCCGGTGAATATTAGATCGAAATTCCCCCTCGATTCCCTGCCGTTTCATGGCTCCGACCACGCGTCCGCCGACGACAAACGCGCGAAGGTCTGCGCCTTTGGCCTCCGCGATGAATTCCTGCACCAGAACGTGTTTTTTTAATCCGTAAAAGGCTTCGATGGTTGACTTAGCGGCTTTGGCTGTTTCGGCCAATACGACACCGATGCCCTGGGTTCCTTCGAGTAATTTGATGACGACAGGCGGCCCGCCCACCAGTTCGATCAGCCTCGTTACGTTACCGTTTTTGGGGTGATTGGCAAAGACGGTTTTGGGCAGTTCAACGCCCGCTTTGGATAGCACCTGTAGGCTCCGCAATTTATTTCGTGACCGGCTGATGGCCTGCGATTTGGCGGTAGTAAATACCTTCATCATCTCAAACTGCCGTACGATGGCACAGCCGTAATCGGTCGCCGACGCGCCAATGCGGGGAATGATGGCGTCCACGGAGGTAAGTTCCTGACCTTCGTACAACACTGAGGGTTTGCCGCCTTCGATCATGACCTGGCAGTTGAGGTGATTCACCACAATAGCCTCATGCCCTCGCTGCTGAGCGGCTTCTCGCAGCCGCCGGGTTGAGTATAGTGTCGGACTGGTCGATAGGATGGCGATACGCATCTGGAAAAGATTGGTCAGAGGTCCGTCGTTAGGCCGACGGGCCATCGGTTGAGTTTGTCGAAGAGTTTTTTTGTTGCGGGCGATTCTGCTGTTTGGCCGTGTACGAAAGGTCTTTCTGAGCTACGTCGACCACAAAGCGGTTACGTAACAGCCGACGACCCAGTAACACCGGAAAGCGAAGCTGCTGCCGGTCGGCCAGGGAAAATTCGGTTTGAATAATTTCGCCGAACAGAATAAGGCGCAACTCGATGACGTATCGTAATTCAGCCACGCCGAATGAGTTACGGATCATCCGCTGGCTGTACTCGTGCCGGGTGAAGGGCCGGGAAACCTGCCCATGCTGGTCAATAGTCCGGAAATGCAGGATCGAATGCGTTTCGGACTGAACAAGCCATACGTCGTGGCAATGCAGCGCCGAGGTCAGCGCTCCCGTATCAATTTTAGCTGGCACGTCGGTCAGGCCCAGATCCGGGAAGTCGACCCGGTCAGTCATACCGATAATCCGGTTGGGCAATACATCGCGGGCTGTCATACCGGTTAGGAACGAATCAATCGACTAAATGTCAAGGATATATCCAGCATCAGCATTTTAGCGCGGGCGTTCCGTTCGAGGTGGTACAGGGCCTCGTTCAGGTCAGCCACGATCCGCTCGATGTGCTGGATGGTCAATACTTTGGCGAAGTTTTTTACGAACGCCAGTTCATCGTCGGGCAGACGTAGCAGGGCACTGGCTCCCTGCTGCCACAAAAACAGATCGCGGTACAGGCGAAGGCTGTACTCGAGCACGCCCTTTTGTTTCTCTTTGCTGAAACCGTCGAACTGGTCGGCCTGTTTGACGAGCGAAATCAAATCCTGCCGGTAGCAGGTGCGCATCCACTCCGCAAACCAGGTGTGCGTATCCGAACTTTCGCCCCCGCTGGTTTCGGTTCGACTACGTTGCAGGGCTTCCGATAGATCGCCGTCGGCCAGATAGGCTAGCCGCCGGGCGGTGGTTTCGTCCATATTCTGATGCTGCCGCAGGTACGTAGCGACTTCCTCATCCGAAAAAGCCGATACGGCTACCCGCTGCGTTCGGGACAGAATCGTGATCAGAAGTTTGTCTGACTGGTTCGTTACCAGCAAAAATAACGTCTGTGCCGGTGGCTCTTCCAGGACTTTCAGCAGAGCGTTGGCCGACGTAACATTCATCAGCTCGGGCAACCAGATCAGCATGAGCTTGTACGCTCCTTCGTACGACTTCAGTGACAGCTTTTGCAGGATGTTCCGGGCTTCTTCGGCTGAGATGTTCCCCTGCTTATTATCGGCCCCTGTTGTTTCGAGCCACTCCGACAAAGTCCGGTACGGTTGGTCGAGCAGGAATTTGCGCCAGTCGGCGAGGTAAGCTTCGGACGTTTTTCCCTTCGCCATATTGGCGACTGGGAAAACCATGTGCAGGTCGGGGTGGACGAGCTTCTGCATCTTCACGCAGGACGCGCACCGACCGCAGGAATCGTCCGGCTGCTTGTCTTCGCAATTGACGTACTGGGCCAGCGCCAGCGCCAGCGCCAGATTAGCGCTGCCCTGCGGCCCGTCGAACAACAGGGCGTGGGCCAGATGGTTCGTCTGCACCGCCCGTAGCAGCAACTGTTTGGTGTCGTCCTGACCAACGATTTCGTTGAAAAGCATAGGGATTAGCGGGTGGGTTGCGTGTTATCAGCAATGGTACGCAGAATGGACTCTTCTACGGCATCGAATGGTTTGCCGCGCCGGGCAAAAGCCTCACGGGCCACCTGTATTGCCTTGTCGATGCGATAGGTTGTAAAGCCGTCGGCAGTGCCTCCCCATGAGAACGAAGGGATGAATTTTGGTTGGAAACCACCGCCGAAGACGTTCGTGCTGACGCCCACGACCGTACCTGTGTTGAACATGGTGCTGATGCCCACCCGCGAAAAATCACCCAGCAGCAGTCCACAAAACATACGCCCCGTATCTTCGAGCTGACCCGTGGCGTAGGCGTGGAGTTTGACGTTGCTGTAATCGTTTTTCAGGTTCGAGTTATTGACGTTAGCGCCGAGGTTGCACCACTCACCAATAACCGCGTTGCCCAGAAACCCGTCGTGGCCTTTGTTGCTGTAACCGAAGAAAACCGCGTTGTTTACCTCACCGCCTACTTTGCAGAATGGGCCGACAGTGGTGTTGGGCCGCATCTTCCCCCCCAGATTAACCGCCGATTCCTCCCCCAGCGAAAACGGACCGATAATGATAGCGCCTTCGCTGACGGTTGCGTTCCGACCAATGTAGATGGGACCCGCTTCAGCGTTCAGGATGGCGGCTTTCACCGTCGCGCCCTCTTCCAGAAAGACGTTCTCCGGGACGTAGCAATGCGTAAACGGATCGGTGATCGGCTGCGACTGCCGTCCGGCGGTGATTCGGGCGAAGTCAGCGCGAAGCTGCTCGCCGTTTGCCGCAAAGATGTCCCAGACGTGCCGGATAATCGTGAGCGGCTCGCTAAAGAAATCAAACTGGAACGTAGCGTCGGTCGACGCGGGCGCATCGGTCAGCGCACTTGCCGTACGTAGCGCCAAGACCAGACCGTCCGGTGTTGTTAATCCTTGTTCAGGTGCCAGCTCAGCAATAGCCTGCTGGAGCGCGGGCGTTGGACAAACGGCGCCGTTGATGTATAGATTGTCGGTCGTGGAAACCGCCGGAAACTTGGTTTGTAGATAAGATACCGTCAGAAACGACAGCGTAACGTCGAACACGTCGGCCCATTTTTCGGCCAGCGTCTGAATCCCCACGCGAATACCAGCCACCGGGCGGGTAAACGTAAAGGGAAGCAGTGCCGTGCGCAGGTTCGGGTCGTCGAATAAAATCAGATTGGGCATTTGCTCATAGATGAAAGACGAAAGATAAAAGTGACACAAGAGGAAAGGCAAAAGACGCAAGATAATAGACAGGAAATGTCAGGTTCTTCTTAGCGTCAGTCTTTCATCTCATATCTTACCTCTTTCATCTCGCTATCTAAACCGCAAATATCCGACCTTAAATCGGAAAAGCAGCCTCCAAACCGGGCTCTGTAACGAACGTAGCATTTTCTTAACATTGGGGCTTACTTTTGCCGAAACCTTTACCCGTGCTCCTGACGACAGACGCCCTCATTGACCGTATTAGCCGGTTGCAGCAGCCTGATGGTTTGTTTGCATCATACCGGAGCAACGCGGCTCTGTTTTACCGGCGTCCCGATACCAACATCTTTTTTACGGTCATAACGGTCTTTACGTTGCAGCGTCTGCGCGATTCTGTTTCGCCAGCCGCCCAGCAGCAGATCGACCTCATTGCTGAACGGGCCGAGCGGGCCTATGAGCGATTCCAGAACAAGGACGGACTGAAAACCTACAATTTCTGGCCAACGCGCCCGTCGCAGCACTTCTCCAACGGCTACCTGTTTCGCCATTTCGAACACTTCCGGATTCCGGACGATATTGACGATACGGCCATGGTGTACCTGACTACGGAGACGACATCGACTGAGCGTCTGTGGCTAAAGGAAAAGTTAAGTCAGCACACGAACGGAAGCCAGCCCCCCCGCCTGATCCAAAATACGTATTCCGACTACCAACAGTTACGGGCCTATTCAACCTGGTTCGGTAAAAACATGCCCGTCGATTTTGACGCCTGCGCGCTGAGCAACCTGCTCTACTGGGTGTATCAGGATAACCTGCCCCGCAACCAGCACGATACTGATGCGCTGACGTATCTACGATCGATTGTCGAGACGGGTCGCTACGTAACGGAGCCGTTTCAATGTGCTCCCCACTACGCCCGGACCTCGCTGATTATTTATCACCTGGCGCGGCTGCTGTCGGCGTTTTCGATTCCGGAATTAGAAGTTACTCGACCTCGGCTCGTCGCCGATTCGTATGAGCAACTGAATCGTGCTACAAACCAACTCGAACGGGTACTATTAACAACGGCGCTGCACTGGCTGGGTGAACGACCGTTCCTCGTTGATCTGGACAATATCGAACAGGCATTCGATACGTTTCATTTCTTTATCGCGGGTATGCTGACCGCCTACGAACAGCCCTGGTTACGTCGATTTGCCGACCGGCCCTGGGTGCAGATGCGCTGGCAGTGCGAAGCCCACAACTGGGCGTTGGTGACCGAGTACTTGGTGTTAGTAACGGGATCCGTCAAAAAAGAATAGACAAGATTGACAGCATGTTAAAAAAATATTGGACAGGATTACAGGATTTTCAGGCGTCTATAAATCCTGTAATCCTGTCCAATATTTTTTTACAAACTCATGTTGCTATCTATGAAAATCGTCTAACCGGTGATATATCGCCCGGTGTTGGAACAGGGCAATATGGCCGGGCTTACCATGTCCTCCAGTTTTTCTTCTGATCCTAGTAGAATCCCTATGCGCTGGCTGATAGGATCTGCTTGGTATGTTGCCGGAAAGGTCCTAGAAGGTCAGGAGAATCTAAGTGGACGACCGGTTCGCTAGTACTGGTATGAATGGAAAATGGACTAATAGCTCATTTATTGGCAGAAGGCTACTCCTGAACTGTTGCTATTCAAGCGACCTATGTTGGCTTTAGCACCTATCGTTTTCTTTTGCCTGTTGGTTAGTACTTATGTCTTAGAACGTGTTTGGGAATTATGTTTGGTTGGCTAATTCGATTCGTTGTAACATGATCTGAATATTAGCTAAATACAGCCAACTTACCGAAGAAGATACGGTGTACTCATAATCTTTGACGATCCGCCGGAAGAACGGGGTCGCCCGAGCGATTCGTCCAGGCAATGCTCCGTTCCACGACCCAACGCTTAGCTATGGGGACAAAACCTCGAGTTGATTCGGGGCGGGATGCCTTCTCAAAATCGATACTCCAGTCGGACAAAGATTGGGCAAAGACACCATTATACGCCTGATCACCAAACACCTTTTCTAACCGCTCTCCGGCTCGCCATAACAGGGCGCCGATGAGCTTGCTACCCGCTGCCCCATCAGCTTGATTAGCAGAGTGGACCCCCGCCACCCATAGCCGCCCCTGGGTATCGACAATGAGCTGACGTTTACGGCCGCACGGGCGGCCCCGCATTAACACGTTTATGAGCATCTAGACCACGCTCTTCCCAAATCATAGGAGCTAGCTTTACTGACCGCCCGGCGGCCCGGTGAGAATCAATGCATACAACTGATGGTAAGCTTTCTTTGCCAACCCGTTGCCGATACAGTTGATTGAGTGCTGCGTTAATTTGTTCAAAGATTCCGTTGTGCTTCCAGCGGTCGAAATAATAGTAGACTGATTGCCAGGGAAGATCATCAAAGGGTAAATTCCGCCATTGTCCACCTGTTCGCAAAAGCCATAAAATGATGTTGACGATCCGTCTTAGATCATGTTTTCGTTTGCGTTGAAGGGCGAAAAAAGGCGAAATTGCGTCCCACTGAGCGTCGGTGAGCGGTTTCCACTGTTTAGTCATTGCTGTATGTCTTGCCGGGCCGCCGGGCGGTCGACACAAAGATGACACGACGCTCAGCTCTTCTCAATTCCCAAACACATTCTTATAAACCAGATTTCAGCTTCTTAGTATGACTTTATATCAGTTGGGTGAAAGGGAAAATGGCTTGCTTCTGCAAATCAATAATGCAGCCGGACTGATCGAAGAAAAATTGAAAAAGTTGGAAGAAGAGGGGGTATTTGAGGCATATAAACAAGTGCATAGCCAGTATGCTGCTCTTGCTCAGGAAAACAGCGAAGCCCTGAAGAGGGGTTTGTTTCTCCAATGGTATGCCCTAGTAGAGCCTCCCTTCCTGAGTGGCATTAATGATATTGACCCGCAAGCAGAGACGCGACTTATAGATACTCTGGATGATAAAATTAGCCAAGATGAAGTTGAACCTGAACTCTACGCTATGGTGAGTTATTATGCCGATTGGGAGTTTGTATTTGACCGCTTTGCGGGCTGCGATAATCTTCAGCGGTTGATCAGCGGCCGATTAAGCTACAATCGTATTATTCATCAACTAAAACAAAGTAACCTGACTACCAGAGGTCAAATGGGAATCTATTGGCAGTCAATTATTTCTCTTGTTGGAAAGTAGTTTTATGAAAATGTGATTAATTGTTCATATTTACTGTAAATAAGATCCAACATTAAATACATCAAAGCTTAAATTGTTGACAGGTATCGTGGTAATTTTCTGTCTAGGACTATTCTTTGACAGGTCTGCTGTTTTTTTGATGACTTTGTATAGGTAGAAATCTCCTCGTATGTTCCGAAAATATAATTCGTATTCATAATGATAACGATTGCCGTATTCAAATGAATAACAAAATCCATTGGGTAATTTCTTTATAAAGTTGGTGGCGTATCCGCTTCTTGATTCAGTAGATAGTAACGATTTTTTATTTGTCCGGCAGTAGCTGCCATAGTTGATTACCAAAAACCTATCATCCCTTGATTCGTTGATTGCCTCGTAAATAACGTATCGCTTATTGTTGATTTCTATCGATAAAGATTTTTCTGGAGAATACTTATCTGGATCCGGGCAGTCATCATTACTCTGAGGAAAGAATATGACGTTAAGCCCCAGTGCCAACAATATATTTGTAAGCAAAAGCTGCCATGTATGAATGTTCATAATACCAGGTCTAATCAAACGTTACGTCAGGCTAAAGCGGATAACTCCAATCTTTAATACGTCTTGGCCATGTCGTCGGGGATAGCTAGGATAAAGTCGGCGAGCTGCTTGTTGTCGGCTTTCGGTTTCTCAATATCCGGTAGTTCGACGGTAGAGATGGTCACGATTTTCAGGTCTGGTCGCTGCTTGCGCAGATACCAGACGATGCCTTCGAAGTTTTTGGAGTGATAATCGCCGTTGAGGTGCAGCAGCGTCTGACCGGGCTTCAGGTTCTGCAAAATAAAGTGCGCCATGGTCGCGTCCTTAATGGCCTGCGCTCGGGCAAAATTGGCCGATATATCCGCGTTTCCGACGTGTGGGTTCTTGCTGTCGCCTGAACCATGCCCGCCCATCATATCAAGCATGCCTTTATAACCCGGCAGCGTCAGATCGACCGTAATGGGCAACGGAGCTATCTGTTGCTTGGCCTCGGCAGATAACGTATCCAGCGCTGTTAATCCCTTACGGGCCACCAAACTGGCATATTTACGGGGCACGTTGGTCGCCACGAACGGAACCTTGTTCTCCCTGGCTAGGTCGACAATAGGTTTGTAATCGGTATTGAAATTCGGCCAGAGCCGGGCCTGGGCCGCAAATTCCTTGTCGGTCGTACGGCCATCTACGTAATCCGTCAGCGCCTGCTGGTTATCGGCTTCAAACATTTCGGCCCCCAGCACCAGCGCCCCTTTTTTCTCCTGTTGCAGACTTTTGGTTAATTGCAGCTCCAGCCAGTGGCACAGAGCGTTGTTATGCAGTTCGCCGAACAGCACCACGTCGGCGCTGGCAGCCTGCTGGGCCAGTTTATTGTACGTAGTGGTTTTCAGATTGGCCGTGTAAAGCTGGTAGGCTGGTTTGTCGGGTTGAAACGCAAAACCGACAAGGCAAAGCAGAAAGAGGACTGCGCGCATGGTGGAAAGTCGAGTATGTACCGCTGTAACCAATCCGGTTCAGCATTAGTTACCTGTTTGAGTTAAGCTGCTGAAATTACGGTATGACGCTGTTAGAAACCTTACGTCAGTTTTCATTTTTTGCGTTCGTGCCCGATGAGCACCTGCGCTGGTTACTGGACCGGGCGCAGGAAGAGCGCTATCCAGCTAATCATGTTTTGAATAACCCCGGTGAACCGGTCGATTATTTGACGCTGATTCTGGAAGGTGTTATCGTAATCGATACCGGGCATCCGGGGCACGACGATGATCTGATTACGTACGGCCCTTATTCGGTGATGGGCGTGCTGCCTTTTTCGCGGATGAAAGAAATGAACAACCGCGTCATTGTAGAAGAGCCTGCTTACGTAGTACGCATGCACCGCGATCACTTCCGGGAGATGACGCAGACCTGTTACGAGCTGACGGAAGCGCTGGTGCAGCAGATGACCAGCCGCGTGCGCGAAATTACCCGGCAAACGCAGCTGGAGGATAAAATGGCCTCGCTGGGGCGACTGTCGGCGGGGCTGGCCCATGAACTGAACAATCCCGTTGCTGCCGTGGCCCGTTCTGCCGAAACGTTACGGGATTACCGATGCGTAGCGCCGGACGTATTCAAGGCGCTGATGCGGCTGAATCTGAACGATACACAGGTAGACGCCATCAGCGATCTGTTTCATCAGAAAATCAATCAGACCGACCGAAAGCCCTTGTCGATGATGGAACGGAGCAGTCTGGAAGATGATTTGCTGGACTGGCTCGACGAGCATGGGATGAACGATGACGAATCCGGTGCGTCTATGGACATTGTCGGGCCGCTAACCGAATATGGATTCACCGTTGATGAACTCGATACGTTGCTGGAGCAGATTGGCGAAGAAAACCTGCCTGGGGCTATGCGCTGGCTGGTGGACAACCTCATGACCGAGCGCCTGGTGAACGACATCGGCCAGGCGTCGGAACGGATTGCTACGCTTGTTACGTCGATCAAGAACTACACCCACATGGACCGGAGTTCGGGGCGGGATTCGTTTCAGCTGGCCGACGGTATTCATAGTACGCTGACATTGCTTGGGCACAAGCTCAAAAGTAAACACATTCAGCTGACCGTCGATATGCCGAACGATCTACCCACCGTCTGCGGTCGGCAGGGCGAACTCAACCAGGTGTGGACCAACCTGATCGATAACGCCATTGACGCTATGGCCGATGGAGGAACGCTCACCATCAGCAGCGAAGTCGAGCGGCATAGTGATGGCGAGGAATTTCTGCTGACGAAAATAACTGACAACGGCAGCGGTATCCCCGAGTCGATTCGGGATAAGCTGTTTGAACCATTCTTTACGACCAAGGAAATTGGCAAAGGAACCGGTCTGGGGCTCGATATCGTGCGGGGCATTGTGAAACAGCACAACGGATCCATTAAATTCGAATCAAAGCCGGGCCGGACGGAGTTCTGCGTGTGCCTGCCAACCAACTAGCCCTTTATGAAACTCCCGATTATTTTTGCCATTGACGATGATCCGCAGGTGTTACAGGCTATTCAGCACGACCTGCGTCAGCACTACCGAAAGCACTACCGGATCTTATGCACCGAATCGGCGCAGGAAGCGCTGGACGCGTTGCCGGATCTGGTCCGGAAGAAAGAACAGGTTGCTTTGTTTCTATCCGATCAGCGCATGCCGGGTATGACGGGCGTTGATTTTCTGTCCAGGGCCCGAAAGCTGTTTCCCAACGCCAAGCGGGCGCTGCTGACAGCCTACTCCGACACGGAAGCCGCCATTCGCGCGATCAACGAGGTGCAACTGGATTACTACATCGGTAAGCCCTGGAATCCACCCGAAGAAAAGCTATATCCCGTACTCGACGACCTCTTGAGTGACTGGCAGTCGACGTATCGTCCCGGCTTCGATGGCCTACAGCTCGTTGGCTATCAGTTTTCGCCCCAGTCGCATGAGTTGAAAGATTTTCTGGCGGGAAATCTGTTCCCGTATCAGTGGCTTGACATCGAAAGTGATCCCCGAGCGGAGGAGCTGCTGTCTCAGAATGAACTCAGTCAGGCAGATCTGCCCGTCGTTTCCTTTGCCGATGGTACGGTGCTGGCGCAGCCGAGTCTAAGTGACCTGGGTACTAAGCTGGGCCTGCAGCCGAAGGCTAAAGCCGAACTGTATGACCTGGCCATTGTTGGGGCTGGTCCTGCCGGTCTGGCGGCAGCGGTGTATGGTGGGTCAGAAGGGCTGAAAACCATTCTGATCGACAAACGAGCACCGGGCGGGCAGGCCGGAACCAGTTCCCGAATTGAAAATTACCTGGGGTTTCCAAACGGCCTGAGCGGAGCCGACCTGACGCGCCGGGCTATTTCGCAGGCAACACGTTTCGGAGTCGAATTTCTGGCTCCGCAGGAAGTTGTTTCCATTACGTCCAGTGGGCAGTACAAGACGGTCAGTATGGCCGATGGTAGTCAACTGGTCACGCGGGCAGTTATTCTAAGTACGGGTGTGTCGTACCGGCAGCTGGAGAACGAAAGTCTGCAGAAATTTACCGGAGCGGGCGTGTATTACGGGGCCGCTACGACCGAAGCCTATGCTTTCAAAGATAAGCCGGTCTATGTCGTTGGGGGCGGTAACTCGGCGGGGCAGGGGGCTATGTACCTGTCGCGGGTGGCTTCCGAAGTATTTATCTGTGTTCACCGGCGCGGCCTGAGCGAAACTATGTCGCAGTACCTGATTGACCAGATCGACCGGACGCCCAACATCAAAGTGCTGGGCTGCACGGAAGTGATTGAAGGCAAAGGTCACGATCACCTGGAAGAACTGGTGTTGAAAGACCTGGATACCGATACCGAACGGACCGTGTCAGCGGGGGGACTGTTTATTTTCATTGGTGCCAAACCGCTGACCGACTGGATCGAGATGGACATCATCAAAGATCCCAAAGGGTTTATTGCTACCGGCCGGGATCTGGCCCGATACGCCGATTTCAAGAAAGTCTGGCGGTATGATCGGGAGCCTCATCTGCTTGAAACATGCAGCATTGGGGTATTTGCCGCGGGTGATGTTCGCGCCGGAGCGATGAACCGGGTGGCGTCGGCGGTGGGCGAGGGGGCTATGGCCGTCAGCTTTGTCCACAAGTACCTGGCTGAAACCTAACAGGCTTACTCCGGATGATCGACAGTACCTTAACCATGTTCTAAAACTTACTGCTATGGCCTGTTCTCACCTGACTGATCTGACGGCGGTTCAACTGCCCGAGCTACCCGCCGTCTGCGAAGAATGCGTCCAGATGGACGGCGTCTGGGTCCACCTGCGTACCTGCCAGACCTGTGGCGTTACGCTCTGCTGCGACTCGTCGCCGAACCAGCACGCGACGAAGCATTTTCATAAGACGCAGCACCCGGTTGTTGCCTCCGCCGAACCACATGAACGCTGGCTCTGGTGCTACGTTGATGAAGAAATGGCCCGGTATTAGTACTCGATCTACTTTGGTGTATATCCGCAACTTATTCGGCTGGAACTGGTTATAGAGAGAACCCTCACTTCTGGACTCTCATCATTCAATCGTGATCGCTGAACAAACTTTAACTGACCAGTACCTGCGGGTGCGCGCCCATTCGGAAGCGATCTGCCGGGGACTGGAAACGGAAGACTACGTCGTGCAGCCCGTTGCGGACGTAAGTCCCCCAAAATGGCACATTGGTCATACCACCTGGTTCTGGGAAACCTTCCTGCTGACACCGAATCTACCCGGTTATAAACCCTTTCACGAGGACTTTAGCTACGTTTTCAATAGCTATTACGAAACCGTGGGCAAGCGCGTACTGCGTACCGATCGGGGGAATCTAAGCCGTCCGACGGTAGCTGGCGTTTATCAGTACCGGGCTTACGTTGACGGGTACATGCAGCAGTTTCTGGAAACGGTGGAACTGACTGATACGTTACACACCCTCATCGAACTGGGACTGAACCACGAGCAGCAGCACCAGGAACTCCTTATTACCGATATCAAATATATTCTGGGCAACAACCCGTTGCTGCCGGCCATCGACATGCCCGTGCAGGAAAATCCTCCACTAGTGTCAGGTCCGTCGGTAACGCTGCGCGAGGGTATTTACACCATAGGCTACCAGGGAAAAGGGTTTTGCTTCGACAACGAGCTGGGACCGCATAAGGTGTATCTGAACGAAACAACAATCTCGGGCGGGCTGGTAACCAACGCGGAATACCTGGCCTTCGTGGAAGCCGGTGGTTACCGGAATTTCCGCTACTGGCTGGCCGATGGCTGGGCGTGGGTGAACACCAACCAGATTCAGGCCCCCTTATACTGGCATAAAATCGAGAGCCTGTGGTATACATACACCTTCGATGGCCTGCAACGGCTGGACCCCGACGCGCCCGTTACGCACGTCAGCCAGTATGAGGCCGATGCGTACGCCCGCTGGAAACAGCAGCGACTCCCCACCGAGTTTGAATGGGAAGCGGCCACGCAGGCTGATAACGCCTTTGCGTGGGGCACGCGATGGGAGTGGACTAATTCGGCCTACCTGCCTTATCCCGGCTTTACAACCGCCGAGGGGGCCGTGGGCGAATACAATGGAAAATTTATGAGTGGACAGATTGTACTACGGGGCGCGTCGATCGCCACGCCCGATGGTCATGCCCGGCCAACGTACCGCAATTTCTTTCAACCTGACAAACGATGGCAGTATACGGGAATACGTTTAGCGGATCAGTAAATATCGATCCTCTGGGTAGTGCAACCCAGGTTAGTGCACCCCAGGTTGATGCACCCCAGGTTAGTGAGCTTACAACCAATCAGGAGCAACAAGCCGATATAGATCCGGCGCTGGCCGAAGAAGTACGTACCGGCCTGCGGCAAACACCAAAACGCCTGTCGTCACGGTTCTTCTACGATGCCGAGGGCAGCCGGATTTTCCAGGCGATTATGCATGCGCCGGAGTACTACCTGACCCGGTCGGAGTACGAAATTCTGGAGACGCAGAAAGCGGAACTGCTACGGCTGTTTCAGCCCGATGGTCGGCCATTTGAACTGGTGGAACTGGGGGCGGGCGATGGCCTGAAAACCAAAGTGCTGCTGTCCTATTTCGTCGAGCGGGGCGTATCGTTTACGTACGCGCCGGTGGATATATCGGCCGACGCATTGGACGGTCTAACGGCCGATATTCGGCGGCAGTGGCCCGATATTCGGCTTAACCCCCGGCATGACGATTATTTCAACGCACTGGAACAACTCTCGGCCGAGTCCGACGCCCGGCGGGTGGTACTGTTTCTTGGGTCGAACATCGGTAATTTCGCGCCTGACGAAGCCGTCGATTTCTACCAGCAGATCAGCGACCGGCTTCGCCCCGGCGACCTGGTTCTGACGGGTTTCGATCTGCGGAAGCATCCGGCCGTTATCCATGCGGCCTACAACGATCGTCAGGGCCTGACACGGGCGTTTAATCTGAATCTGCTGCGTCGCCTGAACCGGGATCTTGACGCCCGTTTCGATCTGGCTTCGTTTGATCATTACGAAACCTACAATCCGGAAACCGGTGAGGCCCGGAGTTATCTGGTCAGTCAGAAAACGCAGACCGTCCGGATCAACGCCCTCGATATGGACGTAGCATTCGACTACGGCGAGATCATTCACACGGAGATTTCCCGGAAGTTCACCCCGGCCGACATTAACGGACTGGCTGGCCTGACCGGTTTCTCGGTAACGGGCTGGCTGACGGATTGTAAAGGCTACTTTGCTGACGTAGTATTTGAGCGATAGTTACGTTAAGCATTCTACAAAAAAGACCGGGTATTCCCGGTTTTTTTGTGGCTAAAAAACAGATGCCGTTACGGTAATGATGAAGATAAGCAAGTTGTTAAGTATCGGAAAATAGTTACAGAACGTTGGTAATTCGCTGAATTTCATTAGCTTGCCTTCGCTTTCCCGCTACGACTATGAATCAGTTTTCGCCCCTGTGGCTGGTTGATGACGAGCCCGATAGTCACCTGATTATGGGACTTGCGTTACGTTCTGCTAATCCGGCTATTGTCCCCACTTTCTTAAAAGACGGCGACGAGTTTCTTCATTCGCTGCGGCAGACTCCCCGCTTGCCAAAGGTCGTGCTGCTGGACCTGTATATGCGTCGGCTGGATGGCTTTCGGGTGCTTCGGAGGTTACGCAATCAGTCGACCTACCAAGACATCCCCGTGGTTATACTGACCGCATCGCACGATGAGCGGGACCGGGAAAAAGCCATGCTTCTGGGCGCAACCGATTACCGGATAAAACCGGTTAGTCTGGAAACAACCAAAGGGTTACTGAACTGGGTAACAACCCGGTGGCTGCAACAGTAGAAAGTAATCAGACTCCTGCCAGGTAATCGGTCAGGGTTTTCCACTGAATTTTCTGATAAAAAAGCCAGCCCATTTCGGCAATCGCCGTGTTGATCAGCGCGTGTTCACCGGCCTGCCCGCCTTCGTTGTTGATTCGCTCATTCCGGCCAATTTCACTGGCTATTATTGAAGTGCCCTGTTTTTCTACGCGGAACGTACTGCTGGACTCCTTCCGAAAAAAGTGTCTGGTTTCGGTGTGCTGGTTTCCCGGCTCCTGAGAAGGGTGCACCGTAAATTCGGCCAGACTGGCAGCGGAAACTACCGATTGTACATGGACCCAGCTTTTGGGTACCGGACCCGGCAGCGACACTTTTATGTAGTCGCCAGTCTCCACAAAACCGCCTGGCTTGGGATGCCCATTGGCATCATGCAAAACAAAATCAGAGGTGAATGCCGAAATGGACGACCAGCTGTTAACATCAAAAAGACGCTGAACCGCCTGGCCGAAGAGTTGGTGGGCCGTTGTCTCGTCAGGAAGTACCCGCTGACTGGAGTAAGTTTTGTGCTTAACCTCCTCACCCTGTAATACCTTGATCTCGTGGCGAAGCTGACTGAGTACGTTGGTTCGTTTCATGGCTGTCGGATGGGCAAAATGAATCGGTCCCGTTGGCTGGTTAACATACTACGTCTGATTGTGTTCCCACAAAAGAGCTAGTGTTCTGTTTTGGTCTTTAGGCGCATTGGATAGATCAGAAAAGCGGAATTTGTATGATTATGGTACTATTTTATCTTTAAGTAGTCATCTGCACTCGTTATTCGGTAAATTAGTATCCTAATTCCGTTTACGATGCCCAACTCCGATTCCCTTTTTGCTACAAACGACCAGCTTCTCTGGCAGCAATTTCGGAAAGGAGATACAGTGGCGCTGGGGCAGCTATCCAAAAAATATTACCGTTCCCTGTTCAATTACGCCACTCGTTTTACCAGGGATACGATGCTGATTGAAGATTGTATCCAGGACATGTTTCTGAAGCTATGGGAACGTCGCGGTTTTGTGGGCGATACCCAGTCCGTCAAGTTTTATCTCCTTAAAACGCTACGTCATCAACTGATCAAACACCATCAGCATCAATTGCCGGAGGACGCCTGGGACGAAAGCAACGAGCAGGCCGACGAAGAAACCATCGAAAGCCAGCTCATCAGCCAGGAAAACTGGTCCTCGACTACCCAACAACTCAACAATCGACTGTCGGCCCTGCCCAAACGACAGCGGGAAGCCCTGTATTTGCGCTACTACGAAAACCTGTCCTACGAGCAGATTGCACAAACCATGAACATCAATGCGCAGTCGGTGGCTAACCTGTTACAGAACTCACTCCGGCGACTGCGGGATCTCTGGACGTACGTGCTGTGGCTGTTTTTACTGCAGTTCTGAGGAATTGGACTGGGCTTACAAATTTTTTAACAAATAATGAGTACATCCGGACCGAAAACGGATAATCTAGAATAGAAGGCTAGTTGGTGCCACTTTTCGATGATAGAGTATCAGTTTTTTGAGGTCAATGATTTTCTGGAAGATGAAGCGTTCCGGCAATGGGTGTTTCATCCCCAACCGGCCGATGTGCACTTCTGGCAGACGTGGCTGGACAATCATCCCGGCAAGCAGGCAACTGTGGCGCAGGCCCGGCAACTGCTACTCAATATTCGCGGGGAGCAACTCCCGTTGACGGATGCGCACATCGACGATAAAGTGGCTCAACTGCTGGTGGCTCTCCGGCAGCAGGAAGCAACTGCCCGCCCGCAGCCAACCCTTATTCGTTCGCTCCGACAACGCTGGTACTATGCAGCAGCCGCTGTAGTACTGCTGGGCGTTGGCCTGATTGGGTATTATCAGTTTCGGGCGCAACCGTCTATCTATATACGTCAGGTAGCGCGGGCGACGACCCCGCTCCAGGAAGTGATCAACGACAACGACCGGCCGGAAAGCGTTACGTTGCCCGATGGCAGCGTCGTTACGCTCTATAAGAACAGCCGACTCAGCTATCCGCGTGCGTTTGCGGGTAACCAGCGTGACGTATATCTGACGGGGGAGGCTTTCTTTCAGGTAGAAAAAGATCCGACAAAACCGTTTCTGGTGTACGCGAACGAACTGGTGACCCGGGTGCTGGGAACCAGCTTTGCCGTGAAAGCATACGATCAGGACAAGCACGTATCAGTTTCGGTAAAAACAGGGAAAGTATCGGTGTTTACGCAGGAGACGGCCCAGCAGAAGGCCAGCGCTACCAGCCACGAACTGGCGGGGCTGATTCTGCTGCCGAACCAGCAGGCTACTTTGGAACGTACCGATAAGCGACTAACCAAATCGCTGGTAGCCCAGCCGCAGCCCGTCGACGTTCCTGTGGCTAATCAGGAAGTACGGTTCCGGAATACGCCCGTAACCGAAGTATTTGCCCGGCTGGAAAAAGATTATGGAGTCGACATTGTTTTCGACGAAACCCTACTGACCAACTGCACCTTAACGGCTACCCTGAGCAACGAACCCCTCTTCAAAAAACTGGAGTGGATCTGCGCCGGTACCGAATCCAGCTACACAGTCATTGACGGTCAGATTCTGATTACCGGTAAGGGCTGTAATTAAGTCAATTCTCAACGTCAAAACCCGAGCTGCCCCCATGAAGAAAAACAACTAATTACCTACTTCCATAGACAAAAAAAGTCGCCGGTGCTGCAACACCGACGACCTGGTATTACCCCGCCGATGTCGCCAAACAATCGTCCTCTGAAAAAGAGGAGCGCGGGATTTCTTTTGCCCATTCTCAGGAACCGACAAAAAGCTCCAAAAAATATGAAAAACCATCGACAATTGCGTGAGCAAGTCTTTAGAGTCATGCAAATTAGTCTTTTCCAACTCGTTCTGGCTATTGCACTGGCGGGCGTTTCCTTCGCCCACAGCAGTAACGGTCAGGCCCTGCTGGACCGCCGGGTGACGGTCACCAGCGAGAACCAGCCCATCAGCACAGTGCTCGATCAGATCGAACGGGAAGCCAGTGTGCATTTTCTGTACAGCCCCCAGCTGGTGCAGGCCAGCCGCCGGGTAACGTACCGGTCTACGAATCAGAAGCTGGCGGTAGTGCTGGCTCAGTTGCTGAAACCGCTGCAACTCGATTATGAAGTAAAAGATCAGCAGATTATTCTGAAACGGCAGGTCGCCCGCTCGACATCCATGCTGATGCCGGAGACGGATGAACCCGCAGTTGCGACTGTTAATCCTGTTGACCAGACCATTACCGGTAAAGTAACGACCAACACCGGCGAAACGCTGCCCGGTGCCAACGTCGTAATAAAGGGTACGACCCGCGGTACGTCGACGGACGCGAACGGAAATTTTACGCTAAGCGTACCCGATGGCAACGTCGTCCTGGTGGTTAGTTCGGTGGGGTTCCTGCCGAAAGAAGTCGCCGTGAACGGGCAGACGACAATAAACGTCAGCCTGGAATCGGACGTGCAGGCGTTGAGCGAAGTGGTCGTCGTGGGCTACGGTACCCAGCGCCGGCAGGAGCTGACTACGGCCGTAACCTCGGTCAGTAGTAAAGCCATCGAACGGCAGCCGGTAGCCGGTTTTGACCAGGCTCTGCAAGGTCAGGCCGCCGGGGTTCAGGTAACCTCGCCAACGGGCGCGCCCGGTGCCGGGATCAACGTCCGGATTCGCGGGAACAACTCGATCAGCCTGACCAACTCGCCCCTGTACGTCATCGACGGGGTGCCTGTACTGCCAACCTACGACCGCGAGCTGTCAATTGGAAACCAGCGGCCCAATCCCCTGAACACGCTTAACCCGAACGACATCGAAAGTATCGACGTACTGAAAGACGGTGCGGCCGCGGCTATCTACGGCCTTCGGGCGTCTAATGGGGTTGTGGTGATCACGACCAAGCGCGGTAAGACCGGAAAGGCACAGGTAAGTTTCAGCGCGTACTACGGTGTGCAGCAATTGCGCAAGAAAATCCCGATGCTGAATTCGCAGCAGTTTGCCCAGTACTACAACGACGCGCAGACGGCGGCTGGTAATGCCCCTGCTTTCACGGATATCAACGCGCTGACGACCAATACGGACTGGCAGGATGCCGTGTACCGCTCAGCCGCTATCCGCAACTACCAGATCAGCCTGAGCGGAGGAACCGAGCGGACGAAGTACTACGTATCGGGTGCCTATTTCAAGCAGGATGGGATTGCCTTGAACTCAGGGTTCGACCGGTATAACTTCAAACTGAACCTGGATCAGCAGATGGGCAATCGCTTCCGGGTAGGAACAAGCCTGAACCTGAGTAAGACGAGTAACAACGGTAGCGTACGTAGTGAGTTGGGACCGGGTAACTCCGGCACCGTACTGGGTGCGCTGGCGCAGATCCCAACCATCCCCATCCGGAACGCCAGCGGTACATACAGCATCAACCCCTTTCAGCAGTTCGATAATCCGGTGGGTAACCTGCTGGAAACCCGCAACCGGGCCAACATCTACCAGGCCATCGGTAACGTCTACGGCGAACTGGATATCCTGAAAAATCTGACGTTCCGTAGTTCGCTGGGCCTGGATTTCCGGTCGCAGATCGAGAACGAGTTTATCACCCGCGATTATCCGGGTACGCAGAACGCCAACCCGGCTAACCGGGGCAGCGCCCGTACGGGTACGAACCAGCAGGTGATCTGGCTGTGGGAAAACACGCTGACTTACAACCCCGAACTGGGCGATAAGCATAACCTGACGCTGCTGGCTGGTCAGTCGGTGCAGGAGTCGGATCGGTTTACGTCGGGCGCGTCGGTGTCGGGCTTCCCGTCGAACGCTGTGCCGTATCTGTCGGCCGGTACGTTGTTTTCGGCACCGTTCAGCTACCAGGACCAGTGGGGCCTGATGAGCTACTTTACGCGGGCCATTTACAATTACGATGAGCGCTACCTGGCTACGCTGAGTTTGCGGGCTGATGGATCGAGCCGCTTTGCACCAGGTAACCGGTTCGGGTATTTCCCGGCTCTGTCGCTGGGCTGGCGGATGGCGCGTGAGTCGTTCTTCCCGAAAGATGCGGCCCTGTCTGACCTGAAACTGCGGGCCAGCGTGGGGGCCAACGGCAACCAGGAGATCGGAGCCTACGACCGGTTCAGTACGTATTCGTCGGGCCGGAACTACTTCAATGGCACCAGCGTCGTGGGTGGTATTGCCCCCGACCGGATTGGAAACAATGCCCTGAGCTGGGAAACGACGGTGCAGTACAACGCGGGTGTTGATCTGGGCTTCTTCAAAGATCGGCTGACGCTGACACTCGATGCGTATTTAAAACAAACAACCGGCCTGCTGACCAACGTACCACTGCCGCTGAATGCCGGGGCGCAAAGTCCGCAGATCACGCAGAACGTGGGCGATGTGCAGAACAAAGGTATCGAACTGGGTATCAACAGTACCAACATCCAGAGCGAGGGCAATGGCTTCAACTGGTCAACCAACTTCAACTTCACGCTAAACCGGAACAAGGTGGTAAACATCGGTACGTTGCGGAATGACCAGGGCGAGGAAGTGGACCGGGTAATCATCGGCGACTATACCGTGACGCAGAAAGGAGCCCCGCTGGGCGCGTTCTACGGCTACGTCATGCAGGGTATCTTCCAGTCGACGGGTGAGATTGCCGAAGCGGCTACCCAGCCTGGCCAACCCAAACCTGGCGACATTCGCTTTGCCGATCTGAACGGTGATGGTGTGATCGATGCCAACGACCGGACGATCATTGGCAACCCAAACCCAAAATTCATCGCGGCCATCACGAATAACCTGACCTACAAAGGCTTTGAGTTGAGCGTATTCTTCCAGGGTAGCTTCGGCAACGACATCTACAACCAGAACCGCACGGTAATCGAAGGTATGTCGGACCCGCTCAACCAGACCACGGCCGTGCTGAATCGCTGGACGCCGACCAACACAAACACGAACATACCCCGCGCTGTTCGGTACGACCCCAACCAGAATAACCGCTTCTCAACCCGCTTCATCGAAGACGGTACCTACGTGCGGCTAAAAAACCTGACGCTGGCCTATAACCTGCCGAGTGCGTTCCTGCAACGGATTAAAGTAGGCAGCGTACGGGCGTACGTAACGGCGCAGAACCTGCTGACCTTCACCAAGTACAGTGGCTACGACCCGGAGGTAAGCGCTGATCCGTTTTCTTCGGTTGGCTTCGGCCGGGACTTTGGTGTGTATCCACAGGCCAAGACCTACACCGCCGGTATCAACGTTACTTTCTAATCGATACGACCCATGAAACGAATAGCCATTCTTTTTTCTTCCTTATTGCTGCTGGCGGGTTGCGATGTTCTGGATAAGCAGCCGCTGCCGAGCATTACGCCGGAAAACTTTTTCACCAACGCCGACGATGCCGAAGCGGCCATTACGGCTGCCTACGACGCGATGCAGGTGGCGGGGTATTACGGGCAGGATGCCAACGTAATTGGTGAAATGCCGTCGGATAACTGTACCAGCACGAACGGCGACGTAAACGCGATGGAGCGGATTATCTGGACTCCGCAGACCGGCCAGGTGAACAACTACTTCCAGAATCTGTACATCAGCATCAACCGGGCCAACGCCGTGCTGAAATACGTACCGGCCATCACAATGGACACCGCCCGCCGGAACCAGATTGTGGGCGAAGCCTACTTTCTGCGGGGGCTTCACTATTTCAACCTGGTTCGTTTGTACGGGGGTGTCCCGCTTCGGCTGGAGCCCACGGAGTCGGGAGAAAGCAGTATCGTCACGCTGGCCCGTTCGACGCCTGAGCAGATTTATACGCAGATCACCGCCGATTTACAGCAGGCTGAACGCCTGACGGCTGCCGACCTGGGCGGGCAGGCGCAGAACCGGGCACGGGCGATCAAAACTACCGTGAACGCCCTGCAGGCGCGGGTTTTCCTGACTCAGCAGCGCTGGGCCGATGCTGCCACGGCTGCCAGCAAAGTGCTGAGCAGCAGTCTGTATCAACTGTCGCCAACGTTCAAAGGGTTGTATCCACCGGACAACAATCCGGAATCGATCTTCGAGATTCAGTACTCGGGGAATGCCGATGGTGGGTTTGTGCTGCCCGATCTGGTGCTGCCATCGCCCCCGGCTACCTACTCGTACCCGAAATTCAACATCCCCACGACTGAACTGATCGAGCGCTACGCCGATACCTTGACCGACCTGCGGTATAAGTTTACCGGGCAGGTGACGTCGGCCGGCCGGGATCATGCGAGCTACGTCAAAGCGACCTCGATGAACGTGAACGACAACGGGTATTTCGTCTACAAATGGACCAGTAACCCCAACGCCTTCAATAGTCCGGATAACTACTACGTGCTGCGGCTGGCCGATGTGTACCTGATGTACGCCGAAGCCATAAACGAGCAGAGCGGCCCTACTCAGCAGGCGCTGAACCGCCTGAATACTGTCCGGACACGGGCGGGCCTGCCGGCGCTGACATTGGCTGATCTGACGACTCAGCAGGCGTTCCGTAACGAAGTAGATCGGCAACGGCGGCTGGAACTGGCGTTTGAGGGCGAGCGCTGGTTTGACCTGATCCGCTACGCCCGGCATGCTCAGACAGGGACGGGCGTAAGCCATGCCGTTACGGCGCTGGATATCATTCAGCAGCAACGGGGCACGCGCGATGCCAACTACCTGTTGTTCCCGATTCCGCAGAACGAGATCAATAATAACCCACTGCTACAGCAGAATCCAGGGTATTAATCGAAAATTGTACGCACGAATAACTAAAGACAGCCACAAACTGTCTTTAGTCGTTTTAACAGAGAAGAGACGTAAGAAAAAAGCCATAAGACACAAGACGTAGGATGCGCTGCATAGCTGGTCCCTTGCCTATTGCTTCTTGTGTCTCATGGCTTTCTTCTTACATCCCCTTTACTTATTCCCATGACTCTATCAATCAACCAATACGCGGCTATCGGTGCTATAACGTTGCTGACCGCCAGCGTGAGTTTTGGCCAGAAAGCAAACCAAGTGGACTACTGGCTCACCGACCCCGGACATAACGTCCTGTTTGTGCAGCAGAAACCACTGCCGTTCACTACGGCCAGCGCCCAGCAACCAACCATTACCATTGACGCGGGGAAAACCTACCAGCCCATCGACGGTTTTGGGTACACCCTGACGGGCGGTAGTGCCATGCTCATTCATCAGATGGAAGCCGGAGCTCGCAGGCAATTGCTGAATGAGTTGTTCGCTACGTCGGGAAAAAGCATTGGTGTTAGCTACCTGCGGATCAGCATCGGCGCGTCAGATCTGGATGCGGAGGTATTTTCGTACGATGATCTGCCAGTTGGGGAAACGGACCCCGAGCTGGCTAAATTCAGTCTGAAGCCCGATCAGGAACACCTGATTCCAGTGCTGAAAGAGATTCTGGCCATCAACCCGAAACTGAAAATCCTGGGTTCGCCCTGGTCACCGCCAACCTGGATGAAAACCAACGGCAACTCGAAAGGAGGGAGCCTGAAGCCGGATTTTTACGGTACGTACGCGCAGTATTTTGTGAAATACATTCAGGGAATGGCCAGGGAAGGGATTCCGCTCGATGCCATTACGATCCAGAACGAACCGCTGCATCCCGGCAATAACCCCAGCCTGCTGATGCTGGCCGCCGATCAGGCCAAATTCATCAAGGACAACCTGGGGCCTGCGTTCAAAGCCGCTAAGATCAAAACCAAAATCTGGCTGTATGACCACAACGCCGACCATCCCGAATACGCTACGTCTATTCTGGACGATCCGGCCGCTAAACAATACGTAGACGGCTCGGCCTTTCACCTCTACGCGGGACCCATCGAAGCCCTAAGCAAAGTTCACGACGCGCATCCCGACAAGAACGTGTACTTTACCGAGCAGTGGATTGGCGCACCGGGGAATATGAAAACCGACCTGAACTGGCATGTAAAAACGCTGATGATCGGGGCCACCCGCAACTGGAGCCGGACGGTGCTGGAATGGAACCTGGCTGCCGACCCGAACCAGAAGCCGCACACCCCCGGCGGTTGCGACCGATGTCTGGGGGCCATTACGATTGATGGTAATAACGTGACACGCAACCCGGCGTATTACAACGTAGCGGTTGCGTCAAAATTCGTGCGGCCAGGCTCGGTGCGGATTGAATCGAACACCAGCGAGACGCTGCCAAACGTGGCCTTCAAAACCCCCAACGGTCGTATTGCGCTGCTGGTGCTGAACAACAGCGAGGCTGCGCAGTCGTTTACGGTGCAACAGGGAAAACAAACCGTAGCCATGACGCTGCCTGCCGGAGCGGTTGGTACGTATGTGTGGTAACGGAAGGCAGTAGAATCGCACCATTTTTTCTTTCTAAAAGAACGCAATGCGACAATTGCCCTATCTTTGATCGTTATTTAGACGCGTTTATTAATCCGCTTAGTTTTCAATGAAAAACGTCCCGCTTTCACTGGCCTGCTGCGTAGGTGCTCTCTCGCTGCTATTGGCTCAGTCGGCTACGGCCCAGACCCAACCCAGTAAACAAACGCCTGAATCGACCGAAATCTGGGAGCCAGTCCCACCGGTTGTCACACCGGGTAACCCATCAGCCAACGCTACGGGGAATACGCCCCCATCGGATGCTGTGATTCTGTTTGATGGCAAAAACACCGATCAGTGGGTAGCCATCAGAGGATACTCGCCCGAAAACTGGGAAAATAAAAACGAAGGTCCCCTGAAATGGCCGGTAACGGATGGGGTGATGTATTCGACCAAAGGTTTCTCGGCCCGGTCGAAACAGGAATTCAATGATTTTCAGCTTCACCTGGAATTCAAAACCCCGGAAAAAGTAGAAGGCAACAGTCAGGGACGCGGTAACAGTGGCGTATTCCTGCAGGGGCGCTATGAGCTGCAGGTACTGGACAACTACAATAACCCAACGTACGTCGACGGTATGGTCGGCTCAATCTACAAGCAGGCCATTCCGCTGGCGAACCCAAGCCGCAAACCCGGTGAGTGGCAGACCTACGACGTAATCTATCAGGCACCTAAATTTAACAAAGCCGGTATGATGACGGAATACGCTTACGTTACGGTGCTGCTGAACGGCATTGTGGTACAAAACCACGCGGCTATTCGTGGTACGACCGAGTACATTGGTTACCCTAAAGTACAGCCCCACGGCGCGGGTCCAATCCTGCTGCAGGATCACGGTAACCCCGTTGGTTTCCGGAACATCTGGGTGCGTCCGTTGTAAGGCATAGCATGTCTACCAACAAAAATCCCCTGGCCATGCGGTCAGGGGATTTTTGTTGGTAGACATCGGGTAAAACAGAGGTATGACCAGCCGGTTAACGTGCCCTGTCCGGTACCCGCAGAAGACGCTTCGCCAAGAATTTGCGCACCGGTTCATCGTACCATTTCAGGCAGAGATAAGCCAGGAGTATAGAACCGATAACAAGTGCTGCTGCGCCGGGAAAGGACTGCCCGAAGGTGAGGTTTTTGTTTTTAACCCAGGCATAATACAGGTAGATAAAGGGGTAGTGGACCATGTATAGCGGGTACGAAATATCTCCTAAAAACTTGCATACCCGAACGGTTAGCTGGTCTGTTGTCTTTCCCGAGGCTCCGAGGTAAACAAGCAGGGGAAAGATAACTACAGAACAGACCGTATCGTAGACTCCGTTCATCCAAAGCTGCTCACTGCCGCCAAGGCGCGGTATGGCCGACAGCACAACAATCGCCAGACTACCGATCCAGAACGCCCCGTTTACCGCAAGGGGTTTGAACACACGGGATAACAACAAACCGGCCGGAAACGAGAACAGCATACGCAACGACCCGCCGATTATGTTTTCTTCGGTCAGCGAGAACCCGACGCATATATCGCCATATGGCCCCCCTATAGCGAATACGGCCAAGCCTAGTCCGGCTAATGCAACCAGACCCGAAAGTGCACTGGTCGAAAGCTTGCGGATAAAAAAGGCGTAGAGGATATTACCGATGTATTCAAAAAACAACGACCAGCTCGGGCCATTCAGCGGGTACATTTCGCCCACGCCCCGAATTTCAACACCGGGCGTCGCCGGAATCAGGCAGGCATTTATCAAGGTGGCTACCAGGAGCATCGTTACCGATACCTTTGATACGTCCCAGGCCGCGCAGCCCTGAAAATAGAACATAATCGCGCCGATAACTGCCCCCATGACAACCATCGGATGCAGGCGGATAAATCGGCGCTTAAGGAATTCCTGTACGGTCATCGTTTGCCAGCGGTCGTCATAGGCATACCCGACAACAAACCCGGACAGGATAAAGAAAAAATCAACGGCCAGGTAGCCGTGATTGATTCGTTGGTCTATATGACTGGTAGCGAAAGCTTCAAACAAGTGAAAACAGACGACCGTTATTGCCGCTACTCCGCGTAACCCATCGAGGATATTGTAATGCGGTTTTGTGTCCGCAAAGGCAGCCGCCGAGGTGTTGTTTTTTGGCATAGGTATCAGGAACGTATTGGAAAATCGAGACAACCTGAGCGTCGTGTTTGCTACATCGACCGCCCGGTGACCCGGCAAGTTAGCCAGCAACGGTTAAACGTGGAAGCCATGGAGCAAGACGGCGACATACAATGTCGGAGGCAAGCGGGTTGGGGGCTAATCATAGTACTGACCAGCTAACTGGCGTTTATCTGGAATGCCTGTTGTAACGGCCTGAAGAACGACTTGGGCAATTAGTCCTAAAAATCGATAGACTATTACTGTAATTGTCTGACAATCAAATTTTTATATTTTCCTTGCAAATAAAAAAAACGGCATTCAACTTTGCCCGTCAACGAAGCCGAGTGCTACAGATTCAATAGGGCTACACCCATGAAAAACAGACAGCAACAACTCTATATTCAGCTCGCATTCAGTCCATCGTCTCAACAAAGACTGATGCAGCGAATGTGGGTGGGCGTGGGAGACTGTTGAGGCTGTCTATACCAGTCGTCGAGCGTTTCGCTCCTTACCGACTATTCCTAATCCCAGTTCCTGACTAATGCCATAGCACACGAGAATACCTTCAATAGACTATATAATCAATAGAATAAGTAAATAACATAATTTCTGCATCAGCGTGTCGATTACATCAACCAACAAACGCATCATGTACTCAATTAAACAATCGTCGGGCAATGACTTGACTCGTTTGCCCGATAATGCGCCCATTACGTATCACGTGGCCGGATTTGACCGGATTCAGTTCGTGAGCGATATCATTCAGGCGGTAACGCTCGACGGTAGCAAACCCATTCTGGACCTTCATTTCGAATGCGATGGCATTCGGGCGGGCGGCCGAATAACAGTTCGATCGGCTAATCAGTATCAAACATCAACCCTATATGAGCGACTACGCTCGGTGCAGGGTGTCGTCAAGGTTGAACAAGTCAGGCCTGTATAGCAGTATGCGAAAACATATATGCATAGAACGGCACTCTAGTATGCGCCACCTGTGTGGCTGTTTGGTAACGTTCTGTTAATCAAATAGTCATGAAGTTTGGGCAATAGTATACTTTGTACAAATCAACCAAAGCTATGAAATCACTGAGCAAACCCATGGCAACGTTATTAGCCCTGCTACCGCTGCTGGCCTTCGCGATCGATACGCCCTACGAAGAAACGATCCGGGCGTGGCAGAAGAAACGAATCGAAAGCCTGAAAAGCGAAGATGGCTGGCTGAATCTGGCCGGGCTGTTCTGGCTCAAAGAAGGCATAAATACGCTGGGCAGCAGCGACAAAAATAGTATCGTTTTCCCTGCCAACCATAGCAAAGCATCCCTCGGAAAGCTGGTGCTGAAAAATGGAACGGTCACCTTCGAAGCAGCTCCCGATGCTGGGGTGTCGGTGGCGGGGCAGTCCGTTACGAAGCAGGCGGTTTTTCCCGCTACGAAACCAGTGGTGCTGGAACACCAGTCGCTACGTTGGTTCGTGATCAAACGGGGCGACAAATACGCGGTTCGGCTGCGCGATCTGGAAAGCCCCGAGGTGAAATCATTCGCGGGTATACCAACGTTCCCGGTCCAGGAAAACTGGCGCGTTAAAGCGAAATTTATCCCGACAACCGGTGAAAAAATCGCCATTATCGACGTTACCGGACGGGTGTCGCAGGAAGAATCACCCGGCAGACTGGTGTTTACGGTGGACGGTAAAGAGCAGATCCTGATTCCTACGGGCGACAAAGAACATTTGTTTGTGGTCTTTGCCGATGAAACGACCCGGCACGAGACTTACGGGGGCGGCCGCTTCCTGGACCTCGACGGCCCTAATGCCGATGGGTACGTAGACCTGGATTTCAACAAAGCTTACAATCCACCCTGTGCATTTACACCCTATGCTACCTGCCCAACGCCCCCGAAAGAAAACCGGCTGACGGTAGCTATTCGGGCGGGGGAGCAGTACAAAGGCGATCATTAGGGGCCCATCAGCCTGCCGGCAATCGATTCGCTGACGTAAACGAAATCCGCGGTTGGCAGTTAATAAAAAAAACAACGTGCAGATTTTGAGCCAATCAACATACGATGCGGTCGTCGTCGGGTCAGGGCCGAATGGTCTGGCTGCTGCCATTACGCTGCAGCAAAAAGGTCTGTCGGTGCTGGTGATTGAAGGCAAGCCAACGATTGGTGGAGGCTTGCGATCGGCAGAGTTGACTCTGCCCGGTTTCGTGCACGATATCTGCTCCGCTATTCATCCCCTGGCGGCTGGCTCGCCCTTTTTCAGAACCCTGCCGCTTGCCGAACACGGCCTGACGTTTGTAAATCCACCCATAGCAGCCGCGCACCCGCTGGACGGGGGTAAGGCCGCAGCTCTACGAGGGTCGGTCGCTGATACAGCCCGGACGCTGGGGGCCGATGCAGAAGCGTATACGAATCTGCTGGGGCCGCTGGTCGAGAACTGGCCGGGGCTGGCCCCCGACGTGCTGGGGCCGTTGCGATTCCCAAAACACCCCATCGATCTGGCGGCCTTCGGACTGAGTGCTCTGCAACCGATTACCCTGCTGGCCAAACGGTTCAAAACGCCCGAAGCGCGGGCGCTCCTGGGAGGTATGGCGGCTCACGCCATCCAGCCGCTTACGAACCTGACCACCTCGGCCATTGCGCTGGTGCTGACGGCGGTCGGGCATTTGCAGAACTGGCCGGTGCCCCTGGGCGGCTCCAACAAAATTGCGGATGCGCTGGCGTCGTATTTTCGGTCGATTGGCGGGGAGATCGAAACCGACCGGTTCGTTACGTCGCTGAGTGAACTGCCACCGGCGCGGGCTATTCTGCTCGACGTTACGCCCAGACAGATGCTGGCACTGGCGGGAGACCGGTTTTCGCCCCTGTATCGAAAGCAACTGGAACGGTACCGCTACGGTATGGGCGTGTTCAAGATCGACTGGGCGCTGGACGGCCCCATTCCGTTTACCGCTCCCGAATGCCGGCAGGCGGGTACGGTACATATCGGCGGTACGCTGGACGAAATCACGGCTGCTGAACAGCAGACGTCCGAGGGGAAACATCCTGATAAACCGTTCGTCCTGCTGGCTCAGCAAAGCCTGTTCGACGATAGCCGCGCCCCCGCCGGCAAGCACACGGCCTGGGCGTATTGTCACGTACCGAACGGCTCGACCGACGATCGGACGGAGGTCATTGAACGACAGATTGAGCGATTCGCGCCTGGCTTCCGGGAGTTGATTCTGGCCCGGCACACCATGAATACCCAGCAGGTTGAAGCGTATAATCCTAACTATATCGGAGGAGACATCAACGGCGGTATCATTGATATAACGCAGCTCTACACCCGGCCGGTTATTACGTTAGCTCCCTACAGTACGTCGGCGAAGGGAATATATGTCTGTTCATCGTCGACACCGCCGGGTGGTGGCGTACACGGCATGTGTGGTTTCCATGCCGCCAGACGAGCTATAGCGGATTTGTTTTGAAGATGCGCTGAGTTCAGTTCAGCACCAGTTCGTGCTGGACGAAGGCTTTGAGCGTAGTTTTTTCGTAAACCGCCAGATTGGCGTCGCGCACCCGTTCCATAATTGGCCGGATGGCGCAGGTAACTTCATCCTCACAATCGTCGCATTTTACGTAGAAATTGAGCGATACGCAGGGCGTTGGGGCAATAGGACCATCGATAACCCGCAGAATCTGCGCCAGGGTGACCCGCTCGGGATCGACACGTAGCATATAACCACCGCCTTTTCCCTTCTGACTTTGCAGGATACCGTGATTGCGAAGCTCAAGCAGGATAATCTCCAGAAACTTGCGGGGAATGTTTTCCTGGGCTGAAATCTGAGCAATCAACACCGGACCTCTGCCGTATTCTTCCGTCAGAGTTTTCAGGGCCTTCATGGCGTACTTTGCTTTCTTTGAAATCATGGGGATGAGTTTGCTAAACTACGTAGTGTACGAGTGGTGAAACAGGACTATATACGCCCAGGTTACATGGCTACCGCAGCGATCAGTCCCGCCAGCCACAAACCGAAAAATCCCAGTGAATACGGATTAAACGGCACGGTATCAATCAGGTCCGGCGTCGCGGCCGAAACGGAATCAACGGCTTCCAGAACGGCTTCGGTGTTCAGGGGAGAATCGAAGTTTTCGTCGATCCCATGATAAATGATCTGGCGATCGGGGCCAATCACGTACAGCGCCGGCACAAAGGCTTCGTCGGAGATGCCGGAGACCCGATCCCAGACCGGATTGTCTTCGCTGTACACGCCAAACTGACGCGCGACCTGCCAATCGGCGTCGTAAGCGAACAGGAAATCGACAACCTTACCCTGCCGTTGCAGTGCCTTGGGTGATTCGTTCGATAGGACGATCAGCTCGGCTCCGCTTTTCTGCAGCTCGTCGCTGAGCCGGATCAGGGCGTCCAGATGAGGTTCGGCGTAAGCACCCCAGCAAGGGCAGTAAAAGCTGACCACCACAGGCTTGGTTGCGGCCAGACTCAGCAGCGACACCGACGTAGCGGGCTGGGCGTGATTAAACAGCGACGAGCGCCACTCGCCGGTCGCACTCGACAGGCTGAAAAAAGGAGCCGTATCACCCGAAACCAACGGCGCAACAGCGGCTGATCTATGACGAGGTTTTGTCTGGACAGGGCGGATATCGCCTAGTTCGTTCGTGAATTCAAGCGTCATATTTTCTATTAATTTACTTATTCTATTGATTTAGTAGTTTAATAAAGGCCACTATGCTGAAACATAAGCTGCACATCAATCCGATTGTGGTTTGAGTGCCTTGTCAATTAGTAAGCGGTAGATTGTGTTTTCAGCGACGAAATTACGTTTCGACCACTGCTGAATTAATACACAATATCTATCAGAATACTAGATTGATGGACAAATTTGGTGATTGGTTCTGACATTCGCAAAAAACGTTTGGCGATAAATTGTACCGGGCCTGTGATTATCTTGCTATGATTTTCCCGATGACCATGCGCCAAATTGCTCTCTGCCTGCTTTTACTGACCGTGCTAACCGCCTGCTCGACAACGACGGTGTACGTAGTACGTCATGCCGAAAAAGTGTCCGAAACCGACTCGACAGATCTGAATCCGGTGGGTTTCAGACGGGCTGCCGCACTGGCGGATAAACTGGGGAATGAGCCCATCGACTCCATCTTCACGACGCCGTATCGGCGGACCCGGCAAACGGCGGAACCACTGGCAAAACGCCTATCGGTGCCGGTGCGTGACTATCCGGCAAAGCCGACCAGCACCATTACGGAGCGGGTTAAAGCCATCAGAGGGAAAACGGTGCTGGTGGTGGGGCACAGCAACACAATTCTGGAAATCGTAAAAGGGCTGGATGCCCAGCCCTCGCTTACGAAAATCGGATCGGATGATTTTGATAATCTGTTTCGGGTACGTATCAAACGTAAGCCGTTCGGCACATCCGTCAAGCTAACCGAGTTGACCTACGGCGAGCCAACGAAGTAACCGGCGATGCCTTACTTCGTGGTAATGGCAACGGTGCCCTGTTCTTTGTCGACGTCCATCCGCACAATTACGTTCGGATCAACGTTCCTGGCTTCCTCCTTCGTGACTTCTTTACCGTTAACCGTAAAGACTTTTATGTCTTGCATCATGTCGGACGACGAGCGGTTGGACGATGGTGGTGTACCGTCGAGGGAAAAATTGATGGGCAGATTGTACTTTACGTTAACGGGTGTTCCGCCTTGAGAACCTGGTTTCCAGTGGGGCATAGCCGCTACCACGCGGGCGGCTTCTTCGTCGGTTCCAAAGCCAAGCCCTTTGAGTATCTCGACGTTTTTAATCTCGCCGGTTGTTGTCACAACAAAGGAGACATATACCCGCCCGCTAACATTGGCACGCTCGGCAGCTGCTGGATATTTAATAGTCTTAGACATATAGTTGCCCAGTGCTGCCATGCCACCCGGAAACTCGGGTTGTTTTTCAACAACGGTGTAAATCTCACCTGCTATAGGTTGTTCGGTGGCCGTCAGTTCTTTTTCGGGCTGCGTACACATGGTTAACAGGGCGGCTACAGGTAATACGAAGGCATAGCGTAGCAGCGCAGAGCGATTGGACGCGGGTTTTTGTAACATGAGAATACGCTGTTTTGAGAATTAGTGTTGGTGCAATACGCATTGTATGATGCGTTGCGAGCAAGTTAGTTGCTTACGCGTAGTAAGGACTAAAAGAGGAAGGCCAGAACTAACACTCTTAAAGATTGTAGTTCTCAGTCTTCATTGCTAGAACACCATTTTTTGCGTCGAACTGAATTCCTATTTTTGAATCCTTCTCGTTCATGAGAGCAGTAACTGCTTTCATTGCCTTTATGTAGCCATCATATCCAACAGACTTGCCGTTAACAAGAAAGGTATTATATGTCTTCTTCAGGTCTTCACTGGTCTGGCCATCGATGTCTCCTTCCTCTTCCAAGACAAAATTGATCGGAAGATTGTATTTGACGTTGACCGGTACTCCATCCTGCGATCCAGGTGTCCAGCGGGGCATAGCGGCTACCACGCGGAGGGCTTCTTCGTCGGTGCCAAACCCAAGCCCTTTGAGTACTTCCACATTTTTGATCTCGCCATCGGTTGTCACGATGAAGCTGAGAAATACCCGACCACTAACGTTAGCGCGCTGAGCGGGCATTGGATACTTCAGATTTTTCTCCATGTAGTTGCCAAGTGCTTTCATACCACCCGGAAACTCGGGCTGCTTTTCAACGACGGTGTACACTTCTCCCTGCACACCTTTGAATTGGTTGGACTTCGGAATGTCGGTGATGACATTGTTCTTTTTCTCTACCTGAACCAGTTCTTTTTCAGGCTGGGTACACATGATCAGGAGGGCAGCAACGGGTAGCACGAGCGCATAGCGTAGCAGTGCTGAGCGATTGGAAGCGGGTTTTTGTAACATGAGGATACGTTGTTTTAAGGTTGATAAGGATGCGAAAGGAGTAGTAAGTGCACTGGGGGATGTTTGAAGCGCATAGGCAACTAGTTGCCGGGCGTAATCGGATGATGTGTTTTGGGGATTCGTTTCCTGACGAACGGCTGCCTGATCGGCCAGAAATTCGTGGACTTCCTGGAGAGAGCGCTTGTAGAAATACAGCACCGGATTGAACCAGAAGGCCGCCCACACCAGCTCAATGAACAAAATGTCGGCTGTGTGCCGCTGCCGGATATGAGCGATCTCATGACGAATCAGCATATCGGGGCGGAGTAATGCATCCGTCTGGCTTAGGACCAGATACCGACCGAACGAAAACGAAGGTGTTGAATCGTCAGGAAGCTGAACGAGCCGCAGGCCCTGCCACGACTCGACGGTGCCCGTTCGGATGAGCGTAAAAACGGCGCGCAGGTTGACCACTAGCCGGATCAGCATCACCGCAACGCCAGCCCCATAGATCAACCATAACCACTGACTGAGTGAAAGGCCATCTGTTGTCGACGTATCGGCAGCGCCAACGGTGAACGCAGGCAACGTAACGGTGCCAACGGGCAGCGACTCGGTGGCCTGACTCGGCAGTTCAACGAAGGGCAGCGCCAGCGAAGCCAGCACGCTGAGCAGCAAATAGGCGCGGTTAAGGCCGAAGAACGTGTTCCGGCGCAGGAATAAGGCGTAACAGCCGTAGAACAGTACCAGATATAAACTGGCGGTTAGGGGATAGGAGAAGGTGCTCATTTCTTTTTCGTGGTTATAAGAATTACGCCGTCTTTGCCTCTCACACCATACGTAGCGGTATGGTCGCCTTTGAGTACGTTGATCGACTCAATTGCGTTTGGATCTAATGCCTTGAGTTCCTGATCAGGCTGCTCAACGCCATCGATGATGTAGAGAGGCTTTGCGCCCGAAGGAGCCTTTACTGAGACCTTCGTCTTTCGCATTGAATCCGGCAGCGAATACGTCCGAGAACTTCCCTCGCTGTAGATAGTTAAGTGGGCATTTCCCTTGTCGTTGACGGCGACAAACGAGCGTGATTCGGGCTGTTTGGTAGCGGGAGCGGCCGTTACTTTCTTTTTATTGACTGCCGGAGATTCCGTTGCCAGGGCTACGTTGATGACAGATCGATTGGCCACTTTGATAAGCTGAGATTTAAAGCCAACAAAACTAAAAATCAGGGATTCCGATGGCGACGTATTGATTTTGTATTCGCCCTTCGCATTTGTTGTCGTACCCCTTGTCTGATCTTTAATAATGATCGTGGCCCCCGGCAGACCTTTCCCATCGACTGCGCTGACTACCTTTCCGGAAACAACCCTTGCGTTGCCCGCAGGCTGACTAATGACTTCTCGATTAGCATCGAGATTTTCCAGTTCAAAACGAATTGGAATTTGATAACGCACGGTTACAGGTTGCCCGTTTTGTTTAGCAGGTATCCAGTTCGGCATTTTGCTTACCACACGAATGGCCTCTTCTTCGCAACCCCCACCAACAGATTTAAGCGTTCTATTTACTTTCGCATCTTTTACTTTACCGGTTGGCGAAATAGTAAACGTGACATAAACATCTCCTTCCAAACCTGCGGCTCTAGCTTTAGTAGGATAGTGTAAGTTATGAGCCACGTAATTCATCAGACCTGGGACTCCTGTTGGGAATATAGCCGGCTCGGACGCAGCGGTAAATACTACTCCATTTTTTACAATACGAGTAGGTACAATCTTCAAGGGCATCGATGGATTAGGCTTAACGGCTTTGTAATCAGAGGTAGAACCCATGGCAGGAAGCTCGTCTTCCAAGGTGGGAGTTAGGCTAGGATTCAGCGTTAATGCATTATGCTTTATCCGTTTGGATAAGCTAGTCAACAGGAGTATATCCGTTCGGTAACCTAATGAACTAATCACAAGTTTTCCTCTTGAATCAATATTGCTGAGCTTATAAAATCCATTCTGGTTGGTAGTAGCAGCTTTAGTTCCATTCATGACAACAGCACCAGAAATAGCCTTACCATCAGCAGCATTAATTACCCGCCCTGATACGGTAATTGACTGGCCAGAAACCCGATCTGCTACAAGATCCGTGATCTCATCCCGCGCCGTCGTCATTGCCAGCAGACTCAGTACCAGCGGGGCAATCAGGACGTATTTGCCTAATGCCCATCGGCTCGTAGCCCGCTGCTGAAGCATCTGGATACGCTGTTTGAGCAGCGACGGATTAAAGAAGCCGTTTGCCAGAGATACGGGCTGGAGGCCAAAACTATAATCGACCAGCAACCGGGCATAATTGCGTTCGTACGCCGACGCCTGCTGATCGGCCAGGAACTCGTGCACCTGCCGGAGCGCCCGCTCCAGCAGCCACAGCGCCGGACAGGCCCAGAACAGACTACGCAAGACCTGCATCGCCAGTACGTCGACGCTGTGCCACTGCCGAACGTGAACCAGTTCGTGCTGGAGAATCAGCGCATTATCCCGGTCGGCGGGGCTGAGCACGACGTATTGAAAAAAGGAGAAGGTTGGGGTGGCAGAATTGGTTGGTAAGACCTGTATATGATCACTGTAATCAATTTTTTCTGACTGCCGGATGGTACGTAGCAGGCTGAACACCCGTGTTAGCAGGGCTGCCAGAAGTACCAGCGCAACGACTCCGTACCCCCATGCGCCCCAGACCGCCCAGTCGGGGCCAGTCTCTGCGGGTGCGATTGTGGCCGGTAGGATGATCACCCCCGTGGGGATAGGCAGAGTTTCCGGTGCCTCACTGGGCAGGGTTGCCAGCGGCAGCACCAGCGACAGAACGGCAGATGCCAGCAGGTAAATCCGGTTGAGGCCGAAAAACGTGTGCCGACGCAGCAGCAGGACATAACAGCCCGCCAACAGCAGACCGTAGAGGTTGGCTTTCAGGAAGTAGTCGAGCGCGTTCATTTGTCTTTGGTTTGGTTAAGAAGCCTGATGATTTCGTCGGCTTCGTTCAGGCTGATGTTTTTGTCCTGCACGAAGAACGAGACCAGTTTTTTCAGTGAATTGTCGAAGTAGTTGCTCATGAGCTGCTCGGTCTGGAAACGCCGGTAAGCCTCTTCCGTAATCAGTGGGTAGTATTCGTGCGTTTTTCCATACGCCGTGTAGCCAACCATGCCCTTTTTTTCCAGAATCCGGATAATAGTCGATACCGTGTTATAGGCAGGTTTCGGTTCGGGCAGCTCGGCCAGTACGTCCTTGACAAAGCCTTTTTTTAGCTGCCAGAGGACACGCATAATCTCTTCTTCAGCCTTGGTAAGTTCTCGAAGTTCCATAGTGGGAGCAAGGTATGACTAATGTGTTAGTTTTTCAACTAATATATTAGTTATTATGTTTATAGTAAATTGAATTTCTGAACGAAATACGTGAAAGTCAGGCAGAAATTACTTCGAAAGTGTCAGAATAAGCCCCTGTAAATTCTGATCGATGGAGCGCACGGACGATTGTAATTGGTTCAGCATATTGGCCCGGGTGTGCAGATCATCGGCCTGATAAGCTCCGCCCGTGCCGAAGAAAAGCTTTTCCTTATCCGGGCTGGGCTGGGGGAGTACGTACTCAAGCCACCGCTGGCGGATGTTGGCACTGATGGAACGCTGACCGCTGTTGCTGAAAGCGGGTTCGTTCAGTACGTACCAGATAAAAGGCGGGTAACCTGATGAGACCTTACGCTGATTCCAGATGTCAGTCAACAAATTGCGGGGATGCTGATAGGACACCGTTTGCTGCGAAGAAAAAGCCGCTAATCCGCCCAGGGCCGCGCTGGCAACTCCGCCCCCAATACCGATCACCTTGTCGGGCGTATCAGCCTGTATCAGCGTACTCACAACGGTCGTTACGGCCCCGACAACAATCGACAGGATCGTCAGCCGACGCACCCGGCGGTTATCACGCTGGTCCAGGTATTCGGCCAGTTGATCGGCACGCTCGCCTTCGCAGTCCAGTTCAGCGGCCAGACTTGAAATCTCCGTTGAAGCCAGGAGTAAGCGGTGAAGAATCTGCTGCCGTTTGGATAACTGCTCCAGCCGCGTATCGATCTGCGAATTGGCTTCCAGTTGCTGCAGCTCCAGCAAAAGCGGCAGCGTACCGGTTGCGTTGGCCAGCAGCAGATCGTGCTGGCTGTACCGCTGACGCAGCGACGGATTAGCCAGCAGGAACGGTTGAATAGCGGGCTGGGGGAGATAAGTAGAATCGTATGTATACGCCAGCGCCGGGTCGCAGAAGCTATCGTTCAGGCTGGCCCGCAGGACTGGTCGGTTGCTGCCGCAGGCGCTCAGTACAATCAGCAGAGAGAGAAAGGCTACGAAACGATGCGTGATAGGTTCAGAAGTGGAAAGTGCAGTCATAGTCAAAGCAAAACTTAAGCAGCGGCTTTTGGTTGAAGAAATAAACCATTCTTGCTACTGATGCTGGACAATCAACCAATCAAAGCCTTGTTTCTGGACATTGGCGGGGTGCTGCTGACCAATGGCTGGGACCGGCACGCCCGTCGGCACGCGGCCGAGCTGTTCGGGCTGGATTACGCGCAGCTCGACGAACGCCATCATCTCACATTCGATACGTACGAGTCCGGCAAACTCTCGCTGGATGACTACCTGAAGCGAATCGTTTTTTACGAAAAACGCCACTTTTCTCCGCTGGAATTCACCCGGTTTATCATGGAGCAGTCGCAGCCGTTTCCCGAGATGATCGAGCTGATGAAACAGCTCAGACAACAACACGGTCTGAAGCTGGTAGCGGTCAATAATGAAGGACGGGAAATCAACGCGCACCGAATCCGGCAGTTCGGGCTCGATACGTTTTTTGACGCGTTTGTGTCGTCCTGTTACGCTCACCTGCGCAAACCCGACACCGATCTGTACCAGCTGGCGCTGGACGTAGCGCAGGTCGAACCGGAGCAGGTTGCCTATATCGACGATAGGCTGATGTTTGTGCAGGTAGCCCGTACCATGCGGATGCACTGCATTCAGCACGTCGACTACGACACAACCCGCAGTAAACTGGCCACCCTGGGGCTCACCCTGGACGGTTAATGCATATCCTTGATATTGAGCCAGTACAGGGCTACGAATACAAAGCTGAACACGACCCCGAACGATGTATTGATCGCGCCGAAACCGGCCAGACTAACTGGCAGAACGGTCCCGACAACGACGCCCGCTACATAAATCCAGAAGCCAATCCGGCGCAGGTTAAACATCAGAATGGCCCCAGTGAGTGTCAGGAGGGCATAGATTAGCTGGGCAATGGCCAGCGACCGGATTTCGTCGGTATCGCCGGGCATGGGCTGGTCGCCGGACGAGCGATCTTCAAAGTACTGGTTGGGTTTATCCTTCCGTTCTTCGGGCGTATCGTTGGGCTTGACGTAGGTGGTTTCGGCCGCGGCCTGGGTGTTCGTCAGCGAAATGGTGGCATCAGCCAGGCTGATGGCGCAGCCGATAAACGACAGAATGCAGAGTATAGTCAGAAATTGAGAACGCATAGTGGGGCTGAGTCGCCGGTTTAATGCGCAAAATAAGTTGGTTATTGTCGAATTTACGCCTGTCTGCCGTTCCGTAAAACCTTATTTTAGCGCCATAGTTTCATTTAGTAAACCCCAAACGACATGACCTTACAGGAATTGACGGATCAAATCCGTACCAAAGCCGCTAAAGCCGAATCCCTGAACGCGACCGCTAAACTCGTTACAGATCAGGGCATTGTTTATATAGACGCTACTCAATCGCCCGTGACCGTTTCGAACGAAGATAAACCCGCCGACTGCGATCTGCACGTTAGCGTGGATAACCTGGTGAAAATGGGCACTGGTAACCTGAACCCTATGATGGCCTTCATGTCGGGAAAACTCAAAGTGAAAGGCGATATGGGCATTGCCATGAAAATGGGTCAGGTAATGGCGTAAGTGCCGCTGGCTTCGTTTAGCTTTTAAAATCAAATCAGCCCGGTCATTCACGACCGGGCTGATTTGATTTTAAGCCGCGTTTACCTGTATTAAGCGGCTGCCATTGAGTATTTTAGCTTTTACTGGATGATCTTGTCCAGCGTGATCGGCAACTCGTTGATGCGTTTGCCGGTCGCGTGGAAAATGGCGTTAGCCACGGCCGCTGGCATACCTACAATACCAATCTCGCCCACGCCTTTTACGCCGAGAGGGTTGATAATGTCGTCGTGCTCTTCCACGAAAATGACATCCAGATCGTGAATATCGGCGTTCACCGCAACGTGGTATTCTGCCAGGCTGTGGTTCATAAACCGACCGATGTTATGATCCAGAACAGTTTCTTCTTCCAGCGCTTTGCTGATGCCCCATACCATTCCGCCAATGATCTGGCTCCGGGCCGTTTTGGGGTTCAGGATGCGGCCGGCGGCAACGGCCGTTACCGCCCGTGTTACGCTTACCGTACCCAGATCTTCATCGACTTTCACTTCCACAAAGACGGCCGAGTGGGCTGCACGGGCAAATTTACTTTGCTTCAGCATGTTAGGCAGCGACGTAACGGACTCGGTTACAGCCCGGCCACCGTTCTGATCGACAATCGTCTGTAAGGATACCGAAACAGAAGCGTCAGTTGCCAGCCGCATGCTGCTGTCCGCAAAAACAACATCGTCGAATTTGACCTTGGCGAATGGCGAGTCCGGCATTTTCTTCGCCAGCTTGAACAGCTTTTTGCCGAGTTCTTCGCAAACCTTTTTCACGGCCGAACCAACCGTGGCTGCTGTCCACGAACCGCCCGAGATAAGAGAGAAAGGCATATCACTGTCGCCTAGCCGGAAAAGCACGTCTTCCATCGGCATTCCCATCGTCTGGGCGGCAATCTGCGTCATGATGGTATAGGTACCCGTACCCAGATCGGCCGTTGCGCAGACGATCCGTAATTTACCGTTGACGGTAAGCGTGGCTTCGGCGCTGGCGAACATCTGGTTGGCATCCCAGATTCCGGTTGCCATTCCCCAGCCAATGAGATTGTGTCCGTCTTTCATTGAACGAGGTTCGAGCGGACGTTCCGACCAGCCAAACCGCTCGGCACCCTGCCGAAAACATTCCCGGAGTTCCTTGCTGGAGTAGGGTTTGTCTTCCAGTTCGTTCCGTTCCGCGTAGTTAATCAGGCGGAACTGGAGCGGGTCAATACCTGCTTTGTAGGCCAGTTCATCAACGGCGCATTCAAGAGCTGCTATCCCCGTAACCCCGCCCGGTGCACGCATATCGAGGGGACTGTTTACGTCCAGTGGAACAAGTTTATGCCCCAGCGTTACGTTTTTGACGGGGTAGAGCATACCCCCCCAGTTTACGACCGTTTCGACATAATCTTCCATCTGCGAGGTTTCGCCGATGGCGTCGTGGAAAAGAGCATTAATTTTTCCTTCGTCGGTAGCTGCCATTGCAACATGCTGAATCGTGTTGGGACGATGCCCAAACGTAAACATCTGCTGGCGGGTCAGCGTAACCCGAACGGAGCGTTTGAGGTCCAGCGCGGCCATCGTTGCCATAAACAACTGGTACTGGGGACGCAGACCGGAACCAAAACCGCCACCCATGTAAGGCGACATAATCCGGACGTTGTCACCTGACAGACCAAACACCTGCGTTACGTACATTTTACTATTTGTAACGCCCTGTGTTTTGTCATAAATCGTCAGCTTGCCGTCTTTTTCAAAAACCACCGTCGAGGCAAACATTTCCATTGGGTTATGGTGCTCCACCGCGTGCACGTAGGTAGCCGCTACCTGGTTCGGGGCTGCGTTATACGCCTTTTTGAAATCACCTTTGGGCTTTGGTGGTGGTGGTTTCAGCAGGCTGGCTATACCGGACTTAGGTTTGCGGGCCTTGTCCAGGTTGAGAAGCAGATCCGTTTCGTGATCAGCCTCCTCATAGGTGATGTCAACAAGAGTGGCCGCGAAGCGGGCCAGCTCAAACGTTTCGGCAACAACCAGCGCTACGGGCTGGGCGCTGAACTTGATTTCAGCATCATACAACGGGCGGAACGGCGAGCCCGGTGGGGCGTCCTGGTCGTTGTAGCTAAAATCGAGTTTGGCCGTGCTGGGGCGGTTTTCGTGGGTGAATACTTTTAGTACACCAGGAAGCGCCATAGCCCGGCTGGTATCAATACTCACAATTTTTCCTTTGGCGATAGCGCTCGATAGTACGTAGCCATACGTTAGCTCCGGTACGTTGAACTCGCCCGCGTATTTGGCTGCCCCCGTAACCTTGGCTTTACCATCAACGCGGCTGACGCCTTTTCCTATTACGTTGCTCATTCGGTTGGTTCCTGTTTAGCAGCTATACCCAGCGCCCGGACGATGGCGCGTTTAGCCAGTTCAATCTTAAACGTATTGTGCCCAAAGCCGGTAGCGCCTTCCAGCAGCTTCTCGGCAACGAGCTGATAGTTTTCTTTTGTTGCCGGTTTGCCGATTAATAATGCTTCGGCTTCGGGCTTGCGCCAGGGCTTGTGCGCGACCCCCCCGAGCGCCACACGAGCGTCGGTCACTGTGTCGCCATCCAGTTCCAGGGCGGCTGCTACCGATACGAGGGCAAACGCATACGAAGCCCGGTCACGTAGTTTCAGGTAGGCATGGTATTCCGAAAAACCTTTGGCGGGCAGGTCGATAGCCGTTACCAGCTCTCCGGCCTGTACGGTATTGTCGCGCTGCGGTTCGTCGCCGGGCAGCCGGTGGAAGTCGGCAATGGGAATGCTACGATCCCCGTTTGGCCCCGACACCTGTACCGTAGCGTCCAGAGCCGCCAGCGCGACGCACATGTCCGACGGGTGGGTGGCAATGCACTGGTTGCTCGTCCCGAGAATGGCGTGGATTCGGTTGTAGCCGTTAATGGCGCCACAGCCCGAACCGGGTTCGCGCTTGTTGCAGGGCGTAGCGTTGTCGTAGAAATAATAGCAGCGGGTCCGCTGAAACAGGTTCCCACCGTTCGTAGCCATATTCCGTAACTGGGGTGAGGCACCCGCCAGAATTGTCTGCGCCAGGAGGGGGTACCTTTTTTCGACCTGTTCGTGGTAGGCCGTATCCGCGTTGGTGACCAGGGCTCCCAGGCGCAGGCCGCCCGCTTCGGTATCTTCGATGGCGGCTAACGGCAGGTGATTAATGTCTACCAGGTGGTCGGGCCGCTCGACGTTCTCCTTCATCAGGTCGATGAGGTTGGTGCCGCCCGCAATGAACTTGCTTTGCTGGTGGGCCGTCTGCTCACCCACGGCATCGGTCACAGAAGCGGGTTTTGAGTATGAGAAACTATTCATGGATCAGGCTTTTTTGGGAACTTGCAGTACCTCGTTTATGGCGTCGACAATGTGCGGATAGGCACCGCAGCGGCAGATGTTGCCACTCATCAGCTCGCGGATGTCGGCGGTGGTACGCACACGCCCTTCGTTCATCAGCCCAACCGCCGAACAGATCTGCCCTGGGGTGCAGTAGCCACACTGAAAGGCATCGTGTTCGATGAACGCACTCTGGATGGGATGTAATGCGTCGCCCTCGGCCAGTCCCTCAATAGTCGTAATGTCGGCGCCCTCTTTCATCACGGCCAGCGTCAGGCAGGAATTGATTCGTTTGCCGTCAACCAGCACCGTGCAGGCCCCGCACTGGCCATGGTCGCAGCCTTTTTTGGTACCCGTCAGGTCTAGATACTCCCGGAGAGCATCCAGCAGGGTTGTCCAGGGGGCAATGGTTAGTTGACGCCTGGTGCCGTTGACGGTTAGCGTTACCACACGGGTTTCGGGTAGCGTGGCTGCCGTATCAGTATAACTCTTGGTTTCAGCTAGCATATCGATTAAACAGATTTATGTGTTTAACTCAAATGGGCGCTGATAAGCCGGGGCTAAATTTGATTGTTATCCAGTGGCCTACTGAACCGATAGAGCGTTATATTCAATGAAATATAGCGCTGCGCGCATCACAGACGCATTTTTTCGAAATTGACAAGGGTTTATTACGTATGCGGCAATAACTCGTTGACTCCCGTTCCAGGCGCTTCCGGTATCAGCTTGCTTCCGGTGTTTCGCCTACCTGCAGGCATGGGGATGATTAATTTAATTGTTTGGGGGGTAGTCCTGTAGTGGGACTCTGACCACCCCCTGCCCCCTCCTAGAAAATTAGGAGGGGGTGAAAAAAGGTCACTTCTGCATGTTCCCCTCCTAATTTTCTAGGAGGGGCTAGGGGTGGTCAGAGCAACACCTCTGCAAGCTTAGGTCTCGGGTCAGTCGGACGCCCCATGAGGGGAAAAGCTGATTCCATTCTATCACAAACAGTGGCTCCCTTCCTGGCTGATCTGACAGCCGTGTTGTCTAGTTTTTATGGATTTGTCCTAACAGAAGAGCCGTCAATCGGTTATTTTTTAACAATCACTGAAAAACTGAAATACCATTCCGTTTTATGCAACAACTGGAACAACTAGTCAACCAGCGTCAGCTGGGCGTTACGTTTGCGCCCGATGGTGAAGCCCGTGTGCTGGTTTGGGCGCCGTTTGCCGAAGCTGTGGACATTCGGCTCCGTGATGGCGAATTGACGCTCCCGCTCGACAACAAAGTACCAGGTTACTGGCAGCTGACGACCGATCAGATCAAAGCCGGAGACTTATATACCCTTGTGCTTAATAACGACCGAAGCCTGCCCGATCCGGTTTCGATGGCGCAGCCGCAGGGCGTGCATGGCCCCTCACAGGTGGTTGATACGAGTACGTTTTCCTGGACCGATCAGGACTGGCAAAGCCCGCCCCTGAAAGATTACCTGCTTTATGAACTGCATACGGGTACGTTCACGGCCGACGGTACCTTTGCCGGTATCGAAAGTAAGCTGGACTATCTGGTTGAACTAGGCATCAACGCCATTGAAATTATGCCCGTAGCCCAGTTCCCGGGTGAACGCAACTGGGGCTACGACGGCGTTTTTCCGTTTGCGGTGCAGTATTCTTACGGTGGCGCGGCTGGCCTGCAGCAGTTGGTCGATGCCTGTCATGCCAAAGGGCTGGCGGTCGTGCTCGACGTGGTGTATAACCACATCGGCCCCGAGGGGAATTACCTGCCTGCCTACGGCCCTTATTTTACCAACAAATACAGCACCCCCTGGGGCGACGCCGTAAACTTCGACGATGACTACAGCGACAGTGTCCGGCGCTACGTAATCGAAAACGTGCTGATGTGGTTCCGCGATTTTCATATCGATACGTTACGGCTCGACGCTGTGCATGCCATCCGTGATGAGAGCGATAAGCACATTCTGCGCGAGATCAAGGAATACGTCGATATTCTGATGGTAGAAACCGGCAAGGCGCATCATCTCATTGTGGAACTGGACCTCAACGAAACCCGCTATATCAGTCCGCTCGAACACCAGGGCTATGGCATGGACGCGCAGTGGAACGATGAGTTTCATCACGCGCTGCGCGTAACGGCGGGGGGCGAACGTCACGGCTATTACGCCGACTACGACGGCATCAATCACCTGGCAAAGTCCTATAAAGATGCTTATGTGTACGATGGACTATACATGCCCCGGCGGTCCTGTATCGTGGGGAGCCCAACGAAAGGGCATCCCGGTCACCAGTTTGTGGTGTTCTCGCAGAATCACGATCAGATCGGGAACCGGATGCTGGGCGAACGACCCAGCCAGCTGGTGAGTTTTTCGATGCAGAAGCTGATGGCGGGGGCGGTACTAAGCAGCCCTTATCTGCCCATGCTGTTCATGGGTGAGGAATGGAGCGAACAGAACCCATTCATGTATTTTGTGAGCCATTCTGACCCGGACCTGGTCGAGGCCGTCCGGAAGGGGCGCAAAGCCGAGTTTGCGGCCTTTCAAACAACAATCGATGCGCCCGATCCGCAGGCGGAAGAGACGTTTCTGCACTCTAAACTGAACTGGGATCGGTTAAATCAGGAGCCACACCAGGTCATGTTCCGCTATTATCAGACCCTGCTGAAACTCCGGAAAGAGTCGGCCCTGCAACACCCGGATCGGGAGTCGGTGGCTGTTGTCGTGGACGATGAACACCAGACGCTGATGCTGCAACGGCAGCACCAGGATACTAACAGGAATGGGCCGATTTTGATCTGCCTGATGAACTTTAACAAAATTGCCCAGCTCATGATGGTGCCCGACGATGGGCATACCTGGTCGCTGCTGTTCGACTCTGCCGATCCAAAATGGCTGGGATCGATGGCCGCCCCCGAAACGCTGACCAGTGGCGCGAACGTACTGGTACAGCCTGAATCCATTCTTATCTACACAAGTCATCATGTATAATCCCGTTGCGACTTATCGCTTTCAGTTCAATACCGATTTTCCCCTGTCGAAGCTTGATACGCTGATTCCGTACCTGCAGAAACTAGGGATTCGAACCGTGTACGCATCGCCTATTTTCGAGGCTACTCCCGGTAGTACGCACGGCTACGACGGCGTCGATCCCAACCGGATCAGCCCCGAAATCGGTACTGAAGATCAGCTCCGAACCATTAGCCAACAACTGAAAGAATCGGGTATGGGCTGGCTGCAGGACATCGTTCCCAACCACATGGCTTATCACCCGAATAACCAGTGGCTGATGGACGTGTTCGAAAAAGGGGACCTGTCGCGCTACGCTAATTATTTCGATACGGCGCTGGCCAGTCCGTTTTTTCAGGGACGTATCATGGCCGCTTTTCTGCCAGCCCCGCTCAGCGAAACCATTGCCAACGGCGACATGGTGCTGGCCTATGACCAGGATCGACTGGTGCTGCAGGTGAGCGGCAACTCTATGCCACTGAAACCGATCAGTTACGAGCGGGTACTACGTGCCGGTGGAAAGACCGACGACATTATTGTTGTCCTGCTGGATGAACTGAATCAGATTCACCACATCGACGAGCCCGCGACCTACGCCGAAGCCTGGCATGAATTCCGGCAGCAGATGACGGCGCTGATGCGGAACAAAGAGGTGGGTAGTTATATACAGAAAGCCATCGACGCGGTAAATAGCGATTCCGCGCTGCTGGAGGAAATTGCCGACAGTCAGCATTACCGGTTCTGTATGGAGCCGGAGAGTCATCAGATTATGAGCTACCGCCGGTTCTTCACCATCAACGGCCTGATCTGTCTGTCGACACAGGAGGAGAACGTCTTTATGGCGGTTCACCAGCTGACGAACAGGCTGGTGCAGGAGGGGGTATTTCAGGGCGTACGAGTCGATCACGTCGACGGATTGTATGACCCTAAACAATATCTTGAACGCCTGCGGGCGCTGCTTGGGCCGGAAGCCTATATCTCCGTCGAGAAAATCCTGCAGGGCGACGAGCCCCTGCCCACCGACTGGCCCATTGAAGGAACCAGCGGTTACGATTTCCTGGCCCATGTCAATAACCTGCTCACAGATTCAACGAATGAATCAACTTTCCGAAATTTCTACCAAGGGCTGATCGAAACGGATACGGACCTGCGCACGCGGATCAGTTACCGCAAGGCATATATGCTCTACCAGCGTATGGGCGGTGAGCTGGAAAATCTGTATCAGTACTTTATTGCCCAGCAACTGGTTGACGATGATGCACTAGCCGCCATCCAGACGGGAAACATGAAAGTGGCAATCGGTGAGCTGCTGATTCAATGCCCGGTGTATCGTTACTATGCCAATGAAATGCCCCTGCCAGCCGACGAAGCGGGTATTGTTGCCGGGTTGATTGCAGGTATTCGGGACACAAAACCCGAGCTCAACGACGCGCTGGACGCGCTGGAAGCAGCACTCCTCATACGGCCCCAGGAAGGCGATGCCGCTTATAATACTCGCGCTCTGAAGTTCTATCAGCGGCTTATGCAGTTTACGAGCCCGCTGATGGCGAAAGGCGTGGAAGATACGTTGCTATATACGTATAACTGTTTCGTAGGACACAATGAGGTTGGCGATTCGCCCGAGCGATTTGGCTTGTCGACGGATACGTTTCACCAGATTATGCAGGACCGGCTGGCGAACTGGCCACTGGCCCAGAGTACAACGGCTACCCACGATACCAAACGGGGCGAAGATGTTCGGGCTCGACTGAACGTAGTGACTGAGCTGGCCGACGAGTGGCTGCAGGAAGTGCGGGTATGGCAGGATCTGAATGCCGATCTACACGCTGAAACCCGGCTGGACAAAAACGATGAATACTTCATCTACCAGAACCTGCTGGGGGCTTACCCCATGCCGAAACAGGACGAGGACAATTTCCCGAATCGGATGCTGGAGTACATGAAAAAGTCGTTGCAGGAAGCCAAACGGCACACAACCGGTCACGACGTTGAGCCAGATTATTTCGAGGCCGTATCGACCTTTGTCAATGGAATCTTCGATGCCGAACGTCCTTTCTGGACCCGATTCCAGCGCTTTCACCGGAGCGTTGCTGATCTGGGGATTACGAACTCGCTGGCGCAACTGGTACTGAAATGTACCTGTCCGGGGGTGCCCGATGTGTACCGGGGGGGCGAAAGCTGGGATCTGAGCCTGGTGGATCCCGACAACCGGCGACCAGTCGATTTCGACCGGCTCTGCCGTGATCTCGACGAACTGATTGCCCGTCAGGAGGGTGGCGACCAGGAAATCTGGGCCGATCTGTGGAGCCAGCGCTGGGATGGCCGTATCAAACAATGGCTGACCCGGTTCCTGCTGCAGGAGCGCGACGAACACGCTGACATATTCACGAAGGGAGAGTACCTGCCGCTTACCGTGGAAGGAACGTACCGAGAGCACGTTCTGGCGTTTGCCCGCCGTTACGAATCGAGTTGGTACGTAGTGGCAATACCGCTGCACGCAGCCCAGCTTTGTCAGCAGCAGGGCAAAACGATTATGGAACTGGACTGGCAGGATACCCGACTGGTATTGCCTGATGGCGCACCAACGCAATGGACCCGTTGCCTGGCCGAGTCGCGTATAGACTCCACCGGAGCGCTGCCGATAAAAACCCTGCTTGACACCCTGCCTGTAGCGCTACTAACGAATCGGTAGTACGCTCGGCGCTTAACCAAGATCAGCTGTTACTCCCTTTTGCCGGGTCGAAACAGCTGATCTTTCTATTGGGCGGTAAACACGGTTTTGCAGAAAGGCAAACTATATCAAGGAAGAGGCTGCCAAAGCAAATAGACTGGATAAAACGCCCATAAGCACACGAATCTTGGCTTAGCCCGACGCGTGGCTAAGCCGAAGCACTCGCGGCCGGGGTTAAAAAACCCATGCCTACTCTTGCTAGCTGGTAAAATCAATAAATCAGATATACGAATGTTTTTGATCTGTATACTTGTGTACTATTTTTAGTATAAATAGTGTATTTGTAAGATATAATAGTTGTTTTTTGGGTCTCTGTTGTTTTTCTTGCCAAGCGATTCTGTTGTATTCTCCTCTTACTACATACTGACCCGGCATTCATCATGCCTATTTTCTGTATTCATCAGGTCAGTCGAAACACTATTTAAATAATTAACCAAGAGGAACCCCGTAATCACGTTAGGTTATGAAAAGTACGACGTCTACTGATTTGCTGTCGGATAATAGTGGTATCGGCTTAGAAGCGATTCTTGCCAACTGGATGCACGAACTAACCAGTCTGCATCAGCATTACACCCACCTGACAGAACAGATTAGTAAACGAACAAACAGCCAGTGCTTTTTCGAAGGAGAGCTTGGCTACATCGATCAGAATCCCCTGAGTAATCTTGTTGCCTTGCAGATCAGGATGCGGACGAAACTGGAACAGTTACTGACTGAAATGGAAGGGTCGGAGATTAATCCTGATCGGAACCTGATCAAACTGAAAGCACATACCCTGCAATTACGGAGTCTGAACCAGCAGGCGCAGACTCGTCTTCTGCTGAGCAACCTATCGGCCAGCTAGCCGCTAGGTGCCCGGTTTCTCGATCCAGATCGTTTTTACGTTCACAAATTCCCGGATGCCGACCTCCGATAACTCGCGGCCAAAACCCGACTGTTTGATGCCACCGAAAGGAACCCGGGCATCGGAGCGCATCAGTCCGTTGATAAAGACTGAGCCCGCCTGAATCTGACTGGCTAACCGGGCGCCTTTCTCCAGATCCTGCGTCCAGATGGCTGAACCCAGTCCAAAGTCAGACTGATTGGCGAGCCGGATGGCATCCGCTTCATCCTTGGCCTCGACCAAGACCGCGAGTGGCCCGAAAGTTTCTTCGTCGAAAGCCGCCATACCGGGCGTTACGTTGTCCAGCAGCATCGGCTGTACGTTGCAACCGGAACGCTGAATGCTCGTCTGATCGCCACCCGTCAAAGGCTTGGCTCCCTTGGCCACCGACTCATGATATTGTCGCTCGACGGAATCCGCCAGGTCCATTCGGGCCATGGGACCCATCGTCGTCGCGTCGTCTAGTGGGTTGCCCTGGCGGATTTGCTGAATTTGCTGAAGAACCAGTTCGGTGAATTGTTTCTTTACCTGCTTATCAATGATAAATCGCTTGGCGGCAATGCAGCTTTGTCCGGCGTTCTGCATCCGGGATTTAACAGCGATTTCAGCGGCCTTTTCCAGATCGGCGTCAGCCAGTACGACTAGGGCATCTGAGCCACCTAGTTCCAGCACCGATTTCTTGATCTGACTGCCTGCAATACCGGCTACGGAGGCCCCTGCCCGGCCGCTTCCCGTCAGTGTAACCGCCTTAATACGCTTATCTTTGAGCAAGCCTTCGACTGGCGCTACGTCGATGAGAAGTGATTGAAAGACGCCTTCCGGCAGACCGGCTTTCCGAAATACGTCGTCGATGGCCAGCGAGGAGCCGAATACGTTAGGGGCGTGTTTGAGTAAGCCCACATTGCCCGCAATCAAACCGGGAATGGCAAACCGAAACACCTGCCAGAACGGAAAATTCCAGGGCATAATAGCCAGCACGGGGCCAAGCGGCTGGTAGGAAACGTAACTGCGTAGCGCATCTGACTCAATAGTCTGGTCGGCCAGAAACTGTTCGGCGTGCCCGGCGTAGAAAGTGCAGCAGGCGGCACATTTTTCAATTTCTGAAACAGCCTCCTTCCGGGTTTTACCCATTTCGGCCGTAATCAGCTCGCCCAGTTGTTCTTTGTTTGCCGTGAGCTGTTCGCCCACCCGGAGCAGGTACCCAGTCCGCTCCTGAATTGATAAAGCCGACCAGTCGGCAAAGGCCCGTTCGGCTTGCTGGAGCTTACGCTCGATAGTTTCGTTGCTGTCAGCCGGGTACGTTTCGAGGAGTTGCTGGGTGAATGGGTTGATGGACTGGAAGGTCATAGGAAGCACTGGTTAAACGTATGCACTACGTAGGTAACCAGCGGGCGGGGCCTACTGTTCCTCTTTATCCAGCTCGGCCAGGAGTCGGGCCATTGTGTTGATGACCTGTTCCATCTCCGCGTGCCCAACAATGTTATCGAACTTTTCGCGTACCTGCTGCATGCAGTCTTTGAGCGCCAGGAACAGCTTTTTGCCCCGATCATTCAGAAAAATAATGCTGGAACGGCTGTCATTGGGGTTTTTCTGGGTATAGATATAGCCGTCTTTTTCGAGCAGCCCTACGATTTTACTCATCATCTGCTTACTCACGCCCGACCGCTTTGCCAGTTCATTGTTCGTGGTGCCTGCTTCTTCAATATGCGATAGAAGCATGAGGTAACTCATCTTGAAATTCTCGTACCCAAGTTCATGCAGCTTTGGCTCAACAGCATTATTAACGTACCGCTTCAGCCGCCAGAAGAGCCGGCCGACGGCCCGCTCTCTAATGAGCCTATATTGTTCGAAATCAAAGGTCTTCTTGTCTATTTCCACGATTCTAACACAAAGATCAGTTACAGAGAAACGATTGATAACTGAATTTTGTACAAATATAGTCAACTTGTTTGACTTTATAGTCAACCTGGTTTACTTTTGCTGACCGGATCTGAAAAAATCTGAATCGGTTATAATCCCACAGGTATTTACAAACAACTAACAGTAACAATTGCCTAAAAAACCATCAGAAAAATGGCAACGACTACGGCAACCCAGGAAGTAATGGAAGAGAAAAGCGCAATCAGTACGTATTTACCCCGCATCATTATTGGTCTCGTACTGATCGTTGGCGGCTATTTTGGTTTTAAAGCGTTTCGCCACAGCCAGCAGTTTGAATCGACAGACAACGCCCAGATCGAAGGCAACACCGCGCCAGTGCTGGCTCGCGTAGCGGGTTACGTGAAATCGGTAACGGTGAACGATTACGCTACCGTAAAGCAGGGGCAGACGCTCGTAACGATTGATCCGCAGGAGTACGACGTAGCCTTGGCGCAGGCCGAAGCCGATTACCAGCAGACGGTGGCCGACCTGGCTACTGCGCAGGCTGATCTGCAGAATGCCCAGGCGAACGCCCGCAACGTAGCGCAGAATCTGCGCGTTGCCCAGTCGAACGCGGCCGTGCAGGCATCGCGTCGCGACAAAGCGCAGAACGACCTGAAACGGGATCAGAATTTATACGCAGCCCAGTCGTTGACCCAGAAGCAACTGGAAGATTCGCGGAACGCAGCCGACGTACAGGCGCGTCAGTACACGGCCAATGAAGCCCAGGTAAGCCTGGCCAAAACGTCGCAGGGCGTAGCGCAGGCGGGTATCGCCAAAGCGCAGTCGAACATCCAGAAAATTCAGGCTGTCCTGAAGGTGAAACAGGCCGCTATCGACAACGCTAAACTGCGATTGGGATATGCCCAACTGGTAGCGCCAATCTCTGGTAAACTCGGTCGGAAAAACGTGGTGGTGGGTCAGTACGTACAGCCCGGCCAGAACCTAATGACGATCGTCGCCGACTCGACCTTCTGGATCGTGGCTAACTTCAAGGAAACACAGCTGGAAAAAATGCAGCTTGGTCAGGAGGTTGACATCAAGGTTGATGCTTACCCGGACCTGGACATCAAAGGGAAAGTGTCGTCGTTGTCCGAGGCAACGGGTGCCCGGTTTGCCCTGCTGCCCCCCGATAATTCATCGGGTAACTTCGTGAAAATCACCCAGCGTGTTCCGGTGAAAATTGATATCGTCAATCCGGAAAAATACAAAAATCAACTGCGCGCGGGCCTGAGCGTCGACGCTGAAGTGCGGGTAGCAAACTAACCAGGGAAGAAAGCAGGAACGGACAAAAAGGAGAGGGCCTGGCCCAGATCACCTTAGCCGTCTGTCTACTTTCATTCGTATCTCCTTTTTTATTTATGGCAACTCAAACAGCGGGTCCGGCAGCCGTGCCGACGGGCTTTCGCCGGTGGATTGTGGTAATCACAGCCATCTCGGCGGCAATTATTGAGCTGATCGATACGTCCATTGTCAACGTGGGGCTAACCGACATTGCGGGAAATCTGGGCGTAACGATTGAGGACGTATCCTGGGTCGTAACGGCCTACGCCATTGCGAACGTAATTGTGATTCCGATGACTAGCTTTTTGCAGCGCTACTTTGGTCGGAAGAATTACTACATCGGTTCTATTATTCTGTTTACACTGGCTTCTTACGGATGCGGCTTTGCCAACGATCTGTGGACGCTGGTTATCTTTCGCTTCCTGCAGGGGGTAGGTGGGGGTGCTCTTCTATCTACTTCGCAGGGTTTAATGTATGACTCCTTTCCGCCTTCGCAGCGCCCGCTGGCGTCGGCACTGTTTGGGATGGGGATTGTACTGGGGCCAACGCTGGGGCCAACCCTGGGTGGTTACATTATCGACAATTACCACTGGAGCTGGATGTTTTACATCAACGTGCCGATTGGTATTGTCGCGGTGATTCTAAGCATCCTATACATTGATAAACAGCCCGAGGAATACAACATCGACCGACGGTTGATTCCGATTGACCAGTTAGGCATTCTCTTGCTGGCCGTAGGCGTAGGTAGTTTGCAATACGTACTGGAACGGGGTGAAGCTGATGACTGGTTTGACGACAACGTCATTCGCTGGTTATCCGTGATGGCCGTTGTCTGTATTCCGGCTTTCATCTGGTGGGAACTGCGCGGAACGAAGGAACCGGTGGTGGATTTGCGTGTGCTGAAAAACCGAAACCTGACCATTGGCTCACTGCTGATTGTGGTGGTAGGGTATGGTCTGTTCACATCGGTCTTGCTGTACCCGCTGTTCGCCCAGCGAATCGTAGGTCTTACCGCTACCAAAACGGGGCAGTTACTGATTCCTAGTGGACTAGTCACGCTGCCCATGTTTGCGATTGTTGGCCGGATGCTGGCCAAGGGCGTATCGCCCCGGCTCATTGTGATGCTGGGTTACGTAGCCTTTGCATCGTTCTGTTTTATCATGTCTACCTATAACGCCGATACGGCGGGCTGGTTCTTTGTGCAGGCGCTCATGATCCGTGGGGTTGGGCTGGCTCTGACGAACGTACCACTCATCAACCAGTCGGTATCAACGCTGGAACCGCGTCAATTGCCCACCGGTATCGCGCTGGTCAATATGATGCGGCAGTTGGGTGGTGCCTTCGGTATCGCCGTTACGAATACCTACGTAACAACCCGCACGGCCTACCACCGTACCGAACTGGTATCGAACCTACAGGCGGGCGATATGATCACCGACGAACGAGTGACGGCGCTGACGCAGGGACTGATCGCTAAAGGAATCAACGCGATGGATGCCGTATCGGGTGCTTATAAAGTCATCGACGGAATCGTCACGCGGCAGGCGCTGATGCTGTCTTACCTCGATACATTCCGGTTAGCGGGACTATTTTTTGTGGTCTCGTTCCCACTATTGTTCTTACTGAAAAGCAAAAAAATGGACGCAGCTACGGCCAAAGCCGTTGCCGATGCCGCTCACTAATTTGTATGAAATCAACCATTTCAATCATCATATTCTTGCTGGGGGCTGGTGTGGCGCAGGCACAGCAACCGACTCCGGTTTCCGATAATCTGCGGGCGCTGGTGCAGCAGGCCAATACGAACTATCCGGTGCTGAAGCAGCAGCAGCAACAAATTCAGGCTGGCGAGTTACGGTCGGATATTGCCCGGGCGGGCTTACGGCCGAACGTCAGCGGAAATGCCTCATACCAGTACCTGAACCCGGTGGCGAAGGCGACCCTGCCTGTCGACGGAGTGACCCGTACACTGCAGTTTCAGCCCAACCATAACGTCAACGCTTACGTGGGTATCGGTCAGACGATCTACGACTGGGGGCGGACAAATGCTGCGGTAAAACAGGCTGATGATAATACGCAGGTACTACGCCGGACGCAGGAAATTACCCAGCAGACCCTGGCTTACCAGGTTGCCGCTACGTATTATGGCATCGGGTTTCTGCGGCAGAGTCTGGCCGTTCAGGATTCAGTGATTAAAACGGCGGGGGCCAACGTACAGTTACTGGCCGCCCGGCTGCAAAACGGCGACGCTCTGCAGTATGACGTACTGACTCAGCAGGTCCGCGTCAAGGCTGCCCAGAACCGTAAGATCGAGATCCAGAACCAGCTCGAACGCCAGCTGGCTCAGCTGCAGTATCTGACGGGTAATGTAAACCCAGATGTGAGTCAGGCAACGGGCCAGTTCAATCTGGAAGCAACGGGCAGCAGCCCCACGCAGCCTTACAGCCTGACCGGTGACGTATCGGGGCTGGCTGGTAACAAAGACGTATTGCTGGCGCAGGATCGCGTTCGGCAGGCCGAAACGGACATTACTGTCAATAATCTGGCTGGTCGCCCTAGTTTGAGCTTCACCGGATCGGCCGGTTACCGGAATGGGTACCTGCCGGAGATCAATACACCGAAGTTCAACGTAGCAGCCGGTGTGGCGCTGACTGTTCCCATCTATTCGGGAAAGCGGTATCAGTTGCAGAATCAGGCGGCTCAGTTAAACCTGAACGCCAGTCGCTACGCCGTTGAGAACGCCAACGCACAGCTCCGCCAGACCATTGCCCAATTGAACGCCGACATTCGCAGCAATCAGACGCGGCTGGCTAACCTGGAAACGCAGGTGCTGCAGTCCCGTCAGGCATTGCAGATCGCCAATGCCCGCCTGCGTAACGGCGTTATTACGAACGTAGAATTACAAAGCGCCGAAACGGGCGTAGAGGAAGCCGAACTTGGTCGGCTTACGTTTCAGTACCAGCTGTTACTGAACCAGCTCGAGCTGAAACGACTGCTGGGCGAGCCTTTGTTCCAGCAATAAGATTTTTGAGATTACATATAAAGCGCCCGCGGTTCACAACTGGCTGAACCGCGGGCGCTTCTTTGTTGAGCATACAGGTATATTTTTTACATTGTATAAAATATAATTTGATACAATGTAAAAAGATCTTATATTTGTCACACCAATGAAAGATGTACCATCGTTTGAGATCGACCCCAAGCTCCGGTTAGACGAACAGGCTTGTTTTCCGGTTTATGCGCTTTCCCGGCTGATTACTAAAACGTATCAGCCGCTACTGGAACGTGTGGAGCTTACTTACCCGCAGTACCTGGTTATGATGCTGGTCTGGGAACACCAGGAAATCTCGGTAAAGGAAATTGGCCAGAAGCTGTATCTGGATACGGGAACGCTGACCCCGTTACTGAAGCTGCTCGAACAAAAGCAGCTCGTCAGTCGTCGCCGGGACCCGCGCGATGAGCGTTCAGTGCTCATTAGTCTGCTCCCTGCCGGACGGGAACTGCACGAGCAGGCTCGCCAGATTCCGGAAGAGCTGGCTCAGCGCTTCTCGCTCAACCCCGACGACATTGCCATGCTGCGCCGGGAGCTGATTCATCTGATTACGTTACTTTCCTGATTTATTAATTTCAGTTTACTCTAGTATGACAACGAATATTATGCATTCCGCCCAGGCCAAATCGGTGGGCGGCCGCGACGGTCAGATTACATCCGACAATGACGTGCTGAATTTAGAACTGACCATGCCCAAACACCTGGGTGGTCGCGCCCGGGAAGGGGCTACGAACCCCGAACAGCTGTTTGCTGCGGGTTACGCAGCTTGCTTTGGCAACGCCGTTATCTACGTAGCGCGTCAGGCCAAAGTGTCCGCTGAAGGCATCACGGTAGACGCCACTGTAGACCTGTTTACCGACGAAGCGAAACTGCCGACGCTGGGCGTTACGTTGCACGTAAACCTGCCGGGCTTGTCGCAGGAGCAGGCCGAAGAAATCGTAGCGACCGCTCACAAAACCTGTCCTTACTCCCGCGCTGTTCGCGGTAATATAGACGTAGCGCTGACTGTTACGACTACCGAAGCGTAACGCTGAAGCAATAAAACCAAAACCCCCTTATCACGCTCCAGAGCGTGATAAGGGGGTTTTTTATACCAATAGTATCGTTATTGGCCCTGCGCTTCTTCTGATACCGCATTCCACTCTTTCCACGTCTCCAGCCGCTGTTGATACCGAGACTCTGCAATTTTGAGCGGCATCGTGCCAAAGAAAATCCGAAGAGGGGGCTTTTCGGCATCAACGATTTTCAAGATAGCTTCGGCCGTGGCGTCCGGATCACCCTTTGGGCTTTTGGCGCTGGTCTGCGCGCGCTGCTCCCGCATTTCATCATAGGCCGCAATGGGTTCGCTGTGTTTGGCCGAGCTGCCACTCCAATCGGTTGAATAGCCACCCGGTTCGATCAGCGTTACGTTGATGCCAAACCCAGCCACCTCCTGCGAGAGTGATTCGCACAATCCCTCGATCGCCCATTTAGACGCGTGGTACATGCCCAGTGACGGGAAAGCCACAATACCGCCAATGCTGGACACCTGAATGATGTGGCCGCTGCCCTGCGCACGCATGATCGGTAAGGCCGCCTGAATAATCCACAATGAGCCAAACACGTTGGTCTCGATCTGGCTGCGGGCTTCTTCCTCGCTCAGTTCTTCCACAAAGCCAAAGTGACCAAATCCGGCGTTGCTTACCAGAATATCCAGTTGCCCGAACGTATCATGCGCTTTTTTGACCGCGTCGAAATCGGCCTGGCGGTCGTTTACGTCAAGTTCGAGCGGTAAAACTGCGTCGCCATAGGTATTCACTAAATCCGTTAAATCCTCGGTGTTACGCGCCGTAGCGGCTACTTTATCCCCTCGTTTCAGGGCTGCTTCTGCCCATACTTTACCAAAGCCGCGCGAAGCGCCCGTAATGAACCAAACCTTTGTTGCCATCTGCTCTATAAATAACGTTTGTAGAGTAACTCAGGCAGGACGTGTCTGTTCAAAGGAGTCGGTACGCTCAGTAAAACTCTTACTGATCAGAGAGCGAGTTATAAGTCTTACTTCTTCGCTTCCAGCTTATAACCCAGCTCCTTCAGTTGCGCTGCTGTCAGGTCGATTACATTGACGTCGAGGGGAATGGGAGTGAGGGGTGTATCGGTTGTATCTGTTTTGACGGAAACGATCTGATCCACTACGTCCATGCCTTTGAATACCTGCCCGTACACGGTGTATTTATTATCCAGGCGAGCCAGGCCATTTTTGTTCTGCACGATGTAGAACTGGCAACCGGCCGACAGCATTTCCGGGTTGTCATCGCGTCCGGCGCCAACGGCTCCGTAGACGTGTTTAAGGGTGGGGACAAATTCGGGTTTGAGGAGATACGGCGAATTGGCGAAGCCCTCTGGCGTGTCGGGGCAGCCACCCTGCGCGACAAAGTTTTTGATAACCCGGTTGAACGTAAACGCATCCCAGTAACCCTTTTTAGCCAGTTTCATAAAGCTGGCTTTGTGGTTAGGCGTTTCGTCGTAGAGCCAGAAAAGAATTTCGCCCTGGGGTGTTTTGATCTGGCCAACCGGGTACGTTTTTTCGGTGGTATAGGCCAGCAGTAGGGCGGCAAGCGGGAGAAGCAGTAACAGTTTCTTCATCGGCGTTCAGAGAATAACGTATCGGTAAGCGACTAAAGCTACTTAAAATACAAACGTGCGGCTTATCAGAAGACCAACTTCCGGTAAACCGCACGTTTGTACTGCGGGCAGGCTGCGCTTACGCTTTCTCGTTTGCCTTCTCGACTTTCGCTGCCGTAGGAATAACCGCTACGTCGCGTTCCCGCTCCTGCTGTTCAACATAGACTGCGTGTTCGGCGGGTTCAATTTTGATACCGAAATGGTTGGCATAGGCCTGCGTGAACTCCGCCCCGAAATAGAGAATGGCAGCGGTGTAATAGATCCAGGTCAGAATAACGATCAGGGAGCCGGCCGCGCCGTAGGTCGAGCTGGTGCCGGTAGTATCGATGTACAGCCCGATCAGGTAACGCCCCAGCATAAACAGCAGGGCCGTAAAGAGAGCTCCCCAGCGTACATCTTTCCAGGCAATTTTAGCATCGGGAAGCACTTTAAAGATGGTCCCGAATAGGGCGGTAATGATCACAGTGCTGACCGTAAAATTCAGAGCTTCGATCAGTAGCAGACCTAAACCAGGCACGTAGCGGGTCAGAATGTCGCTCATGGCCAAGATGAGTCCGTTGATCAGCAGCGATACCAGCAACAGAAAACCCAGGCTGAGAATCAGCGAGGACGACAAAAGCCGGTCTTTGATGAGTTTGAGCCAGCCTTTTTCCGGTTTGGCCTTAACCCGCCAGATCATGTTGACCGAATCCTGAATCTCAATAAAAATACTGGTTGCGCCGAAGAGTAACGTAACGATACCGATACCCAGTGCTACGTTGGTTTTGCCGGATAGTTCAACGCTTTTGAGCATGTCCTGAACCTGCTTGGCTGCGTCGTTTCCGATCAAGCCGTTGAGTTGGGAAAAAATCTGCCCCTGCACGGCTTCCTGCCCGTAGAAAATGCTGAGTATCGAAATAATCAGCACTAGAAGGGGGGCCAGTGAGAAAACGGTATAGTAGGCCAGGGCCGCGCTGAGCTTAAGGCAGCGATCGTCCATAAAGCCGTTAAAGGAGTCGCGCAGCACAATCCAGGCATTGCTGAAAAATGAGTTTGCTGGTTTGGTTGCCATTGCTGTTCAGTTAGTTTACTGGTTACTGACCTGCCGCTCAGGACTAGCCAGTGGTTAATCAGGTGATGCTACCTGCGTTTTGTAAACCGGCTGGAGCTGAGATAGTTTGGGAATAAAAGCAGAAGTAAGTGTCCGGAAGGGTCGCCTGCGGATAGCCAAACCAGGGAAGTAGGCTGCTCCAGCTACGGTGAGGGAGCTTCCGGCGATTCGTAAATGGACAGCGTAAACTGGCCATCTTTACTATGATAGGAAGACGATTTTTTCCATCGTGACCAGAACAGCGCGGAAGGATTATCCGTGTGATCTTCAGGAATACGCGCGTTAGTCAGCTCAACCACGCAGTTGTACGTATCAGGCCAGCGGGAGTCTGGCAATCGATAGACAGCGTTGATCCGTTCGACGCGTTGTCCCTGTAAGAGCAGAAAACCGGATAAATCGGTGCTGCCGGTCACGAAAATAGACTTGTTTTTCCAGCTAGTATGGTTCTGATTCAGCACGTTGACCAGCTCATAAATTACATCGTCGTTGACGAAACGCAGCTTGGCTCCTTTCTGAACCAACAGCAGTAAGAAGAAGCCCATTACGGCTGGAAAGAGCGGAAACCGAAACCATTGCCTGGCCGGTTGCTCATCGACATACAGGGCAAGGCTGGCGATAACGTAGGGAACTACGTTGAGGTGGTAATTAAACTCCTGCGATTTCAGGACAAGTATGTCGACAAATAGTAGTCCGAAAATCAGGAAAGTCCGTAGCTCGCTACGTGCTTTCAGACGAAACAACAGCCAGAATGCCAGCAGCGAAATCGGGACGAACTGAATCAGGTACGAAGTTTCAATCGTAACAAGTGGCTTACTGGCTTTCCGGTGAAACTGAAGCTGCATCTGCTCCCCAAAAACGCTGATATCCTGACTGATGTACCATAAATAAGGGCTGATTATAACCAGAACAGCCAGTCCGAACAGCGCAAGCTGGCGCCAGTCTTTGCGGAGGAGAACAACCAGGCTGATGGCTGCGCCACAAGCCAGAAAAATGGGGTGTATCAGAATTGTACTGCCCGTCAGAACACCCAGTATGATAGCTGAGCATTCTTTTCTCAGACAGTAAATGGTGAGGCAGGTAACCAGAATCCCGACTGATTCCATGCGAATGGTTGTGGAGGCCATCAGCACAAACGGGCAGCAAAACCAGAGTGATAGGGTCCAGAGTTTAGTTGACTTATTTTTCGCTACCCGGCTCAGAAGCAGACCGGCCACCAGAAAGCATACGAAAGCAAACAGCTTCGCCTTCAAAAAACTGAAACCGATTATTTGGGAGTACCCGGCCAGGACAAGCATGAATAAAGGCGGCATCCAGTACGTATATTGCGCGGCACCGGGCAGAAACTGACTATGGATACTCGTCGAGAAAACACCTTTGTGGGCCAGGTCGTAAGCAGGAGAGAGAAAACTGGCTTCGTCCGGGGTGATGAGGGGGAAGCTGAATCTGAACTTTAGAAAGTGTATGACGTAAAGACTGACTGACAGTCCAAACGAGAGAAGAGCAATGGGGAAAGAGTGGTGCCGGAGCCAGTTTACTACTCTGGTTGTTGATGTCAGCAAGATCATTTTGTGTGGATAGACTTGGGAAGATACTACGTATCTGTATTCAGTTTCGACAGTTGCTCAATGCAGTAGTCTACTGCCGGGAATAACAGATTCTTAATCAGAAAAGCATAAGGGGGCCTTATCTTTGCCCCCTCACTCAATCGTTGTCAATCTAGTGACTTCGCTTAAACATTAACCTGCTGCTAATGAAATATTTATTGTACGTATTCACTACCGCCGTTATCGTATTAATACTGCTGCTGGGATGTCGTACTATTGCTGATATTGTTCGCCCTACCGAACGAATTGCCTGCATCGGAACGAGTATTACGGAAGGCTACACGCTGCCCGGCGAACAAACGTACCCAGTCCTGCTGCAGAATCTGGTGACATCACCCGATAAAGTTTTGAACTTTGGGGTTGGGGGGACCTGTATGCTGAAGAAGTCAGACATTCCCTATTGGCAGGCGCAGAAATACCAGTTTGCCCTCGACTGGAAGCCAACGGTGCTCATTGTCGAGTTTGGAGCCAACGATTCGAAAGCGCAGAACTGGCAGTACAAGGCGGAGTTCAAACAGGACTACCTGGCCTTAATTGATTCGTTTAAAAAACTGTCCAGCTCGCCCAAAATCTACCTCTGTACGCCACCACCGGCTTTTGCATCGAATACCTTTGGTGTACAGCCCGAGGTGATTGACAACGAGATTGTGCCGATTGTGAAGGAGATCGCGCAGGAAACAGGTTCTACCGTAATTGACCTGCACACGCTGATGCAGGGACAAACGGGCTGGTTCCTGGATGGACTGCACCCCAATGCCATTGGTACCATTAAAATATCGGAAGAAGTAAATCGCGTGATCTCCGGAAAATAAACGTCCGGAGATCACGCGATTTACTTCTTCTGTTCGGAATGTTATTCCGGGATGATCTGGACGATCCGGCCGGGGCTCTCGATAGACACGTATAGGTTGCCGTTGGGCCCTTGTTTTACGTTCCGGACGCGACCTTCGCCCTCCAGCAGTTTTGCTTCGCTAACAACCTGGTTGTTGTTAAGCTGGCAGATGCTGAGGTATTCTAACGCCAGCGCACCCGTTGCCAGACTACCTTTCCAGCTACCAAAATTATCACTCGTGATAAACGCCAGGCCGCTGGTGCCGATGGATGGCGTCCAGGTGAAGAGTGGTGCCTGAATTCCGTCGCGGGTGGGGCTGGCTGATATGGTTGATCCGTCGTAGTTGATACCGTTTGAGACGAGTGGCCAGCCATAGTTGGCTCCGCGTTGGACAATGTTAATCTCATCTCCTCCGCGTGGGCCGTGTTCCGTTTCCCAGAGTTCGTTTGTGGTCGGGTTGATAGCCAGCCCCTGCGGGTTCCGATGACCGTAGGAATAGATCGTCGTTGGGCCCGACTGGCCGGGTAGTACCGGGTTATCAGTGGGGACCTGTCCCGAATCGGTCATGCGGTGGACCTTACCCCAGCCAACTGTTACGTCCTGCGCGTTTTTGTTGGGCGACGACTCACCACCAAGCGTTTGTCCGCCACCTTCGCCCACGCTCAGGTACAGGAAGCCACTGTTGTCGAACTCAATCCGGCTGCCGTAGTGGCCCTGCCAGGTATTGGTTGCAGCCGTTCGGAAAATGGTTTCCAGGTCGGTAATCTGCGTGTTGTTGATTTTAAAGCGGATCAAATTCAACCGGGTGGCTGCGCTCCCCGACACCGAACCGGCGTACGAGGCATATACCCAGCCGTTGGATGCGTATTGCGGGTGCACGCGCAGATCGAGCAGACCACCCTGGCTCCGGGTGTCGATATCCGATGGTAGTCCGGTAATTTCTGTCGTCGTTCCGTTCGAGAAGCGACGGAACTTACCCGACTTTTCGGTAAACAGTAAATCGCCGTTGGGCAGAAAATCCATGCCCCAGATAATACCATAACCCGTCAGGACAGTTTCGGCGCGGAAAGCAGGTGTTTCAACGTCGGGTTCGGTGACCTCCGGTTTGCAACTAGTAAGGCCAGACAGGCCGATCAGGCAAGCTAAGCCGAATAGGAGTCGGTAGTTTTTCATGAGATTGAGCAATTGTTTTTAATCTCATTTTAACCTGAAACGGCTCTGTTTGTTAACGAATTGCGCAAAAGAGTGGATACATAACAAAAAACGAGCGCCTAAAATTGCTTTTAGACGCTCGTCAGGCAGTAGTACCGAATGGACTAAACTTCCATACTTACCAGCGCGTTACCCCGTAAAACCGGAATTACATCGTAGAGGTCATGCTGTAGACAGTAGGTAATATCCTTCTGAATACCAAGGCGTTGCAAACGGCGAATGTGCGACGAATTCGCCAGATACGATGTCAGGTTATCTTTGCCCTGACCGTACAACCGCCACGCCATGATAGCGCTGTCCTCGGCCATCGCATAACTCTCTTTCAGTCGATCGACCAGCGCCCCGGCGTAGAGCGTATCTTCGAGGTTAAAGCGTCCTTTCCAGCCCGCACACAGCACCATTACGTCGTAGGGTTCGCTTTTGAGGTAGCGCGCAATGGCGTCCAGGTTCAGGAACGAGCCTACCAGTACTTTCACGGCGGCCCGTGAGCGGGTGAGCGCCAGCGTACCGTTGGTAGTGGTCATGGCGATGTTGGCACCCCGGATCTGGTCGTCCATGTACGTAAAGGGCGAGTTATCTAACTCAAAGCCTTCGACCTTTTTGGCATTACGTTCGGCCGCGGCCAGGTAACCGCGTTCCCGCCACGCCTGGCATTCTTCAACCGTCGCAACGGGAATAATCGTGTTTACTCCGTAGGCAAAGGCCGTAACCATGCAGGAGGTAGCCCGAAAAACGTCAGCAACGACAACAATGGTGTTCTCCATGTTGTGCAGGTGCAGCAACTCCGGGGTCAGACAAACGTCAATTTGTTTCATGGGAGTGACCTGCGACCAGTGTCAGACAGAGACCGGCCGCAGACAGAATTATTTTTTTACGAAGGGGAGTTTTATGACCTGTGCCTTGAGCAGCCGGTCGCGGACTTTCACGAAGATTTCGCTGCCGGGTTTGCTGGATGCTGTTGGTACGTAACCCAGGCCGATGCCTTTGCCCAGCGTGGGTGACTGCGTGCCGGACGTTACCTCGCCAATAACGTTTCCGTTAGTGTCGGCCAGCTCGTAATGACCCCGTGGAATACCCCGGTCGATCATCTCGAACCCAATCAGTTTTTTCGGGACGCCCTGCTCTTTCTGCTGTTTCAGTACGTCGGCGTCAATGAAATCATGGGTGAATTTGGTTACCCAGCCCAGCCCCGCTTCGATAGGCGAGGTTTCATCGGTGATGTCGTTGCCGTAGAGGTTGTAACCCATTTCGAGCCGCAACGTATCGCGCGCGCCCAGACCAATGGGTTTAATGCCGTACGGTTCACCGGCTTTCATGATCGCATTCCAGACGCCCTCGGCCTGCTCGTTTGATACGTAGATTTCAAAACCACCCGCGCCGGTATAGCCCGTAGCTGAAACAATTACGTTGGCGTAACCGACAAAGTCCGTCTTCTCGAAGGTATAATAACCCATCGAGTCAAGTTTGGCGGGCGTCAGTGATTCGAGGGCTTTGGCCGCCATGGGTCCCTGGACGGCGAACAGGCACATGTCAGCCGATATGTTTACCATCGTCAGATCAGCGTCGGCGGGTTTGTGCTGGCTGATCCAGTCCCAATCCTTATCGATGTTCGACGCATTGACCACGAGCATGTATTCCTGATCGCCGAGCCGGTACACCAGCAGATCGTCGACAATACCGCCCCGGCCGTTGGGCAGGTAGCTGTACTGCACTTTGCCATCAAACAACGTACTGGCGTCGTTGGCCGACACGCGTTGAATCAGCGCCAGTGCATCGGGACCTTTGAGCATAAACTCGCCCATGTGCGACACGTCGAAAATGCCGACGCCGTTGCGAACGGTATTGTGTTCGTCCAGATCGGATGAGTAACGAACGGGCATCTCGAAGCCCGCAAACGGCACGATCTTCGCGCCCAGTTGCTGATGAATATGATGGAGAGGTACCTGCTTAAGCGACATTTCCGCGGGGGTTATCCCGCAAATTTACGAAGCGAACCACGGCTTTCCATCAATCGCACTCAATGAAGGCTGAAGTTGATAGGCAGGTTATACTTAACCTTGACTTTCTTGCCGCGTTGAATACCCGGTTTCCAGTGGCCGTTCATAATTTTAGTCACCCGAAGAGCTTCCTCGTCTACGTCTGGATGGATACCTTTCAAGACTTCGTAATCGCATAACGACCCATCTTCGCAAACGACGAAACTGACGAAGACACGACCCTGAATACGCTCCCGCTGGGCGGATGCGGGATAGCGCAGATTGCTGGATAGAAACTGACCCAGTCCTTCCATACCTCCCTCGAACTGGGGCTGTACTTCCCGATCTTTATACCGTAGCGTATCGTTACCCTGGGTAATGGATTTTCCGCCCAGAAAAGCACCTTTGTCGTACGTCTCGTCGTAGAAATAGGAGTCGTCCGAGTAGTTCCCTGTCCAGCGGCCGTGTTTGACACCGTCCAGGTAAAGGCCCTCTTCGATAAACTTTATCGATTCCTTTGACCAGACGGGGCTTTCGTAGCGAGCTAGTCCGTTTCCATCTTTAACCAATTGCCTGCCGTCGCTGGTCCAGAGTGTTCCTACCGTTTCGGGATTATTGGCACTTCCGGGCGTGGGTTACTTCGTGCTTCTGGTTTGCTTAAGCTGTCCCGTTGGGTACCAGCTGGTCGAAGAAGTAGACTCTTTATCGCTGTAGGTTTGCTGCTGGACGATACCGTTCTCATGATACGTCGTTTGCATTCCGTCGGGAATACCGTTCTGATAGTGTTGCTGCTCAAGCAGATCTCCCGTCATCGACAGTGTGTACACAGTACCCGTCCAGGAATGGTCATCCGTTTGCTGACCAACGACTTGCGCGGCCGGACCTGACAGATTGGCCGGTCGTAGCCTGTTGACAAATTTGGTGCGGGATACCGCCTGCCAATTCGTGCCTTTACCTTTTTCTAAAATAACATCCCCGTTGTTGATACCATTGGCATCCAGCGGAGTGATCTGGCGAAAACGCGCCTGTTCACTTCCCATTGGGACGAAGGCATATTTTGCGTCAAAATGATCAATTCGCGCCCCGTTTGCGTACACGAACGGTTCGTTCGCCTTGAACAGCACCGGGAAGTTGATGGCCTGACGTACCCGTTCTCCACCTTTCCGGGCGGGTTGCCAGGCATTAAACAAGCTAAACACCCGGACTGCTTCCCGGTCAGCATCTGGCGAATTACTGGGAATGGCTTTTACCTCGGTTAGCCGACCGTCGGGCTCGATGATACCCGTTACTGTAGTCCGAACGGCTTTGCCAGCAGCTTGTGCAGCTATTGGTTTGCGCAGGTTGGTTTGCAAAAATAGTTGCAAATAAGCCATGCCCCCTCTGGGTTGAGCCGCACTGTCTACTTCAAACTGCTGGTAAACAGGCTGCTGCGCAAAAAGAGGGGAACTAGCAAACACTAGGAAAAAGAGTAGAGAGAATTTCATGAAAGGTTGATAGAATACAGAGTGGACACGAACGTACTAAAAAAACGGATTAATTGAAGCGCTTGGTGACGTAGAAAAATTCGATGGGCAGACTAAAACCAGTTCGTACTTTTTTGCCGTGTCGGGTTGCCGGTTTCCAGTGGCCGCTCGTCGCTTTGACAACGCGTAACGCTTCCTGATCGAGGGCGGGGTGAACGCTTTTCGTTACCTCGTAGTTGCACAGCGTACCATCTTCGCAGACGACAAAGCTGACAAATACCTCTCCTTCGGCCCGATCCTGTCGGGCGTCGGCGGGGTACTGCGCCGTTTTCCACAAAAAAGCTCTTAAATCAGCCGGACCGGATTCAAAGGTTGGTACTTGAGCGACCGCCGTGTAGGTCAGCGTGTCTTCACCAAACTGTTTTGCCCTGCCAAGTTTGAGAGTCCCCTTACTGAACGTCTCGTCAACGTAATACGAATCGTCCGAATAGCGACTGATCCAGCGGCCCTGTTTCTGGCCTTTCTCGTAGCGACCTTCTTCTCGAAACGTTACTATCTGCGCAGGGTCTTTTAACGATTGAACCTGGTATTCATAATAGGCTGACCCATTTCCGTTGTCGACCAATTTTTTTCCGTCTTCGCTCCAGAAAGCATCTAGTTTAACTGGCATAACCTCGGTAGGGGAGTCGGTTTTCGAGGATGTCCAGACTTGCTTGAGTTGCCCGTTGGTGTACCAGGTCAGCACTGACTGCGTTTCTTTATTGGGCTCTCCAGCGTGCTGTACAGCGCCATTGGAATAATACGTAGTGGTCTGTCCCGTTGGGTGCCCGTCTTTGTAATTGGCGTAACGAAGGCGGTCACCGTCCTGCTTCAGAATGTACTGAGGACCGTACCAGGTGCGGTTGGCCGTCTGGTAACCAACATACACAATCGAGTCTGGTCCCGTTTCGTTCTTTTCTGCTTTTCGCACAAAAGGGATGCGGGTGAGCGCTTCGAAAGCTCCCTTTGATTTGCCATACAAAATCATGTCACCCGTTGGAATACCATCTGCAGTCATGGGTGTGAGTTGCTTGTAGCGAATCTGGTCATTGCCTTCAGGGACGGGATTTCGGTAAGCGTCGAAGTACTCAATCTTGATGCCGTCCCGATAAACGAAGGGATCGTTCGCTTTGAAAAGAACAGGGAACGTAACGGACTGCCGAACGGCTACTCCATTCTTTTGGGCAGGCTGCCAGGCGTTGAACAGACTGAACACCCGAACCGCTTCCTTGTCCATATCCGGTGACGCGCTGGGAATAGCGGTTACGCTGGTGATACGGCCATCAGCTTCGACGATGCCTGTCACGGTCGTTCGAACGGCTTTACCGGTTGCCTGCTCTGGTACAGGTTTTCGTAGGTTGGCCTGTATAAACATATTCAAAAAAGGGAGGCCACCGCGGGGTTGAGCAACGCTGTCGACTTCAAAATGCTGATAAACAGATTCCTGAGCCAGAAGGGGAAACGTAACGATAAGAAGGAGAACGATGCCGCCTATTTTCATGAAAGGTTGATAGGATAATTGCTTCATGTGGATGCCACGAAAATAACAAAAACGTCTTGTTCTACTGAAAAATGGTCAGGATTACAGCCGGGCCGCCGGGCGGATTAACAGGTTTTTTAAATCCTGCAAATCCGCCCGGCGGCCCGGCTGTAATCCTGACCATTTTACTATCTATTCTAATTTTCTCCGTATCATTCGGCATGAATACGACTATATCACCCCGCCGGTTGAAGGCCATTCTGGGTGGCTCGGTGGGCAATTTGGTTGAGTGGTACGACTGGTACGCCTACTCGGCCTTCTCGCTCTATTTCTCGGCGTCCTTTTTCCCGAAGGGTAATGCCACGGCGCAGTTACTGAACACGGCGGGTATCTTCGCGCTGGGCTTTCTAATGCGTCCCGTCGGCGGCTGGGTGTTCGGGCGGATTGCGGACCAAATCGGACGTAAGCGATCCATGACATTGTCGGTCCTGCTGATGTCGATGGGTTCACTGCTGATCGCCCTGACACCAACGTACCAAACGATTGGTATCGTTGCGCCAATTCTGCTGCTGCTGGCAAGGCTGTTACAGGGGTTGAGCGTTGGGGGCGAGTATGGCGTGTCGGCAACCTACCTGAGTGAGATGGCTACGCCCGACCGGCGTGGGTTCTATTCAAGTTTTCAATACGTAACGTTGATTGGTGGACAGTTGATTGCCCTGGGAATTCAGCTTATTCTCCAAAAACTGCTGCTGACTGAGGAGGAGCTGCACGCCTGGGGCTGGCGGATTCCGTTTGTAATCGGAGCCCTACTGTCGGTGGTGGCGCTCTACCTGCGGCAGCATCTGGACGAAACGCATGCCTTTGAAGCGCAGCAGGCTAAAAAAGAAAAAGGTACGCTGAATGAGTTGCTGCAACATCCCAAAGCGCTCCTGACCGTAGTGGGATTAACGGCGGGCGGAACGCTGGCGTTTTATACCTACACGACCTACATGCAGAAGTTCCTGGTCAATACGGTTCACCTGACAAAGGGCCAGTCGACGCTGGTGTCGTTCCTGTCGCTCCTGATCTTTGCCAGCCTACAGCCACTGTTTGGTCTGTTGTCAGACAAAATTGGTCGTCGCCCGCTGCTGCTGGGTTTCGGCGTATTTGGTACGCTGGGGACGGTGCCACTGCTGACGGCATTGAGCCATGCGTCTGGCCAATGGGAAGCGTTTTTTATTTTACTGGCGGCTCTCATTATCGTGAGTGGTTACACCAGCATTAACGCGGTTGTCAAAGCCGAACTTTTCCCCGCCGAAGTACGAGCGCTGGGCGTTGGGTTACCCTACGCGCTGGCAGTTGCCGTGTTTGGTGGCACCGCCGAATACATTGCGCTCTGGTTCAAAAATGAGGGACACGAGTCCTATTTCTACTGGTATATCACGGCGGCCATCGCTGCTTCACTGCTGGTATATGTGTTCATGAGTGAGACGAAACGTACATCAAAACTGAATCAAGATCCGGCATAGATGCTGGCCCTTGCCTATACGGCTAAGCCGCATATTTTAAAATTTATTAAAATATGTTACGTTTCTGTGGCTGGTGCGGACGATCAGATTACTTTTCTGCGTATCATTCGGGATGAATGCATTACCTACCCGTAAATTATTGACGCTGGCAGTTGGCTTGGCTTTGTTTTCGCCTGCCACATACGCGCAGAAATCAGCTACTCCCGTATACAAGAATGCAGCCGCCCCGGTTGATAAACGGGTGCAGGATTTGCTGAAGCGAATGACGACCGAAGAAAAAGTCGGTCAGTTATCTACACTGCTGGGCTGGGAAATGTACCAGAAGCAGGGCGACAACGTATCGGTCAGCGATAAATTCAAGAAGGCGGTTAATGAAGAACACATTGGTATGCTCTGGGCTACGTTACGTGCCGACCCCTGGACGCAGAAAACGATAAAAACGGGTTTAAATCCAGCCCTGGCCGCTCAGGCGACCAACGCCCTCCAGAAATACGTCATCGAGAATACACGGCTAGGCATTCCTATGCTGTTGTCCGAAGAATGCCCGCACGGCCACATGGCCATCGGCACAACCGTTTTCCCAACGGCGCTGGGGCAGGGGAGCACGTGGAACCCGGCCCTGATTAACGAAATGGCAACTGCCATTGCGCAGGAAGCACGCTTGCAGGGCGCTCACGCCGGTTATGGACCCGTTCTTGATCTGGCGCGCGAACCGCGCTGGTCGCGGGTGGAGGAAACCTACGGCGAAGATCCGATTCTAAATAGTCAGATGGGGGTTGCGATGGTGACGGGCTTCCAGGGGAAAGGCCTGAAAAGTGGCGTCAACATCATTTCGACGCTCAAACACTTCGCGGCTTATGGCGTCCCCGAAGGGGGGCACAACGGAGGAAGTGTCGCCACCGGACCCCGCGAACTGATGCAGGTGTATCTGCCCCCGTTCCGGGCGGCCGTGAAAGCTGGTGCCTTGTCGATTATGACGGCGTACAATTCCATCGACGGCGTTCCCTGTACGGCTAATCCATACTTGTTGAAGACTGTTTTACGTAAACAATGGGGCTTTCAGGGCTTCTCGGTGTCAGATCTGAGCAGTATTTCAGGACTGCGGAGTAATCACCACACGGCCGTGAGTGCTGCCGAAGCGGCTGCGCAGGCCATCAACGCCGGACTGGATGCGGACTTGAGCGGTTACGGATTTGGTAAACCGCTACTGGAGGCAATCAAACAAGGCATGGTATCGGCCGCCGTGCTGGATACGGCGGTAAGCCACGTACTGCGCCAGAAATTTCAGTTGGGTCTGTTCGAAAACCCGTATGTATCGCCTGAGAAAGCAACGGCTGGTGTACGGAATACCGCCCACGTCAATCTGGCCCGACGCGTGGCTCAGGAGTCGGTTATTCTGCTGAAAAACGATAAAAACCTGCTGCCGCTGAATAAGCAAACCAAGCGCATTGCTGTCATCGGTCCCAACGCCGACAACGTCTATAACCAACTTGGTGATTACACAGCTCCACAGGCCGACGGTAACGTAGTAACGGTATTACAGGGGATCAAAAACAAAATAGGTAACTCTGCCAGCGTTACGTACGTAAAAGGCTGCGCTATTCGCGACACAACGAATGCTAACCTTGCTGAGGCCGTGCAGGCGGCTCAGCAGGCCGACGTAGCCGTAGTGGTGCTGGGCGGCTCCAGCGCCCGCGATTTCAAGACGGAATACCAGAATACGGGCGCGGCTACGGTAAAGGCGGGAGAAGGTGTCGTAAGCGATATGGAAAGTGGCGAAGGCTTTGACCGCGCCAGTCTGGATATGCTGGGCAAGCAACTGGATCTGCTGAAAGCCGTGATGCAGACCGGGAAACCAGTCGTTCTGGTGCTGATCGAAGGACGTCCGCTGAATTTAAACTGGGCTGCGGCTAACGTACCTGCTATCGTCAATGCCTGGTATCCGGGGCAGGAGGGGGGCAACGCTATCGCCAATGTTCTCTTCGGTGATTACAACCCCGCCGGCCGTCTGCCGATTTCCGTTCCCAAATCGGCGGGGCAACTGCCGGTGTATTACAACTACAAAAAGCCGTCTCGCCACGATTACGTTGAGATGGACACCAAGCCGCTTTATCCGTTTGGTTATGGACTGAGCTACTCAAAATTTGACTACAGTAATCTGAACGTATCGGTATCGGAAACGGGCAATGACGTAGCGGTTACGGTAACGATGGCTGTGAAAAATACCGGCAGCCGTGACGGAGACGAAGTAGTTCAGCTATACGTGGATGACAAAACCAGTTCGGTAGTTGGCCCATTGAAGCAACTCAAAAAGTTTGAGCGGCTGAACCTGAAAGCGGGTGAAGAAAAACTTGTTACGTTCACCCTGACCGCCGACGACCTGAAACTGTATAATCCCAGCATGAACTGGGTTGTTGAAAAAGGTGAGTTCACCGTTATGGCAGGCGCGTCATCGGAGGACATTCGCCAGAAGAAAGACTTTACCCTGACGCGGGACTTGGCGGTGAAACCGTAGACAAGATTGAGATAAAAGAGAAAAGACGTAAAAGGAAAGAGGTTCGCAGATGCACTTCTTTCCTTTTACGTCTTTGTTTTTGTCATGCTGACGAAGGAAGCATCTTAGTGTCTCCTGACTTATGCGATAGGAAACGTTAAGATGCTTCCTTCGTCAGCATGACAAAAAAGTAAATCAATCTTCCAGCAAGGGACTGGGGTACCGTAGCGTCAGCCGCTCGACACCCGCAGCGATCAGTGCATCAAGCTGATCGGAAATAGCCCCGTCGGCGATAATTTTGACCCCTACTGATTTTGGTATAGCCTGTCGAAATTGTAAGGCTACTTCCAGCGAGAAGGAATCATTACGAATTCCCGTTGCGTTTTTGATGAAATCGGCTCCAGCGTCAACTGAGAGTTTGATGAGGTGTTTCTGCTGATCAGGCGTAAGTAGCGCCGACTCCATAATAACCGTCAGGAACTTCTCGCGCGCATGAGCTAGCTTTACCAGTTTGGCTACTTCAATCTTCAACCAGTCGGCCGAGGGAGAAAAGAGGGCAGAGGTATTGAGAACAATCTCTACTTCGCTGGCTCCGTCGTTTAGTGCCCACTCCACTTCGGTCTGTTTCGCTTCCGTACGCTGGTACCCGTATGGATAGCCAACCACTGTTGCCAGTACGGCCGGGTGCGTGTCGCCCAGCTCGCGCCGGAATTTCTTCACCCAGAACGGCGCTACGGTCAGGCCCGCCATACCCAACTGCGTTACGTCATCGAGCGCGCTGTACTGCTCATTAAGCGTTACGTCAGGATGCAGTAATGCTAGTTCGATATAAGGGAACAGGTGATTCATAAGGTCAAAGAGCGAAAGAGTTAATGAGCGAAAGAGCGATTGTCCGGATGGATTTTCGCTCTTTCGCTCATTAACTCTTTCGCTCTTTATTAATTCAGGTATTTCAGCTTGATGACTTCTTTCGGCTCCAGGAAACGCCACTTACCGCGGGGCAGTTCTTTCTTGGTCAGGCCAGCGTAAGTCGTACGGTCCAGCTTGGTGACTTCGTAGCCGAAGTTCTCGAAAATACGACGCACGATGCGGTTCCGGCCCGAGTGAATTTCGATACCGACAACGTAAGCGTCGGGCGTAACGATGCTCAGCGCGTCGGGTTTGATTTCACCGTCTTCCAGCGTAATGCCCTGTTTAATGGCGTCGAAATGCTCTTCGGTGATGGGCTTGTCCAGCTCCACCTGGTAAATTTTGCGAACGTTGTACGACGGGTGCGTCAGCTTGTCAGCCAGTTCGCCGTCGTTGGTTAGCAGCAGCAGACCCGTAGTGTTACGGTCCAGACGGCCTACCGGATACATCCGGAAATTACCCGCATCAGCTACTAGCTCCATAACGGTTTTCCGTTCTTCCGGATCGTCCGTCGTCGTGATATAATCTTTTGGTTTATTCAGCAGGACGTAAACGAAGCGTTCGGGGTTCAGCACTTTTGTGCCATATTTCACCGTATCGCCCTCTTTTACTTTGTAGCCCATTTCGGTCACGACTTTACCGTTTACCGAAATGTTGCCCTGCGCGATCAGTTCGTCTGCTTCCCGACGCGAGCAAACGCCCGAGTTGGCAATGTAGCGGTTAAGCCGCGTCAGACCGGGTTCGTCATTGTGAACCGTGGCTACTGGCCGATTTTCTTTATCGCCCTGGCTGCGGTCGTTCCGAGTGGGTCGATCGTTCCGTTGCATATCGCGATTACGGGCGATTTCCAGTTCGTAGTTAGGCGCTTTCTTATATTGTCCGGTCCGGCGATCGCCCGAATCCTTGCGTTGATCGCTCGTGAAGCGGTCGTTTGGATCATAGGCACCATCCTGGCGACGGCCACGACGGGGTGTTTCGTTCCGGTCAGAACGGTTCCAGTTTTCGCGGTTCCGTTCGTCGGAGTTGCGCTGAAAACCACCTACCCGTTTGAATGCTGGTTTGTCTGAACGATCACTCCGATCCCGATTAAAGCGTGGCCGATCGTTACCACTACGGTCGTTACCACTACGGTCACTACGGCTATTATCGCCGTCCCGGTTAAAACGCGGGCGATCATTGCCACCTTCGCGGTTAAACCGTGGGCGATCGTCGTTACGATCCCGGTTGAACGATGGCCGGTCGCCACTACGGTCGTTACCACCGTCGCGATTAAAACGAGGCCGGTCATTGCCGCCACGGTCGTTGCGGTCCCGATCAAAGCGCGGCCGGTCGTTGCCACTACGGTCGTATCCACTACGTTCGTTACCACCGCGGCTGTTGTCGCCATCTCGGTTGAAGCGTGGCCGATCATTGCCACCACGATCACCCCGGTCGCGGTTAAAGGTAGGACGATCATTACCGCCCCGCTCGTTATTATCTCGGTTAAAGCGTGGCTGATCATTACCACTACGGTCGTTGCCACTACGGTCGTATCCACCACGGCTGTTGTTACCACCTTCGCGGTCGAAACGGGGGCGGTCATTGCCGCCACGGTCGTTACCACTACGGTCGTTACTGTTACGGTCCCGGTTGAAGGATGGGCGGTCTCCGCCATCCCGATTAAAGCGCGGCCGATCGCTGCCACTGCGGTCGTATCCACTACGGTCGTTACCTCCCTCACGGTTAAAGCGCGGGCGGTCATTGCTACTACGGTCGCTTCCACTACGGTCAGAGTTGTCTCTGTCGCGGTTAAAACGGGGCTTGTCGCTGTCAGACGAGCGCTCGTTGCCACTACGCTCGTATCCACTACGGTCGTTGCGCGAGCTGTTGTTAGATCGATTAAAGCGTGGAGCGTCATCCCGACGGCCGAAGGAACGACTCTCGCCATCACGGCGCGAATCTGGGCGGCCGGGGCGGTTCTGTTCTGAGTCTTGATTCATGGAAAAATACAGTAAATCGTACTGTTGTGCGTATTTGATGTGCTGATTATCAGCGGTAAGTATAATGCCCTGTTCAAAAGGGATGCAAAGGTACAGCTTTTGCAAGAATCGCTGCTACGCCTGCTGCGGACACAACGCATTTTATTGAAAAAACAATCCGAAGACGCAAGAAGTTGGCCTAAAATCGTTGTCTAAGGGGCTCACCTGTCTAACTCATGCGTAGCCTGCCACCCCACGATGACACAGAACCTACCCAATCTCCTCTATAAACCCGACCGCCGGACGGCCGATCAGTCGATTCTGAAACAGTATTTCAACTGGCTTTTTGTCAAGAAAGGACTGTATTTCCGGGATTATAATGATCTCTGGGAGTGGTCTGTTACGGATCTGGAAGATTTCTGGGCCAGCATCTGGGAGTTTTTCGACGTGCAGAGCGGAACCGACTATCGGCAGGTTGTTTTTCAACCCGATACCCTCAGTATGATTGGGACGGAGTGGTTCAGCGGGGCTACGATCAATTACGCCGAGCATATCTTTCGCCACAAAAACGCGCAGCATCCTGCCCTTATGTTCGCGTCGGAGCAACACCGACTGACCACAATCTCGTGGGCTAGCCTGGAAAAGCAGGTAGCGGCCGTCGCGGCTTATCTGAAACAGCAGGGGGTTGGCGTTGGCGACCGGGTTGCATCGGTATTACCCAATATTCCTGAAGCGGTCATTGCGTTTCTGGCTACCAACGCCATCGGCGCTGTCTGGTCGAGCTGCTCACCCGATTTTGGCACGAACAGCGTTGTTGACCGCTTTCAACAGATCGAACCAAAAATTCTGATTGCAGCTGATGGCTATACGTATAACGGGAAGCCCATCGATAAAACCGAAGATATACGGGAACTACGTATCAGCCTGCCTACCCTGCAGCGGGTGATCTGGGTGCCGTATCTCGACCCCGACAGTCGTATGGAACGGGCGACTCTCTGGGCCTCGGTACTGGAAACCTACGCACCCGACGGTTTGACGTTTGAACTTGTCCCCTTCAATCATCCAATCTGGGTGTTGTATTCGTCGGGAACGACGGGTAAGCCCAAAGCTATTACCCACAGCGTGGGAGGCTGCCTGCTCGAACACCTGAAAACGCTGGCCCTGCACCAGGACGTGCGTGAAGGCGAGCGTTACTTCTGGTATTCGACTACGGGCTGGATGATGTGGAATTTTGCGCTCGGCTCCATGCTTGTCGGTGCTACGCTGGTACTGTACGAAGGATCGGTTTCCTATCCGAATTTGAAAACGCTCTGGAAACTGGCCGAAGAGGCCCGTATCAATCATTTCGGGGGCGGGGCTGCTTTTTACCTGGCCTGCATGCGCGCCGAAGCTGATTTGACGGCAGACGGTAAACGGCTGGGCAGCGAGTTCAGGCTGGGAAATCTACGGACTATTGCGTCTACCGGATCACCCCTGCCGCCCGAAGGCTTCCGCTGGATTTATGACGCGATCAAGTCGGACGTCTGGCTGATTTCGTTCAGTGGCGGGACTGACATCTGCAGCGGTTTTGTGGGGGGGAATCTTCTCCAACCTGTCTACGAAGGGGAGATTCAGTGCCGGCTGCTGGGTTGTAAGGTCGAAGCCTACGACGAGAAGGGGTATTCGGTTCGGGGTAAACAGGGCGATATGGTCATTCTGGAACCGATGCCTTCTATGCCCATCTATTTCTGGGGGGACACCGGTAACCAGCGTTACTTCGCGAGTTATTTCGAAAAATACCCCGGCCTCTGGTGGCATGGTGATTACATCGAGATTACCGAACGGAACGGGGTTATTATTTACGGCCGCTCGGACGCGACCCTGAACCGCGATGGCGTTCGGATTGGAACCAGCGATATCTACAGCGCCATCGAAAACCTGCCCGAAGTTGCCGACAGCCTGATTGTCGGGCTGGAACAACCCGGTGGGCGCTATTTTATGCCGATGTTCGTGGTGCTGCGGAAGGGGCATACACTGACCGATGAACTGATCGCTCGCATCAAGGCTACCCTGCGAAAGCAGCTTAGTCCCCGGCATGTACCGGACCAGATTTATGCCATTGACGAAATTCCGTACACCATCAGCGGGAAGAAGGTTGAAACGCCGGTGAAAAAAATACTGGCCGGCGTCGACCCATCGCTGGCCGTCAGTCGGGATACCCTCCGGAATCCGGCCTCTCTCGACCAGTTTACGAACTTTACGGATAGACGTTAAGTCCTCGTTTGCGCCGAAAAATGAGGGGTAAATTGTACGTGAATCACCGCAGAGTAGGCTTTAACATTTTTTTAGAAAACAGTCGATAACGTGGCAAACATTTCGCTATATTCCAAACGTTTAGGGGGTATAGAAACGACTGAAGGAAGGTAGGCACCATATGGAAGAAGGACAATTAACAAACGGCGAATCGGCAACCCCAAAAGGAAGCCGGGAACATATTCGCAATGATAAATCAACGGTGCGCCTTCCCATGCTGCTGGGGCTGACGATGGCCGGTGGCATGCTGATCGGCGCTACGTTCTTTGGCGGTACCAAAAGCCTGAATACCATTGGGCGGGGTTACACGAAATACCGGGAAATCCTGCAGCTGATCGAAAATAACTACGTCGATACGGTTAATACCGATGAGCTGGTCGATTATTCAATCGAGCAGATGCTGCAGAAACTTGACCCGCACACGGCCTATCTGAATCCGCAGAACGCAGTTGCAGCCCGCTCGCAACTGGAAGGCGGCTTCGACGGAATTGGGGTCGAGTTCAACATTTATAAAGACACGGTGTACGTCGTAACGCCCATGTCGGGCGGGCCATCTGAAGCCGTCGGCATCCAGAGTGGCGACAAAATCATCAAAGTCGATGACAAGGCGCTGGTTGGTACCAAAATTGAAAACAGCGATGTCTACAAAGCGTTACGTGGCAAACGCGGTACGCCGGTCAAGCTGACGATTCTGCGCAAAGGAGACAAAGCTCCCAAAGTGTACACCGTGACCCGCGATCGGATTCCGACCTATTCAATCGATGCGGCTTACATGATTGATAACAAAACGGGCTACATCAAAGTCAACCGCTTCTCCGAAACAACTTACGATGAGTTCAAGACGGCGCTGGCGTCGCTGAAAAGTCAGGGGATGAAGCAGTTGATGATGGACCTGCGCAATAACCCCGGCGGCTACATGGATCGGGCAACCAGCATTGCCGACGAATTTATTTCGGGTAACAAAATGCTGGTGTACACCAACGGGAAAGACAACCGCTACGACCGTCAGACGTTTGCGCGCATTGCGGGTCAGTTTGAAGAAGGGCCGCTGGTCGTGCTGGTGGATGAGGGGAGTGCCTCGGCTTCGGAAATTGTGGCGGGTGCCCTGCAGGACCATGACCGCGCCCTGATTGCGGGTCGGCGTTCGTTCGGGAAAGGGCTGGTGCAGATGCCGGTTCAACTGAGCGATGGCTCCGAACTGCGACTCACGATCTCGCGGTACTACACACCCAGCGGACGCAGCATTCAGAAACCTTACATTCCGGGTCAGGAAGGGGACTATGAGAAAGACCTGGAGCTGCGCTCGAAGCGGGGTGAATACTACATTGCCGATTCGATCAAGAACGATCCCAAACTGAAATTCAAAACCGACGGCGGCCGGGTCGTGTACGGTGGCGGGGGAATCACTCCCGACTATTTCATTCCCCGCGATTCGAGCTGGCAGACACCGTATCTGATCAAGCTGTTTAACAAGAATCTTATTCGTGAGTACGCTGTCGAGTATGCCAACGCGAACCGGAAGCGTCTGGAAAAGCTGCCGTTCGCCGAGTTTGACCGGACGGTTACGCTGGACGATGCTTTTATGAATCGGCTGACAAAAGAGGCTGCTGCCGAAGGAGTGCCGTTCAATCAGAAGGAATACAACCGCTCGAAAGAGTATATTCGGACGCAGATCAAAGCGCTGGTAGCCCGCTATGTGTATCAGAAAAGCAACAAGGCGGGGCTGAACAACGAGTATTTCCAGGTCATTTCCGAAGCGGACGATACGTATCAAAAAGCTCTGCAACTCTTCGACCGGGCCGATAAACTGGAACACGGCATGTTCACCTACAACGCGCCGGATAAGAAGTAAGAATAGACAAAAGAGAAAAGACGTAAGAAGAAAGAGGTTAGCTGATGCGCTTCTTTCTTCTTACGTCTTTTCTCTTCTATACTGGTCTTTCTTCTTCCGTCTTATTGTCTCTTGTCTACCTACAAAGGCTGCTTCTTCTTGCTGAACTGGTAAGCAATACCCAGAAAAGACTGCATACTGCCGAGTTTGAAATCCTTGCGGGCGTAAGGCGCAATCTCAAAGGCAACGCGTAGATTAGGCACAAAGGGAATGGGTTTCACGCGGACCCCGACCTGGAGTGAGTAGCCCTCCAGCACGTCGCGGTTATCGAGGCCGTTGAGTGGGTTGAAACGCACACCCAGGCCAGTGTAATAGTTGACCTGCTGTTTCCGGACGATGTTGACCATGGGGCAGAGGGTCGTGCTAAGCGAAGCAAAGACCGTATTGGTCTGCACCCGCGCGTCGGCCCAGAACAACCGATCGGCATTGGTGCTGACGGTAACGAGGTTGTTGAATGGGTAGTAGGCTACCGATGCCTGCCCGAAAGCCGAAGCTGATACGCTGAGTAAAAGAGCAATGAATAGGTTTCTCATAGCTGCAAAACAACGATTTTTCGGCTACATAACGTAGCGGAAGCCGGCGCCAAATTGTCAGTTGCTGCATTCTTTTTCCATACAGAGGTAGAGTGATCATGCAGAATCCTGTTATTCGAAACAGCCATGCGTGTTCTGGAGTCATGGTTCTGCTAACCGACAGATAGCAAAGGTGGCCGGTAAATGAAACGCAGCCCTTGCACCAGCCAACCCGTAAAAATCAGTTACACTGGTACGTAAATACCTGCCGGTTTTTCTTTGTCGTTGGCGTGGGAACGCTGGATTGATAAAGGAGGGCTGTTTGTTCCTGGGTAGTTAACGAGCCGTTGCCGTCGTAGGTAGGGATATAAGTAGTTGCTTCGCGCATGGTGGACCGGGTACCAGCCGTTGTGAGGTCGAACGTCTGGAAAGACAAGGGCGCTCTGGTGTGCCAGAACCGGCCCGGCTTTGTTTCGACAGCCTGCGTCAGGGCAATAATCGTAAGCAATGGACGGGCGCTGAAGTTGGCGTACACCGATGCGTGCGTATCGAAGACGTATTCGGTTTCCTGCTCCGACACCACACCCGTACGTAACGTGAACCGGGCCCGCTCCAGTGTCAGGTTGCCCGCGTTATCATAGGTAAAAGAATAAGCCCGCTCAGTCGTCAGGGAGTTGGCGGGCAGCACCCGGCGGCTTTCTACAACACGGGTCAGCGCTCCGGTTGCATTATATTCGAGCACAAACGTAGACTGCACCGCGTCCGAGCGACTGAACGTCGCACTGACGGGTTGGGTCGTACTGGTGCCGTAGCTCAGGGTAATCACGTCCTGACCATTGACGGCCTCTGCTACGCGCTGATTGGTGGACATAAGCCGAAAGAGCGCTTCTTTATTGGCCGACTTTTCGCCAATGGCTGTTACGGCATTGGCGCTATAGGTAAACGTCCGGATTAGTTCGTCCGTCAGTCGGCCGCTGGTTTCCACGAGTTGGTCGGTGGTGCTGAGAAGCTGGCAAACGGGGGTTGGATCAGCCTTGTCCGTATTCTTACAGGCTGCGAATCCTATTGACAGAAGAAAGAAAAGTAGACGTAGCGAAAGACGCATAATAGATGGCATACTGGCTGATTAGACCCGTAAAACGAATGTACCGGAAAAGAGGGAAAAGTCGTAGCTTCGCAAGGAATACATCGATCAAATTAACAAACGACAACGCCATCCGTGAGGCAAAGACAACCGTTGCAAACGCTCGCTGATTGATTGTTTTGTTTGTTGACCTATTCCCTTATTTGTGCCAACCGATTCCCAGCAGTCAGCCTTAGTCGATCAAATCCGCGACATCAATCATCCCGAAGCCGTTCGTCGGTTTTTCGGGCTGTTAAAAGAGCTTATCGATATTGTCAATCTCCCCAACGGTGACGCCAAACTGGCCTTTACGGTGCGTAAGGACCAGCGGGCTATTACGGCCAACGTTAACTTCGTGTGGGGGCTTCGCCTGGTAAAACCGCACCGGGGTGAAGCCGAATATTGGTTAACTGTCAAAAAATCGTGCCAGGAACAACTGCTGAGTTACGAGGAACTGGACTTTAGCCAGATCAGTGAAAAGTCGAACTACGTAGCCGCAATTATTGGTCATTCCAATGCCCATTTGCTTTATCAGCCGGCCATTCAGCAGTGCTGGCTCGACTGCCTGCCGGAACTGGTTGAAGCCACCCGGCGGGGGCCGCACTCGGCCCGGCATAATCCTGATATCTACCGGGCGGCCGAAGACGAAGCGTACCTCAGCGAACTGATCCGGCTGGCCGCCGACCCGACACTCGGTGATCATGTACCGCGTGAGAACGGCGTGGAAGAAGACAGCGTTGACTATACGCCCGAGATTGAGTCGGTCCGGCAGCCCCTGAACCTGATCCTGTTTGGTCCGCCGGGTACGGGGAAAACGCACGTGCTGCAACCGTATCTGACCGACAAGAATTCAGATCGCGCCAGTCTGATTACGTTTCACCCGTCCTATAGCTACGAGGAATTTGTTGAAGGAATTCGGCCGGAAACGATCAACAACCAGATCAGCTACCGCATTCGGAAAGGGATTTTTCACAAGGCCTGTCTGACGGCCGTGCAGCAGGCAGGTTACGCTACCATAGCCGATTGCCTGAATGATACGGCCGATAACCGACGACAGAAACTACAAAAAGCACCGGCTCATTATTTGCTGATCGACGAGATCAACCGGGCGAACATTGCCAGCGTATTTGGTGACCTCATTACGTTGCTTGAACCCGACAAACGGCTCGGTGCTGATCATGAACTGTGGCTCACCCTGCCCTACTCGACGGAGCGCTTTGGCGTGCCGCTGAACCTGTACGTGATCGGCACGATGAACACTACCGACCGATCCATTGCGCTGCTCGACATTGCCCTGCGCCGTCGGTTTGCGTTCCGCGAAGTACTGCCCGATCCGTCGCTGCTGGGAACCGTTGAGGGCGTCGATCTGGCGCAGTTGCTGCGGACGATGAACGAGCGAATCGAATACCTACTCGACAGTGATCACCAGTTGGGGCACGCGTATCTAATGAACGTAACAACGCACGAGGATCTCTGTAATGCGTTCCGGGAGCGAATTATTCCGTTGTTGCAGGAATACTTTGTGGGCGACTGGGCTAAAATTCAGCTGGTACTGGGGGCCAACCCAGCCTGGAACAACGAACCGGAACAGCGGCTTATCCGGGTGAAAAAGAAATACACACCCGCATCAGCCAGCCGACTGTTTGGCGAGGTGCCGGAGTTTATGGATGAAGTTATTACGTACGAAATCAATCCATATCTGCAGCGCGGTGAGTATGATCAGCTACCATCCGACGTTTTTATAAAAATTTATCAGCAACCACTGTAACCTGAATGAGTCAGAGGCCGTGGTTGACTACTCTTTAACGACCGGACTTGTCCGGGCAACGACGATGAAAGCACTGGTTCTTACGGAATACAATCATTTTGAATTACAGGACGTCGCCAAACCCACCATCAAACCCAATGAGGTGCTGGTACGGGTACAGGCCGTTGGTATCTGCGGGTCTGATGTGCATGGCATGGACGGCAGCAGCGGTCGGCGGATTCCGCCCATCACGATGGGCCACGAAGCGTCGGGCATCATTGCCGAGGTGGGCAGCGACGTAAAAGACTGGGCCACCGGCGACCGCGTTACGTTCGATTCAACTGTTTACGCGCTGGACGACTGGTACAGCCGACGGGGCATGTATAACCTCAGCGACGGACGCGAAGTGGTGGGCGTTTCCACTCCTGACTTCAAACGGCAGGGCGCTTTTGCCGAATACGTATCCGTGCCGCAGCACATTCTCTACGCCATTCCCGACAACGTTACGTTCACGCAGGCCGCCCTGGTCGAGCCGGTGGCGGTCGCGCTGCATGCCGTGAGTCTGACGCCCATCCACATCAACGATTCGGCCGTGGTGGTAGGCGCTGGTATGATTGGTCTATTCGTGATTCAGGCGCTGAAGCTGGCGGGTTGCGCCACGATCATCGCCATTGACCTGGACGACGACCGGCTGGCCTTGGCGAATGAATTGGGCGCTACGCACATCATCAATGCCCGTTCGGCTGACGTAGCCCAGCAGGTACAGGCGCTCACCCACGGTCGCGGTGCCGACGTATCGTTTGAGGTGGTAGGCGCCGGGCCAACTGTGAAAACAGCCATCGACTGTGTCCGGAAAGGGGCTACCGTTACGTTGGTGGGTAATCTCGCGCCCACGGTCGAGATTCCGTTACAGGCCGTCGTTACACGTCAATTGCGTTTGCAGGGCTCCTGTGCCATCAACGGCGAGTACGAAGCAGCTCTGGCGTTGATTTCCTCCGGCCGTATGAACGTCGAGGCCATCTTGAGCGCCGAGGTGCCGCTGGCTGAGGGAGCAGACTGGTTCAAACGGCTGTACGACAAAGAGAAAGGATTAATCAAAGTGGTGCTGAAACCGTAGCGGATTTGGTCACTGAACGGATTGATACTGCATGATATAGATACCGTCATTCAACTCCAGTAGGTCAGGGGTCAGTTTCTGAATAGTAGCGGGTAAGATGGTACCTGCGCAGAGCGCATACGGACAACTGGTCACAGTTGTGTAGGTGATCTCTTTTCCTTTGCCGCGAAAATGAGTAGGTGCACAGCACTGCTGGGGCAGCACAACGCCGTCCCGTCTGTAAACCAACGCACCGTTCTGTCGGTATTCGGTATCGTAAACTCCATCCGTATCATGCACGACCCACGCTGTATCGCCGATCCGTTTGCTTTGGAGCAGTTGCCAGCGCTGGAAAAGTAAATTGGCGGGACCGACGCTGGTGTCCTTGTGACAGGCGACGGAGAGCGCGACAAGAAGCAGCAGGAGATAACGAGTCATACCATTTCAATGAGTTTTGAGCAGATGACCCGATTCAGGGGCGTTGCGTTGGAAACGAATGGACAAACTATAAGGGACCTGTCTAATAGGACCCTTATAGCACTCATCCTCTGTGCGTATCTACGGCTTCACGAACTACTTGTCTACGGGAGTAACTTATCCCTGGTAAAGGCGCTTTTGCTGCAGGTAGCTAGCGAGCACCCGCAGGTTTTGCAGACATCTGCAGCCTCCGTACAGTTCCGGGAGTTCGGAGCTTCGTCGCTGGATTTTAAATTGTTTTTTTACAGTTACGATTTTCTGAAGATAGAGTTTGTGAAAAGCGATCTGCGTTTTCGGATCGATGCGCTTTTTGGGCAACATCGCATAACCATTCCGTTCCCGCAGCAGGAAGTCTGGTTTTGCAACGAAATGAACGTGGCGCTGGCAGAAAACCGTCGAAATGCGTAGACTTGTTGGTAGTGAATGATTCTAGCCTAACCCCTTCGATGGAAAAACACGCCAAGTTAAGCGAATTGCCAGCAACAGCTATCTGTGGAAATGACATCAGTTCATCCTGCCTGTACGTATCGGCCCTCAGCCTGCTGTACGCAGGTCAGTACGCGTGGATTTCGCTGCTGCTGGTAGGGGGGACCTTGTTTTTGTTCCGAAAAATTTACGGAGAAGTCGTTGGGGCGTTACCCCTCAATGGTGGAGCGTACAATGTACTGCTCAACTCGGCCAACAAATCCATGGCGTCGCTAGCTGCCTGCCTCACTATCCTGTCGTACGTAGCCACCAGTGTGATTTCGGCGAACGAAGCGATTCACTATGCTGCAATCTTCAGTCCGTCACTACCAATTATTCTGGGTACCATTGGCCTGTTGCTTCTGTTTTTTCTGCTGAATCTGCTCGGTTTAAAAGAATCGTCGAAAGCAGCGGTAGTTATTTTTATCATTCACTTGGCCACGTTAAGCATCCTGTGTCTGGTGTGCGGCTGGCATCTGATTACTGAAGGGACTGGGCAGTTTCGGCTTAATTTTACTCTCAAATCGGAACAGAGTATTCCCTTCCAGCTCTTTGCGGGCTTTTCGGCGGCTATGCTTGGTATTTCCGGATTTGAAAGTTCCGCTAACTACGTCGAAGAACAGGACCGGGGGGTATTTCCCAAGACCCTGCGGAACATGTGGATCATTGTAACCATCTTCAACCCGCTCATTGCTATCCTGGCGCTTGGCCTTATTCCCCTGGATAACGTACAGAACTACCAGCAGTCACTACTGGCGTTCATGGGCGAGCGGTCGGGGGGGCACTGGCTTTCCTGGCTGGTATCCTTCGACGCCGTGCTGGTATTAAGCGGGGCTGTTCTGACGTCGTTCGTAGGGGTAAGCGGTTTGATCAAGCGCATGACGCTGGACCGCATCTTTCCCCAGTTTCTGTTAAAGGAGAATAACCGGCAGGCTCCTTACTACATTCTACTGGTCTTTTTCGTGCTGTGCGTAGCTGTATTGCTGAGTACGGGGGGGGAACTACAGGCGCTGGCGGGTGTTTATACAATTTCTTTTCTGTCGGTGATGGGCTTATTTGGCATCGGTAATCTGTTGCTTAAACTCCGGCGAAAACGGCTTCCCCGGCCGCAGCGGGCAACATCTGGTTCGGTATTTCTGGCTCTAATCGCCGTGGGGGCAGCCTTGGCGGGTAACGTAATGTTTAATCCGCAATACGTACTGGTGTTTTTCGAATACTTTATCCCGACGTTTCTGGTAGCATTGATAATGATGGACCGGACTCTGCTGCTAAGTGGGTTGTTATCGATTATCCTGTACTTGTTTCGACCGCTGAAAAGAGGTATTGAGCGATTTACCCGCTGGACCAACGAAACGATTAAGAAAATCAACGATCAGGAGTTTGTTTTCTTCTCGAAGGGTGATGATATCGCGTCACTTAACCGGGTCATGATCTATATTCAGGATAATGAAGAAACAAATCGGTTGCGTATCGTAACCATCGAAAATGAGCATTTCCAGGCCCCGGAACACCTGCACCGGGACATCGAAGCGCTTGACCGTGCCTACCCGGAGATTGATGTTACCTACGAGCGAATCCAGGGGTCTTTTGGGCCGGAACTGATCGGAGAGTTATCGGCTAAATGGCAGATTCCTACTAACTTCATGTTTATCGGTTCCCCCGGACAGCGGTTTCAATATCGGGTCGAACAACTTTGTGGGGTTCGGCTGATTATTTAGTTTTCCGGGGCCAGACCAGCACGCTAGTTTGAACCCCGAAAAACGTTGACGTAGTCTTCTCCCGCGTCAATTGCGTTTGCAGGGTTCCTGCGCCATCAACGGCGAATACGAAGCCGCTTTAGAATTGATTTCTTCGGGACGCATGAACGTCGAAGTCATTTTGAGCGCCGAGGTGCCGCTAAAGAGGCAAACTGGTTCAAACGACTGTACGACAAAGAGAAAGGGTTGATCAAGGTGGTGCTGAAACCGTAATTCAATTACCGAACGGATTGGTATTGTATGATGTACGCTCCGTCATTCAACTCCAGCAGGTTGTCTGTCAATTGCTGAATGACCACAGATTGTACCGACGCACAGAATACAGTGGGACAACTGGTAAAATCAGAATAGATAATTTTTGCTCCGTCGCGTCGGAATAAGTTTCCCCGGCAGCACTGACCCGACTGGATAACGCCATCTCGTCTGTAAACCAACGTACCGTCTTGGCGGTATTCGGTATCGTAAACTCCATCCGTATTGTATACCATCCACGCTGTATCGCCGATCCGTTTTCTTTGGAGCAGTTGCCAGCGCTGGAAAAGTAGATTGGCGGGACCGACGCTGGTGTCCTTATGGCAGGCGACGCACATGGCGAGTAGAACGGCAAACGGGAGAATACGTTTCATATCATTAATAGGGAATACAGATCAATTCACCAAAGTTTGTTTTTAAGGTTAGGCTGCTGTCAGTCAGGATATTGATTTGCCAGAAATCGCCCTGGCCGATACAGTCGACAGAGTAGCACCGCTCTGCATTATCGACGCGCGGCACTGGAATATGGTCAACAGAAGAGAAGTAGAGTCTATTGGCCTGCCGTCGAAAACGATTTGGAAAGCAGCAGGCGGCATAACGTCCATCCACTCCGTATAAAATAGTGCCATTCGGTCGGAAGCTTATGACAGACGAGGCATCAGCGGTTCTCTGAATTAATCGTCCGTCCTCGTATCTGGTCTTTGTCCAGCGCCAGGTCTGATAGAGCGGGTCGCCCGGATCGATAGACCGTTGGCAGCCTTCAACCAGAAGAAAAGCGAGCAGCAGGAGATAACGAGTCATACCATTTCAATGAGTTTTGAACAGATAACCCGATTTAGGGGCGTTGCGTTGGAAGGCAGTTATAATTCATTATTAGCCAGCTTGGAACGTCACATCCTAAAAACAAACCGACCTGATTAAGTCGTTCTAAACATACTTTCGAAAGTAACGTTTTCTCAAAAATTGTGTGCCTTGCCTGTGACCCTACGCATTCGCCCTGATGATCTGGAACATTCGCCTTATAAAGAAGCAATTCAAACCCTAACGCAGCAATGGGCGAATACCGAATTACCTGCCCAGGAACCAACCTGTCTGGATTTTACCAGATCGTTGAAAACGCTGCTTCTGACAACGCAAAGCCTAGAGCGGACTACCACTATTATTCAGGCCGTTCTCACACAGGCCGTTGCGCTGCACAAAACGTCGGACTGGGTGGATGAAGAGTTAAAATTTGAGGGCATGCTCGTGGGAGCCGACCGGGCTGATTTTCTCCGGTTTGATCTGCAGCAAACGGGCGCGGTAGACGATGAACTGCTCGACCGGTACAACGAGCGGATGAGCCGGTTTGACTAATCGCTTTTGTGCCGTGAACGAAGCACCAACTGACAGGCCATGCAGAATTACGACTGTTCGATCTTTTTGTAGTAGAAGAATGATCCAGCTTTAAGTGCTGTCGATTAGACCGCTGTAGTGGCGGTTACTAGCGTATGAGGTATGGTAAACAAAGGCTGATCGCAGGGAGTTTACGGGCTAACTAATCTACATAACCCAGTTGCCATGCAAAATCAAACCGCAGCCTATCTGACCAGTCCTAGCCCCGTTACACTGATTGTTTACCGGAAGGAGCCGTATCAATATTTTGCCGTTTTTGTGAATCAAACCAGGGAGCAGGCGGAAGATCTTTTTAAGCAAAAATATAACCTGCAACCCGAGGACAACTACGAGGTAAAAGAATACGAAAACGTCGAAAGCTACTCCGTCACCGAAGATGGTGAACTGTTGGTGAACGGCAGCTACAAATGATAAACAGGAGGGAGCGTACTACCTCTACAGGGGGTTTACGCACTTACCTCGACGTAGTCACGGTTAATGGCCTGATACTACTTTTGATGAGTTGGTCATAAGTAAAGAGCACTTCTTTCCTGCTTATCGTTTTCGGTAGCCTTGCGTGCTTTCTGACGAAATCAACTTACCCATAATGCCCCATCCCCTCCGTATTGCCATTGTTGGCCCCGGTAAAGTTGCCCACCTGCACGCGAAAGGCGTGTTGCAGACGCCCGGTACTGAACTTGTGGCCGTTTATGGCCGGACCCCCGAAAAGACGACTGCCTTTGCCCAGGTGTATGACATCCCGGCCTACAACGACGTCGCTGATATGGTGAGTCGCGAACGGGTAGACCTTTGCCTGGTCTGCACCCCGCACCCGGCCCACCGAGACCCGACAGTGGCCGCGCTGGATGCCGGGTCGCACGTGCTGGTCGAGAAACCGCTGGCGTCCTCGCTGGAAGACTGCGATGCGATGCTGGCAGCCGCCAGACGTAACGATCGCCAGTTAGGCGTGATCAGTCAGCGCCGGTTCTACGCACCCTGCCAGCGTATCCGGCAGGCCATTGACACGGGCAAATTGGGAGCTCCCGCGCTGGGCGTCGTGCAGATGTACGGCTGGCGCGACGAAGCGTATTACCAGAGCGATCCCTGGCGTGGTACGTGGTCGGGCGAGGGTGGGGGCGTCCTGGTTAATCAGGCTCCGCACCAACTCGATCTCCTGCTGTGGTACATGGGCGAAGTCGAGGAGGTCTATGGTGTCTGGCGTAACGTCAATCATCCGTACATCGAAGTAGATGATACAGCGCTGGCCATCGTGAAGTTCAAAGACGGTGGCCTGGGTAACATCGTCGTCAGCAACGCGCAGAAGCCGGGAATCTTCGGAAAAGTGCATGTACATGGACAGAACGGCGCATCAGTAGGTGTGCAGACTGACGGCGGAGCGATGTTCATTGCCGGACGGTCGAGCATAGCCGAGCCACCGGTCAACGATCTCTGGACTATTTCGGGTGAAGAAAATCAACTGGCGCAGTTCGTGGCCGAGGATACCGACTTCTTTAATCAGATTGACGCTACGTCCTACTTCTTCGGCTTACAAATCGCTGACTTCCGCGACGCCATTCGCGAAAACCGCCCACCGCTGGTCACCGGCGAAGATGGTCGTAAAGTAGTCGCACTTTTCCAGGCGATTTATGAATCGACGAGATCAGGAGAGGTGATAAAGAGCGAAAGAATGAAAGAGTGAAATCCTTCTGGTGCGATCGCTCTTTGTACCTTTCAATAACCCCACCTGCCGTTTGATCAGTGAGTTAGCTTGGTGATGGTTTGGGATTCATAACTTCTTCATAGTATGAATCTCGAACCACTCTGCCATGCAATCTCCTCAACCTGCCAGTTGGCCCGCCCGTATCCGAAAGGGGTACGCGGGCCTTTTTTTGTACGTCCTTGTCCTGACGCTGCCCGGTTGCGTAACGACGCGGATTATCACGGAGCCTGACGCTAACAACCCTGATAACGTGCCCTACGACAAAAGGACATCGACCGCCTATTTCTGGGGCCTCCTGCAACCCAAAGATTTTGAGCCGCCCTGCGACCCGAGGGCCAATCACCTCAACGGCGTAATGGTAGAAACTACGTTCGGGCAGTATCTCCTCTCGGCTGTTACGCTTGGTATCGTTAGCAAACGACGTGTCCAGTGGCGATGCATGCCCTACGTACCACCTACCGATTCTATCTGATCTATCCCGTCCTTATCCCTTCCTCACGATGAATCTTCCCAATGGACTTCAGCAACTAGCGATCAAGAGCCTGACGAATCGCCACGAAAATTTCACACAGGTACTTACGCCGGATGCGTCGTTTAAGCTGAGTATTCCCAGCGGTATGCCGGACAGTAAATCAGAGTATAGGCAGACGACGGCTAATTTTCAGTGGCTGATCAAACACGCCATAGACAACAATATCCGTCTGCGGGCCATTGGCAAAAACTGGTCGTTTGCCAAAGTGGGCGTCACGAATGGGGGTATGATTGACACTAATGCTCTGATGCAAACATTTGCGGTGCGACCAGGTTCAGTGGCTCCGGCCTACCTGAACGAGGGAAAATCGGCCGATAACCTATTCTTTACAGAATGCGGCACCACCATTCATATTTTGGAGCAATTGCTTGAGGCACGTAATAAGTCGGTGAGAGCTTCAGGCGGCAGTAATGGGCAAACGATTGCGGGCGCTACGTCGACGGGAACGCACGGTGGTGCGTTTGACTTCGGTGCTGTGCACGATACCATTGTCGGGCTGCACCTCGTTTGCGGTCCTGACCGGCACGTCTGGCTGGAACGGGCATCGTATCCTGTAGCGGGGCAGGCGTTTTTAGATACGCTGGACGTAACAGAAGTGATTCGCGACGACGATGTGTTCAATGCCGCCGTGGTGAGTTTCGGTTCGTTCGGCTTTATTCACGGCATTATGCTGGAGGTGGCCGATATGTTCTGGCTCAAGTCATACAGTAAGGAAAGTATCCCTTATGACGAAGGTCTTAAGAAAGCCATGACCGGCTGTGATTTCTCGGAACTCGCCAAAACATTGGGGATGCCATCAGCCAAACCCAGCGCAGAACCTTACCATTTTCAGCTTATTTTCAATCCGCACCAGTTGGATTTGACGGGGGCAGACAAGACAAAAGGGCCTTACGTTCGGGTGCTGTATAAGCACTTGACCAAGCCATCCGGCAGTATACCACCCGCCAAACCGGGATTTACGTATGGCGATGATACAATGGGGTTGATTCAGACACTACTAGACCGGATGGTACCCAAACAACTTATTCCGCCGTTAGTGAACGTACTGTATCCGCAGGCCATCGAACACACGAACGGGTGGGTTGGTACGATAAAGGACTTTTTCGGGAGTACAAGCATTCGGGGAAAAGCCGCCAGCGCAGCCATTGGTATCGATTCAAGAGATAGCCCGCGCGTACTGGAAGCTATTGTGGCGCTGAATAAGAAAAAAGCTTTTCCGGGTATTCTGGCAATGCGCTGGGTGAAAAAAACGTCCGCCACTCTTGGCTTTACCCGATTCCCAATAACTTGTGTACTGGAGCTGGATGGTGTAGAATGCAACCCGACAAATGACTTTTTTGTGCGGACCTGGAGTCGACTCGATGAGTTAGGAATTCCTTTTACCATGCACTGGGGCAAGATAAATTTTGGCATCGATGCAGACCGCGTTCGGAAGATGTATACAGATGTCAACGTGGATGCCTGGCTTGAGGCACGTCATCGATTACTGGACGCCCCCACCCGCGCCGTCTTCACAAACGAATTTATGAAAACCTGCGGACTGGACAGGGAATTGGTAGTAGTTTAAAGAGCGAAAGAATGAAAGAGTGAAAGAGCGATCGCTCTTTCACTCTTTCATTCTTTCGCTCTTTAATTCGCTGGGTCTGCTGGCGTACTCGTGTTGTTGTCGCGTTCGGTGAACGGATAAGGCAAGAAATTGCGGGTCCGTTCGGCTGACGAGTTGGGCTGCGTGCCGGGACCGGGGCGGTTGAAGCGACGATTATCTTCGAGCCGGAATCCCTGGAACGCCAGCTCAATCGCCCGGTTCCGGTAGATTTCTGTCAGTACGGCATCGGCAGTCTGCGCACCACTATAGGCCGGTAATCCAGCACCCAGTCCCCAGGCGTCGGTCGTTTTCGTTAGTACTTTGTTCAATTCCGTTATCGCATTCGCTACGTCGCCTTTTCGGGCGTAGGCTTCGGCCCGAATCAGCAGCATTTCACCGGGCAGATAGACCGGAATGGGCGCTGAATTAGCCGTGTAAAAACCGGTACCCAGATTCTGCGAAGACGTTGGGTTCGACCGAATGTAGAACGACAGCCGCTTATCGGCGGAGTTTGGAATCAGCGCGCCAAGTAGCCCCAGCGACGTATTGATCGGTGCGAAGACATTGACGTTGCTGAACGCCGTTTCGAAAATCGGGTTACGCGTGTTGTCGTCGAACGAGAAAAACGAACGCTGCGTCAGGTCGACCCGGCCAGCGGCTGCAATGGCTTTGTCATAATCTCCGGCCAGCAGACTGTAGCGCGCAATCAACGCCTGAATGGTATTGGGAATGTTGATACCCGGCACCAGTCGGTTCGCGGTTAGATCAGTGGAAACACTGGCTGAGGTAACGGTCGTAGCCGCGGCTTCGAGTTGCTGTACGGCCACGCTCAACGCCTGCGTCCGCGCCACAAACGGAGCGTTGGTACCCGTGGTGACGGGCGTTTGCTCAAAGAACTGAGCCAGTGTTCCCAACGATAGCGCTTTAAAAATGGACGCGTACGCTGTGATCCCGCTTTTCACGTTGGCGTTCGTAACGACCCGATCCGCGTTTTGGAGCACGATATCCGCGTTGGCGCGAACGAGCTGGCTGGTTGACCAGAGGTTCCTAACCACTGCATTACTGCCCGTTACGTTATTAAAGCCTAGTTCCAGGTTCTGCTCATCCGTGTTCCCTGCGTTCAGAACACGTAGCTCACGACCTGATAGACCACCGGCAGCAACGGCGTTGTACAGGACGCCAACGCGGGTAGCGGTGTAGCGATATTGTAATCCATTAACGAGGGTTATCAGCCCATCGGTAGAATTGATAACCTGCTGCTCGGTGGCAACGCTCGGGTTCAGGTACTGCTCCTGACAGGCGTTGAGAACTAAGAATGAGGCCAGCAGGGTACTGTAAAGAATAATTTTTTTCATGATATCAGTGGACGAACGATTCAAGCCCTGTGGGCGATTGATCGTGTTTTGAGTCGTTAGAAAGATGCCGTCAGTTGCAGTTGATACGTCCGAGGAATTGGGACGTTACCGAAATCGATTCCACGTAGCAAATCCGAGTTACCGCCCGCGTTCGTTTCGGGATCAAAGCCGTTGTAGTTATCCCACGAGATCAAATTTCGGCCAATAGCCGATACGCGCAGGTTAGTCAATCCTTTGATGAATGTAGGAACCTGGTACGACAGCGACACTTCGCGCAGTTTCACGAACGAGCCGTTATCAATCCGCCATTCCTCAATGGGGTAGATGGAATAGATATAACCGCGTTGTAATTCGCCTTTCATTTCTTTCTCCACAAAATCACCAATCCCTACGCCCTGCCGGGTTCGTTTGTCGGCGTTGAATACACTGACGCCCTGCACAAAATCAACCAGGAAACGTAACGATACTGCTTTGTAAGTAAGGCCGCTGCTGATCGAACCGGTCCATTTTGGGTTTGGGTTGCCGATTACTTTGCGTAGTAGCGTACCCGTCGGCTGACCGCTGGCATCGCGCTGCGGAATGTAATACGTGCCGGCCAGCTCGTACGAACCCGCGGGGAGATTGTTGAGATTTATACCAGCTTCGGTCAGAACCTGTTCAACGGGTTTCGTCGCCGTTGCCGTATAGATCGCGCCTTTTTCCTGTTGCGGTAATCCCTGGGTTGTCAGTAGCAGCGATCCGTCGGCGTTGCGGGCGTAAGCTGTGCCGAAAAACACGCTGGCGGGTTGGCCAACAATCTGGAAGACGGGAGCACCCGTTACGTTGGCCTGCTCAATGCGGGGGGATGTTAACGCCAGAATCTTGTTACGATTCTGGTTGTAGATAAATGTCAGGTCCCAACTGAAGCTCTTCGTACGAACGGGAACCAGATCGAGCATAATCTCAACGCCTTTGTTTTCCATTTCGCCCACGTTCGTTACCAGTTCCGTACCACCCGTTGATGCCGCTAAGGTGCGACGTACCGTCAGATCCCGAATACGCTGCCGATAGGCCGTAATGCTCAGGTTGACTTTATCACCAAATAGCGATAGATCGGCACCGCCTTCTAACTCGGTCATCCGTTCGGGACGTACCGCTGGGTTTGACAGCGTTGAACTAGGCAGGATCGTGTTCTTTCCCAGGAAGGGAACCGGGTTATACTGATAAAATCGATCGTTGGGACCAATGGCCGTCAGCCCACCCGCGTCGCCGTACGAGGCCCGGAGTTTTAAGCTGTTCCAGGTACTGCTGATCCCTGAATTCTTCCAGAAACCCAGATCCGATACGACTACCGAACCGCTCACTTTCGGGTACAACTGATTCGTTTCCGAGGGGGAGAACAGCGTCGAACGGTCCTGCCGTAGGGCGCCCGTCAGAAAGGCCAGGTTACGGAAACCCAGCGTAGCCTGTCCGAATACACCGCTCAGATTATAGCGGTTCAATCCGTAGCCCGCCCGAACGGTCGTACTGGCGGCACCGCTTACCGTTTCGATGAAGGGTGCCAGGTTCTGGCCATTCTGCTGGCTGAAATCCTGCTGGTTGTATTGATAGTTGAAACCAGCAATCACTTTCAGATTCAGCGCCGAAGTCAGGTCGCGCTGATACGTCGCGTTAATGTCGGAGTTGAACTGCAGCACCGAGTTGGTCGCCGTAGCGGCATAGCCGTTGGGATACCGTTCGAGCGGCAGACCGGCGGTGGCCTGATACGGATACGGCCGGATGTAACTGTTGCCCAGCTGCGAATAGGAATCCACGCCAACAACCGCGTCAACACTCAACCCTGGCAGGGGCGTCAGGTTAAGCTGTACGTCGTTGATCGTTCGGCTAACGGCCTGCGTAAACTTCATGTCCTCAATGGTCGATAGGGGATTTACGCGCGTTGGTTCGACGGCCAGCAGATTGCCGGAAGCGTCGCGCTGGGTAATGTCGTAGATGTTGTTGGTGATGTTGACCGCATTGATCGGGCTATAGAAAACATTTCCGTTGGCTTTCTCATTTGAGAAGCTGTTGATGTAACTCAGACCCACCGATAGCTTAGCCCAGTTCGTGAGCCGTTGGTCGACACGGGCGCGGAGGTTATAGCGACGGAAATCGGTGCCTTTGATGATCCCCTCGTTTTTGAGATAGCCAAACGATACGTAATACTGCGTGTTTTCGCGGCCACCTGACACCGACAGGTTATTGTCGGTACCAATGCCCGTCCGGAAAATCTGGTCGAAATAGTTGTAGCGGGTTACGTCCACCAGGTTGGTACGTAGCGACCCATAAGCACCATCCCGCAAAATCCGAACAAACGTTTCACCAGTTTGGGGCGAGTAGGTAGGGAGTTGTTGATCAGTTAAGGCTGCAATAGGATGCAAGCGCAGACTGGCGTAACCGAACTGTTTGCCGTAGGTCGTGATCGGGACGCTTTTCCGTAGTTCGTTGATGTTGATACTGGTGGTCAGCGTTACGCGGGGGGCGCCGGTTTGACCGCGTTTAGTTGTGATCAGGACAACCCCATTAATGGCCCGCGACCCGTACTGCGCGGCAGCAGCGGCTCCGTTGATGACGTTGATTGTGGCAATATCATTCGGGTTGATATCGGCCAGGCGGTTTGTGCCCGGATTGGCGCCCCCGATCTGATCGCCGACGGCTAGTTGCGATACGTTCTGACTGGTGTTGCTCACGATAACCCCGTCGACCACATACAACGGATCGGATGGCCCGCCCAACGACTTGACGCCCCGCAGCCGAACGGTGATCCCGCCCGCTGGGTCGCCGGAGTTCTGCGTGATCTGCGCGCCCGGTACTTTACCCTGCAGTGAGTTCAGCAGTCCGCCCGATCCCGACTGAGCCAGGTTTTCGGCGCGGATGGTGTTGATGGTGTTGCCCAGTTCGCGCCGGGTTGTCTGGATGGTCGACCCGACAACCACAACTTCGTCCAGATTGGCTACGTCCTCACCCAGTGTCGCGTCGGTGGTAACAGTCTGGACGTTCGCCAGCGTAATCGGCTTTTTGACGGGAGCGTAGCCAACCGCCGAGAACGTAAGCACGTATTCGCCGGGGCGCTGGTTGACGCTGAACTGGTAATTACCATCCGCGTCCGATGCCGTTCCGTTAGTTGTACCAGTTAGTTGAACCGTAACGCCCGGCAGACTGGCGCCGGTATTGTCCGTTATGCGCCCTTTCAAGGTGTAGGCGTTACTCTGCGCCAGTGCGTTTGACGAGATGAAGAACATTAGCCAGAGTATCCAGGAAAGATAGAAATACCGGCCAGTGAGCGGGTAATGGTTTGTCATAAAAGAAAGGTGATTACGTGAAAAATCAGATAGAGAAAGTCGAAATATACATATTAATGGTCTGTTCAGGGACGGGAGCGATTTTGTTTATTTCGTCAACATGACAGAACAGAGTATCGGTAATAGCTACAGAAAATACAGAAAAGGAGCTGATTTGTGCGGAATCGCACAGCTTTTGCGGAATCGCACCGGTTTACTACGTTATGTTGCTTGAATTCGGTTGATTGTCAATATGTTAAGTGCTGGCACGTCGTTTGGCTACTACTACGTAAACTAGTACGAACGTATGGACCGCGAATTAGCCCCCGAACTTGTCACTCGAAAGCGCCGAAACGGCTGGCTCATTGGCCTGGCACTCGTGGTTGGGCTGGTTGCTGTTGTTGCGGGGCTGCAATCGTTACTGAAAACGTCCGTCAACGCCAGTGAGATCAGAACCGCCGTTGCGCAGGTTGGGCCGGTTGAAAATACGCTCAATGCTACCGGCGAAGTCATTCCCGCCTTTGAGCAAATCATTACCAGCCCCATTCGGGCCAGCATCAAGCGGGTGTTGCTCACGCCCGGTACCCGCGTTCGGCCGGAGCAACCCATCCTGGAACTTGATAAATCATTCACGCAGATTGAGTACGAAAAAATTCAGGATCAGCTCGCGCTGAAACAGAATGGTATTGATCAGCTCCGGATGAAATTAAATAAGAACCTGTACGATGCTGATGTCAACGACCAGATTAAATCCCTAAACATTAATAAGCTAAAAGCCGAGCTAGAAGACGCCCGGCGGCTGCTAAAAGTTGGCGGGCAAACGCCGGAGGATGTTACCCGCGCCGAGAACGCGTTACGTATCGCCCAACTGGAAAAAAAGCAACTCGAAAACGACCTCAGCTACAACCGGGAGTCGATGGGGGCCAGCCTCAAGGAATCGCAGCTCCAGGCGCAGATCGAAGCGACGAATCTGAAGGTGCTGTCCCAGAAACTTCGCCAGGCCGATATTCTAACCGATCGGGCAGGCGTGCTGACCTGGGTCAACGAACGTATTGGGTCGGCGGTGAGCGAAGGCGAGATGCTGGCCCGCCTGGCGGATCTGGGTAGTTTCCGGATCGAAGCGTCCTGCTCTGATATGTACGCCGAACAGGTAAAAATGGGTCTCCCGGTCATTGTCAGAATCAACGAAACGCCGTTACGGGGGCAGATTACGCAGATCAAGCCCTCGGTGCAGAATGGTGTCGTTCAGTTTGCCGTGTCGCTGGACGACAACCGGCACGCGTCGTTACGTCCCAACCAGAAAGTCGAGGTGTTCATCGTGACGAATCGTAGCGGACAGGCGGTTCGGGTAGCAAATGGACCGGCCTTTAAAGGCAAACGCAAACAGTCGGTTTGGATTATGAGCGGTCCTGACCGGGCGGTCCGGCGGGAGGTAGAACTGGGTCTGTCGAACTTCGACTGGGTCGAGATTAAAAGTGGGGTGCAGGCGGGTGAACGGGTGATCCTAACCGACCTGAGCCGGTATGAGCATCTGAATGAGTTGACAATTGCGAACCAATGAACGAGCGAAAGAGTGATATCGGATCGCTGACACAAGGGTACTGGTGGGGGCTTTTTCTGCTGATGCAGGTAAGCTTTCTGATACCAGGAAGGGCGCAGCAACTCACGCTGGACGAAGTAATCCAACTAGCCCGTGAGCAGTCAATCGCGGGGAAACAGGCGGCTACGTTATGTAAAACAAACTACTGGAAGTACCGCTCGTTTCTGGCTGATTACAAACCGCAGCTGAGTCTGGATGGCGTCTTGCCGGGATTTACGCGATCATTCGTGGAGGTGGTGCAGCCCGACGGCACCATTGCCTTCCAACCCGTGTCGAATAACAACTCCCTGCTGAATTTGTCGCTGAGTCAGAATATTCCGCTGACGGGCGGATCGGTGTATGCCCAGCAGCAGTTGCAGCGGTTCGATAACTTCCTGAATCGGACGGTGCTCTACAACGGGATTCCGTTTGCCATTGGACTGAATCAGCCACTGTTTCGGTATAATCAGATGAAGTGGGACCGCCGGATCGAGCCGCTGAAATACGCCGAAAGTAACCAGCAATACATCGAAGCCATGGAGCAGGTGGCACTCGACGCCACGAGTCTGTATTTTGAACTGCTGGTGGCGCAGGTGAACCTGCAGATTGCTGAAACGAACCGGGTCAACAACGATACGCTCTATAAAATAGCGGAGCACAAACTGGCCTTGGGTAAAGTGTCACGTAACGATCTGCTGCAACTGCAACTCAGCGTCCTGAACGCGCAGAAAGATCTGGCGTCGGCGCGTCAGACGGCCGAAGTGGCCTCGCTTAAGCTCCGATCGTACCTGAGTGCCCGCGAGAATCGATTGCTCGAACTGGTCGTTCCTACGCAACTGGGCGATTTTCCGGTCGATATCAATTTGGCCCTGACGCAGGCGTTCGCCAACCGGTCGGCAGCGATCGCGTTCCAGCGGAGGCTACTCGAAGCGGACAGCGCAGTTGATAAAGCCCGGAAAGAGAACGGACTCAATGCCATGCTCAACGCGGAGTTCGGTCTGTCCAACCGTGGTGTCCGTCCGACGGACGTGTACGCCCGGCCGCAGGATCGGGAGTTCGTAGAGATTCGGTTTGCGCTGCCCGTCATGACCTGGGGACGTACCAAAGCGCGTACGGAAACCGCCCGCGCCAATCAGCAGCTGGCCGTACAAACGGTAGAGCAGTCGAAACGGACGTTTGAACAGGAAATTTACACGCAGGTAACGCTCATTCAGATGCTCCGACAGCAGGTGGAGCTTACCGCCGAAGCCGATCAGATTGCGCAGGCACGTTATCAGATTGCTCAGGACCGCTTTAAACTTAGTGACCTGAGCGTAACGGATCTGGGGATCGCCACGCAGGATAAAGACCGCGCCCGGCGCGACGCCATCCTGGCCCTGCGCGACTACTGGCAGGCATTTTACACGCTACGTTTACTGACCTTGTATGATTTTGAAACCAATGAGAAGATTAAATAGGAAGCGGCCACCACACCCCCGGCCCCTCTCCTAAAACAGGAGAGGGGGGCAGACTCGGATTTTCTCCTCTCTCCTGTTTTAGGAGAGGGGTTGGGGGTGTGGTTAAACGAGATAAAAATAAAAATCATGATAACTCTTCAAAACATCGAAAAAGTGTACCGCACCAGCACCATTGAGACGCTGGCGCTGACAAATGTCAACCTGCACGTAAAAGCGGGTGAATTTCTGTCCATCATGGGGCCGAGCGGCTGCGGAAAATCCACGCTCATGAACCTGATGGGCCTACTGGACGCCCCGAGTAAGGGTAACGTAGCGATCGACGGGCAAGCCGTGACGCATTATCGCGACAAGGAACTGGCTCGGTTACGGAACCAGAAGATCGGTTTCATCTTCCAGAGCTTCCACCTGATCAACGACCTGTCGGTGCTGGACAACGTAGAGATACCGCTCCTCTACCGGAAGGGCGATGCTACTGGTGGGTCGCGACGGGAGCTGGCCCGTGAAGCGCTGGAACGGGTGGGCCTGAGCAACCGAATGAAACATTTTCCGAACCAGCTATCGGGCGGCCAAAAGCAACGCGTGGCCATTGCCCGGGCCATCGTCGGGCGTCCCGAGATCATCCTGGCCGATGAACCAACCGGAAATCTTGACAGCGCGATGGGGAACGAGATTATGAACATTCTCCAGCAACTAAACACGGACGGAAGTACGATCGTAATGGTGACCCACGACGAAGCAATGGCCAAGAAGACCCACCGGCTTGTCCGGCTTTTCGACGGCACGATGGTTGGTGACTCGGTATTAGCGGTGGGCGCGGGGCAGAGGGCGTAGGGTGAAGGGGTTAGGTAAAAAGCCGGTTCGGTGATTTGCCCGCCCCCCATGCCCTAAACCCTATGCCAACCCCCTTGCTCCATCCTCCCTTTCCTCCTTTCTCCCTTAAAGACTATGCTTACCAACTATATAAAAATCGCCTGGAAGGTGTTGCTGCGGCATCCGTTCTACACCTTTATTACGCTCTTCGGCATCAGCCTGACTTTGACGGTGCTGATGGTGCTGACCTCGTTCATTGATCACCTCTTCGGAACGCATTATCCGGAAAGTCGTCGCGATCGGTCGCTGTACATCCAGTTTATGGTTCAGCGGGATTCAACGAAGGACGCCCGTAGCCAGGGGCCTATGAGTTACCGGTTTCTGAATGAGTATGTCAAGTCGCTCAAACTACCGGAGCGCGTAACGATCAATTCGTTCGCGCTAGGCAGTAGTACTGATATCTACGCTGGCTCGCAGAAGATTAAGATCACGCCTAAATACACCGACGCAGAATTCTGGCAGGTGATGGATTTTACGTTCCTGGACGGAAAACCGTACAACGAACAAACGATTCGGAGCGGGGATATGGTCGCCGTTATTACGGACAAAGTCCGGGATTATTATTTCGGCAAGACGGCCGAGTCTGTCGTGGGAAAATCCATTGAAGTTGAGAACGTTCGCTACCGCGTGATCGGGGTAGTGAAAGGCGTTCCGGTAACGCGTACATACAGCGCCGGCGACATTTATTTCCCGTACACAAATCCCAAAAGCAACTACCAGAAAACAGGCTTTCGGGGCACATTCGTAGCGGTTGTGTTGGCCAAGAATAAGTCGGATCAGAAAGCTATTCAGGAGGAGTTTCAAAGCCGGATCGATCGCATTCCATTACCTGGTAATCAGGACGGTTTCAAATACTCCGAGATAGAGGTGAAAATGCTGCCGTATACGGAATCCTGGCTTGATCAGATATTGAATAACGGTGGTGGTATCCGAACGATCTTCTACGGCATACTTGGCTTTATCGTCTTTATGCTGCTGGGGCTCCCAGCCCTGAACCTGGTCAATCTGAACGTCAGCCGTATTCTCGAACGGGCATCCGAAATCGGTGTCAGAAAAGCGTTCGGTGCGCCCATCAGTACGTTGCTCTGGCAGTTTATCGTCGAGAATATTTTCATTACGTTGATCGGAGGCACGATTGCCCTGCTGTTGAGCATAGGGGCCATCTACCTGATCAACCAGAGCGGCTGGATTGCCTATGCTGATCTGACAATCAACTTCAGCGTACTCGCCATCAGCTTACTGGTTTGCCTGCTGTTCGGCTTTCTGTCGGGCGTGTTACCCGCCTTCCGCATGGCTAAACTCAACATTGTAACGGCGCTAAAATCTTAAAGAGCGAAAGTGCGAAAGAGTGAATGAGTGGGCCTCCTGGTGGGTACCAGTTCCCAGCTTCACTCTTTCAATAGCTCTTTCGCTCATTCACTCTTTCACTCATTAATTATGTTCGGTCATCTCACCCGGCTTATGTGGAACCAGAAGGGAGCCCATACGCTACTAATCATCGAAATTCTGGCGTCGTTTCTGGTCCTGTTCGGCCTAGCGTCGCTGATTATTTTTAACGTTAAAAATTACGTTGAGCCGCTGGGGTTTTCCTACGAACAGGTCTGGGCTATTACGCTGAACAATAATCAGGATACTACTGATGTGCCCCAGAAAATTCAGACGGTCATGCAGCGGATACGAACGTATCCGGAAGTAGAATCGATCTCGCGGATGAGCAGCAATTTTCCGTTCTCAGCCTCCCAGATGAACAGCAACGTATCGCATGATAAGGCCAGTGTCATGACTGATCTGTACAATACGGATGAAGGTTTTGCCAAAACAATAGACATCGCTCTGGTAGATGGACATTGGTACCGGTCAGCCGATAGTATTGGTAAACAACGGCCCGTTGTCATTAATCAACCTGCCCGGGAAGCCCTGTTTGGCGACGAGAATCCGCTTGGGAAAAAACTTGGCGACGACTGGAAAGTGGTGGGCGTGATCGGTAACTTCAAATCAAAGGGCGAATTCATGTCGAATCGGCCGGCCATGTTCGAGTTGATCAAAGCCAACAATTCCTGGGATAATCAGATTCTGGTTAAAGTGAAACCGGGTACGGATGCGCTCTTTGAAGCCCGCCTGGTCAGAGACATCGCTTTGACGGTGAAGGGGTGGAGCGTAGAAGTTGACTACCTGGTTAACTCACGCCAGAATCAGCGCAATGTTACCCTGGTTCCCATCATTATTGCCGGGATTGTTTGCGGTTTTCTGCTTATCAACGTAGCGCTCGGACTGTTTGGCGTTCTGAACGTCAGCATTGCTAAACGTCGGGGGGAAATCGGCCTGCGTCGGGCGCTGGGAGCCACCGAAGGTGGAATTTCGTGGCAGTTCGTGGGTGAAATCTGGGTGCTGGCTACCTTTGCGCTAATTGTTGGGCTTCTGCTGGCCGGTCAGTTTCCACTGTTGAAGGTTTTTGACCTTGATCCGGCTGTTTACTTGACCGCCATGCTGGTAGCAACGCTCATCGTCTACCTGCTTGTCAGCTTATGCGCACTTTATCCCAGTCGGCAAGCCGCAACGGTTCAACCCGCTGTCGCGCTGCATGAGGAGTGATTTGGGCGAAGGGCTTAGGGGTTTTGGGCGTGGAGGACTATAGGTTGAGGGATTTTTGGAGATTGGTGATTTTGCGGCTTAGTTCGTCGAGCCTGTCGAAAAGAGCTTGTTTGGTTTCGACACGTATGTAACTCCGGCGCTGGATAACAATGAGGATATTGGCACATTCATAGCAGGAGCGACGGGCATAATTTAAAAACTGGCAAAACTCCTTTTTCGACAATGATCCGGTTCTTTCAGCAATATTATTCGAGATGCTTAACCCAGCCCCTCGAAGTTGTTCGGCAAACCGATATAGTTTTCGCGCTTCCAGATTGTCAGCAATATCAAACAACGTGTCACCTACTTCAATACTGATTTGCCATATTTCCAGATTCTCAAAACGAAAGCCTCTTGTCATTATTCAATGTAGTTACGACGTGCCCCCAAGTTAACTATTTACCCCAATCCCACCTCTCCCCACCCCCTTGCCCCAAACCCTCCGCCCACCCTATGCTTCTTATCATTGATGACGACATCGCGGTTCAGACTTCAATTTCGTTACTGTTTAAGCGCGAAGGATTCGTGGTGCGTGTTGCCGATGGGCCGTTCGAAACGCGCGAAATACTCGAGCAGGAAACGCCGGAGGTGATTCTGCTGGACATGAACTTCTCGATCGATACGTCCGGCGATGATGGGCTGCGGCTGTTACGCCAACTGCGGGAACGACTGCCGGATGTACCCATCATTCTGATTACGGGGTGGGGGAGCATTAATCTGGCCGTGGAGGGTATGCGGGCCGGAGCCAAGGATTTTATTACGAAACCCTGGCAGAATGATCACCTCGTTCAGGCGGTGCGAACGGCGCTGAAGCTCGCCAGACCTGAGTTGGTATCTGTGGGGCGCCGAAAATTAGATGAGCAATTTCAGTTCGAGAACATCATCGGGGAGGACTCCGGCCTGCTGGACGTGCTTTCCACCATCGGCCGCGTGGCTCCCACCGACGCACCGGTCTTGATTACAGGTGAGAGTGGTACCGGGAAGGAACTCATTGCCGAAGCCATCCATCAGAATAGTCGGCGTCGGCGGCAACCGTTCGTTAAAGTCAATCTGGGCGGTATTTCGGCGACTCTATTCGAGAGTGAGCTGTTTGGGCACGTACGGGGGGCATTCACAGATGCGAAAGCCGACCGGATCGGGCGCTTCGAACTGGCGAATAAGGGCAGCATTTTCCTGGACGAAATTGGCGATCTGGACCCGGCCAGTCAGGTGAAATTGTTACGTGTGCTCCAGGACCGAACGTTTGAGCCACTGGGCAGCAGCAAAAGCAAAACGGTTGACGTGCGGGTGATCTGCGCCACCAACCGTAATCTGGAAGAAATGGTTACCAATGGTGAGTTTCGGGAAGATCTGTTTTACCGCATCAACCTCATTACGGTACGGTTACCCGCGCTGCGCGAACGGCCCGGCGACATTCCTCGGCTGGTAGACTATTTTGTCAAAAACCTGAAGACACTGTACATCCGGCCTGAACTGCACGTCGACAAGGAAGCGGCCAAATGGCTTCGGGATCTGGCACTACCGGGAAACATTCGGCAACTGAAAAATCTGGTCGAGCGGGCCGTTCTATTGTCGTCCGGCGACACGTTGACCGTCGCTGATTTCGAGCGGCATTTAACGCAGAGTCCGGTGTCTAAAGCCGCTGGGTCGTTACCCGCGGTTGGTACAATGACCCTGGAAGAGATGGAATACCAGATGATCATGCGGGCGATGGCCTTTCATAACAATCGCGTTTCGACCGTAGCGCGCGCCCTGGGTATTACGCGATTTGCGCTCTATCGACGGCTGGAGAAATTTGGTATTCCCTACACCGCCGACGAATGAAACTCCCGCTCCGTACCAGCTATCTCATTTACATTATCGCTGTGCACCTTGTGCTGGTGGCCCTCACGTGGCTGGTGTTGCGAGAAGATAAAGTATGGTTTATTGTCTCGGAGTTACTGATTCTAGCCTCTATCTATTTGGCAATCCGGATTTACCAGGCGTTCCGTGAGCCGTCAGAGTTTATCGAATCAGGTATCGAAGCCATCAAAGACCAGGATTTTACGGTCAAATTCGTGCCGACGGGCAATTACGAAGTCGACGCGCTAATTAACGTGTACAATCTGATGATTGACCAGTTGCGGCAGGAGCGCATCCGGCAGGTCGAGCAGCGTTTCTTTCTCGATAAGCTCATTGAAGCCGCGCCCATCGCGATTCTGATCTTTGATTACGACGAACGGATCGCTGACGCCAATCCCAAGGCGCTGCAACTGCTCCAGCACCCCCTCGATTCGTTGCTTACCAAGACACTGACAGAGGTAAGTCACCCATTGTTTCATTCGCTTAATGACAAAACCCTGCCTGCTGGCGAAACGCGTACGGTGAAAACGAATGGAATGGAGACGTACCGCCTGTTACGGGGGCAGTTTATGGATCGGGGATTTGTCCGGAAATTTCTGCTGATCGAAGAGCTAACTACCGAAATCGTCGAAACGGAGAAGAAGGCGTATGGAAAAGTAATTCGGATGATGGCCCACGAAGTGAATAATTCCATTGGCGCTATCAACTCGATCCTGACGATCACGGAATCTGAACTGACGGACCCGGACCTGCAGCAGGCGGTGGGTGTAGCCATTGACCGGAACGATCGGCTGAATCAGTTCATGCGCCGGTTTGCCGACGTCGTGCGGCTGCCAACGCCTTCCCGCATGCCAACTGATGTTGTGGAACTTACTCGGAACGTAATGCAACTGATGCGCCCACAGGCCGATGAAAAAGGCGTTACGATAACGTTTACGGCAGCTGAGAACGTTACGGTTGCGCTGGATGCGGGGCAGATAGAACAGGTATTAGTGAACGTAATCAAGAACGCACTGGAAGCCTGCGAGCCGGGCAATCAGGTTGTTGTTCAGGTTACCGATCAGGAACTCAGCGTTCGCAACGATGGGAAGCCCATTCCGGCTGCGAGTGCAGAACAGTTATTCAATCCGTTCTACAGCAACAAACCAACCGGACAGGGCATTGGCCTGACGCTTACGCGAGAGATTTTACTGAATCACGATTTTGCGTTCTCGCTTCAGACTGAAAACGATGGCTGGACGGCGTTTCGGATCAACTACATTTCGATGCCCTCTGTTTCGCTCTGAACCGCTGCAACAGCGCTAGTGGAAATCGGGGGTGTAGAAAGGGAACGATGCCAGTATTTGGAACACTGGCATCGTTCCCTTTCTACACCCCCGATTTCTTTTTCTTTCTCTAATTTGTTCCCCGCAGCGCCTGCCGAATAACGTCCTCGACGCCGAGAGTGGGATCGGCTTTGAGGGCATCGTCCACGCTTTTCTCCGCGGTTGGTTTTGGAAAGCCCAGCGCCATAAGCGCAGCCAGCGATTCTTCCCGAATCGGATTAGCCGCCGGTTGCTGCCGATACGTTGGGCCATCGGGAACCACACCCGCTTTCTTCATCTTGTCGCGCAGTTCGAGAATGATACGCTGCGCTGTTTTCGCGCCAATCCCTTTGATCGCCTGCACCGCCCGGACATTCTCGCCCAGAATCGCCAGCCGCAGATCGCCGGGCTGCATGGCCGAAAGCATACCCAGGGCCGTGTTGGGACCAACGCCCGATACCCCAATCAGGTCCAGGAAAAGCGATTTTTCATCCGCCGATGCAAAGCCATACAGCGTCTGCGAATCCTCGCGAAAGAGGTGATGAATGAACAGTTTCACCCGGTCGCCCCCGCCGGGCAGCGTCGAATAGGTTTGCAGCGATATATGGACCAGATAGCCAATGCCGTGTACGTCGATGATGACCTGCGTGGCTTCTTTGTAGGAGAGTGTTCCGTCTAAATAAGCAATCATGTATGCTTTAAGTGCTCTGATTTAGAGCTGGTTATGGTAAGTAAATATACGAAAAAACCACGACTTGTTCAATCCGTAAGTCGTGGTTTTTTAGCTTGTCAGAGGCATTAGCTGACCTGCAGTTTTTGCCCCGGCCGGAGCTGGTTCGTACGCATATGGTTCATCTTTTTCAGCCGCTCGATGGTGAGACCGTCGTACCGCTGAACAATGTTCCAGAGCGTATCACCACTTTGTACTTTATGATAACGGGGTTTGTACCGTTTGGTTTGGGCCACTACTTCGGCCTTTTTCTGTGCCTTGGCGGTACCCTGATCGGCCAGCCGTTCGGTTGTCGTTTCGGCAACCTCTTTCAGGATTGTCAGCTTCTGGCCCTGCCGAAGTGCGTTCGACCGCAGGTGATTCCAACGCTTGAGATCGTACAAATCAACGTGATACCGATCGGCAATACTGATCAGGTTATCTCCCCGGCGTACCGTATAGGTTTGTTTGGATGGTTTGCGGGTAACGACTACTTCGGTAGGCTCCTCATCAGCTTCTTCCTCTGCTGCCTGAAGGGCCAGTTGGTCGGTCGCCTGCGTTGGTACGTCGGTTACGTTAATACGGGCCAGCGGATTGCTACTCAGATCGGCCCAGGCAGTGCCATCATTGGCGTTGGCCGGCAGGCTTTCAACGCTGGCCAGCAGGATATGGGCCATGGCCACCGGTAAACGGTTGGAAGAATCCAGAATAGCCCGCCGGTGGCTGTTGAAGTACGCGTATTGTTGGCGAGGTACCCGTAGCGGATAACGATGCGTTGACTCCGGCAGAATCGTTGTGGTAATCGCCGGATTCATCTTCTGCAGATCGGCCAGCGGCATAGTGCTGTGCTTGGCAAACGATTCCAGGTTGAAATAGCCCGTTACGTGGATGGTATCGCTGGGGATGGGCGCGTCGAAATTCTCGCCAATAATTCCGTGATCCTTCGCGTGATTCATCATGTACGCAAATGCCACGAACTGGGGCACATAACCACGGGTCTCTTTTGGCAGGGCATCATAAATCGTGTAGAACGAGTCCCCTCCCGACCGGCGCATGGCCCGTTTGACGGTACCCGGCCCGCAGTTGTAAGCCGCCATCGCCAGTTCCCAGTCGCCGAAGATGTTGTATAGATCCCGCAGGTATTTGCAGGCCGCTACGGTTGCTTTAACCGGGTCCATCCGTTCGTCGACGTACTCATCCTGGTACAGTTTCAGATCACGTCCAGTGCCCGGCATAATCTGCCAAAGTCCGCCGGCACCCGCGTGGGAAATTGCCCGTGGGTTTAAGGCCGACTCCACGATGGATAGGTATTTCAGTTCGTCAGGTAGTTCGTATTCGGCGAGTACGCGTTCGTAAAGCGGAAAGAAAAGCGGCATTCGTTCGAGCATGGTTTTGGTCGTGCTCGCTTTGCGGAACGTAAAATAATCGACATACGCCTGAACGGCTTTGTGATAATTGAGCGGAATTGTCTTCTGCAGCTTGGTCAACCGTTCTTTCAACACACTGTCTGGGACAGTGGGAACCATGGCAACGGTATCTTTTTTGACGATGGTGGTGTCCTGTTCGGATTGCCAGGCAGGTCCTGCCCCTACGTGGGCCGCCCCCACATGGGCTGCCTGAACCAGGCGGGGTAGACTTAGTGTCGTACTCAACAGGCCTGCCAGCAGCAGGCAACGGTTCAGATACTTCATGTCGATTTACTTAACTAGGTTCATGTTACGTTACGTCTCAATCTCGGGTGCCGATGACAACCGCTACAAGGTTTTAGCCAGCGCTACCAACGCAGCTTCGGCGAATGGAGGTGCCATTAGCTGCAGACCAATGGGCAATCCGTTCGCGTCAGTGCCATTGGGCACCGAAATCGCCGGATACCCGACTACGTTAGCCTGCACGGTGAAAATATCGGCCAGGTACATCTGTAATGGATCGGCTGCGTCGGATTTTTCGCCCAGTTTAAAGGCCGGGCTTGGTGTCGTGGGGGAGAGCAGAAAATCGTACTGGGCAAACACGCGCTCAGTTTCCTCGCGGATCAACCGACGTACCTGCTGCGCTTTCGTGTAATAAGCGTCGTAATAGCTCGCACTGAGCACGAACGTACCGAGCAGAATTCGTTTCCGCACCTCTTTCCCAAACCCCTCTGTCCGGCTGTTTTTGTACAACGACAAAAGTGCGTTGGCCGATGTGTTGACCGGCGTTTCACTGCGATAGCCGTATCGGACGCCATCGAAACGGGACAGGTTCGACGAGGCTTCGGCCGTAGTCAGGATGTAGTACGTTGGGAGCAGGTAGTTGAGCAGCGACAGCTCAACGGGTTCGACCGTATGACCGGCCGCCCGGAGTGCGTCAATTTTTTGTTGGGTAGCCTCCCGGATGCTGGCATCAACCCCCGGACTATCCACACCATCCCGCAGGTAGGCAATACGTAGTGGGCGATCGGGAAGCTGCGCCTGCGAATAAGCAGCAACGGGCTGACTGGAAACGGTGCTGTCGAAATCGTCCGGACCCGCCATGATTTCGAGCAGGAGTGCTGCGTCATCGACGGTATTGGCAACCGGGCCGATACAATCAAACGAAGACGCATAGGCAATAAGTCCCCAGCGACTGATACGTCCGTAGCTGGGCTTCAGACCGACAACTCCACAGAAAGCGGCTGGCTGACGAACCGAGCCGCCCGTATCGGAGCCGATGCTGGCCAGGCAAAGACCAGCCTGTACGGCCACCGCCGACCCACCGGACGATCCACCCGGCACCCGCTCGGGGTTGGCGGCATTGCGTACCGGGCCAAAAGCCGAGTTCTCGTTGGAGGAGCCCATCGCGAACTCATCGCAGTTCTGCCGCCCGATGATGATGGCGTCTTCGTCCAGCAGCCGCTGTACAGCCGTAGCTGTAAACTGCGCCGTAAACGTATCCAGCATCTTGCTGGCCGCCCGGACGCTGTGTCCTGTGTAACTCAGCACGTCTTTGATACCGATAACCATACCCGCCAGCCGGCCTGCAGAGCCAGTCTGTAGTTTCTGATCAATGAGCTGCGCCTGCTGCCGGGCTTCATCGGCATACACCTCCGTGAACGCGTTCAGGTGCTGCTGCTCGTCGATGCGGGTCAGGTATATATCGACCAGTTGGCGGCAGGTAATACGTCCGGCCGAAAGGTCGGCCTGAACGCTGGAAAAGCTTCGGTAAAAAGTCAAAATAAAGGAAGGGGTAAATAGCTTGGTTGGTTCAACAGGTACAAAAGCTGGACTTATAGCCTGAGCTAGTGTGCGCGTTCACCAATGGGTACAAGCGAAAACAGACAATCGAGTGGCCCCCGTTTGAGACCACTCGATTGTCTGTTTATACTACATTTGATTATTTCGTCTCCGACTCTTTCAGGCTATCCTCGATGTTGTCACGAACGTCTTTCGTGGCATCCTTGAATTCGCGAATACCTTTACCGAGGCCCCGTGCCAGTTCGGGAATTTTCTTCGCGCCGAACAACAGAAGCAATGCCAGGAAGATCAGAATCATTTCCTGACTGCCCAAACCCATAATAAGAAAAAGGCTCGATGAAATCATTGTTTTTGGGATTTGAATATGTGCAAATATAAAACACTCTTTTTGGATAATCTACTAACTACCAGGGAAAGTTAGCCGATTTTAATCGTCTTCAGGTTCGTGTTCTGAGCCGCTTCGTTTGTGGTTTCCCACTCGCTGAATTTATCCAGATCGTCTTTCAGGCCACTAAAAAGCCAGAGCATCAGAGCAATGTCATCCGTGAAACCAACGATCGGCAAAAAGTCGGGCAGAATATCGATCGGCGATACGAAATAGATTAGCACCGCAATGATCCGGATCAGCGTCTTCCAGGGAATCTGCCGGTACTCGCCCGAGGCATATGCTTTCAGCAGGCGGGTAACAATGAACAGCTGATCTTTAAAAGCCGCGATATTCTTACCAGACAAACCACCGCTTTTATTGATCGCTTCGCTGATCAGGCCAAACAGACTTTTGGCGTTCCGTGCGTATCGAACGGCACCAATATTGGCCCGCTTAAAGAAAATCGAGCTTAAAATTCGGGTAATCAGACTCTTATTCGCCATTGGTTTGGGGGATCGTAATAACTCGTCAACCTGCGCTTGTGATTCCTGACTGGTAACGCAAAAAGTCTCCGGATAATCCATAAACTGATCTGCAAATAAGAAGTTTAATCTGCCCTTCGTAAGGCTGTTTTCCGAAACAGAACGAGCCGCTTTAAAGACGACCTCTGTATAAGAATATACGGTTCATGAAACTATCTGGATTGCCTGTAGCTATTTTTCTTTAAACGGGTACATGTTGTTACTTAATAAGTCAATGATTTACTTATATAAATCATTGACTATGAGTGCTTTGTGAGATAAAATAAGGAGGTGCATACCACTAGGTAAATAATACTAAATATAGAGCTGACTACTTGATGATTGACCGCATATCTATGCGCTATATTGAGCAAATGTTATACTTGTCCAAGAAATAATTGCACATGAGTACTGGCAAATGTAAAAAGAGGCTTAGGCCCCCACCGGTGTACTGAGTTTAGCTTGACGTGCTTAAAACCAACATCTTCTAACTAACCCATTTGAGACGATCATGACGAATTTTACGAGAAATATATACAGTTGGCTAACCGCATTTCTGCTATTGCTGACAACGGTATCCTACGCGCAGAAATCGATAAAACGAACGGCTTCCGAGGCAAAAATTACGATTGACCTGCTGGCCGTTCAGCAGCAGAGTATGACGACTTCGTCTAATCTGCCGCCCGAACTGCAGGGTACGGAGCGTGAAGCTCAGTTTATGCGAAAAAACAATACCATCGCTATCGAAGCTGTGGTTGTTGACGGACAGGATGGCAGCACATTACTGGCCCAACTGCAGGCGCTGGGGCTGACGGATGGGCTCGTCGAGAAACAGATGGTTACAGGCTATCTGCCCGTCGATAAAATCAATGAGTTGAAAGAACTCAGCGCGCTCCGATTTGCCCGGCCTGCCTACAAACCCATGCACAACGTAGGGCTCGTAACCTCGCAGGCTGACCGGGCTATGAAAGCCGATTTGGCGAAGCAGCTTTACAACGTAACGGGAAGCGGCTCTAAGATAGGCGTTCTGTCGGACTCCTATAACTCGCTGGGGGGAGCGCCAGCAGGGGTTGCATCAGGTGATCTGCCGGCTAATGTTCAGGTCATCGATGACTTCATTGACCCGGATGCATCGGATGAAGGGCGCGGTATGATTGAGTTAATTCATGACCTGGCACCAGGTGCTGCCCTTGCTTTTAATACGGCGTTTAAGGGCCAGGTGGCCTTCGCTAAAGGAATTCGGGATCTGGCAGCTGCTGCCTGCAATATTATTGTCGATGACGTATTCTACTTTGCCGAACCTTATTTCCAGGATGGTATCATTGCGCAGGCGGTCGATGACGTGAAAAATACCCGTAACGTAACCTATTTCTCATCGGCCGGTAACCACGCCCGGAACTCCTACCAGAATACCTACGCCAATACGCCATTTGTAGGACCGTTTGGCGCTAGTGATCCGTACGTAGGAGCCCATAATTTCGGTGGGGGCGATGTCTTTCAATCGGTTACGGTTCCGGCCAGAAGCAGTATCTATGTCGGGCTCCAATGGGATAATCCGTTCGCTTCAGTGAGTGGCGGGGCTGGTGCACAAACTGATATGGACTTACTGGTCTATCGGGGGGGCGTGTTTCAGGGAAGCTTGTCCAGCTACAATAATAACATTGGCGGAGACCCGGTTGAAATCGCCGTCCTGTCCAATACCAGCTCGACGACTGTTACGTTCGAACTGGTTGTCGCCCGGTATTCAGGACCGGCTCCGTCGGTGATCAAGTGGGTTGCTTTCACGAATGGCTACACGATCACGACTGAATACGCAACGAGAAGTTCAACCTGTGTTGGGCACCCGAACGCGGCTGGCGCTATCGCTACCGGCGCGGCTTACTACCGGAACACGCCCGTTTATAACAATACCCTCACTACCGCCATTATCGAAGGCTTCTCGTCGCTGGGTGGTACGCCCATTCTGTTCAACACGGCCGGGCAGCGTATACAAAGCGTTACCCGACAGAAACCAGAGATCACGGCAGCCGATGGCGCAAACACCACTTTCTTCGGCAGTGACTCCGATGGGGATGGATTCCCGAATTTCTTCGGAACATCGGCCGCGGCTCCCCACGCTGCCGCTGTGGCCGCGCTTATGCAGCAACGTAGTGGTAACCGGCTGTCGCCCAATCAAGTGATGACTATTCTTGAACAGACAGCGCTGGATATGGATGACGAACTGACGGCGGGTTTTGATACAGGTTACGATCCAAGAACGGGCTACGGCTTTGTACAGGCCGACAGAGCCGTAATGATGAGCAACACTGCACCGACAGTTGCTAACGCGATTCCTCCTCAGTCGGCTACGGTTGGTCAGGCATACACCTATGTCATTCCGTCTACCACCTTTACTGATGCCGAAACGCCGGGTTCTTTAGCGCTATCGGTTAGCGGATTGCCTCCCGGTCTGAGCTTTATGGCACCGGCAACGATCAGCGGTACACCGACGACAGCGGCTGGTTCACCCTTTTCGGTAACAGTGGTGGCAACCGATCCGGGCAGCCTGACGGTTGGTACAATGTTTACGTTTACCATCATTCCGGGAGCCCCGACGGCAACAGCTCCCGTGGCCCCGTCTATCCCGAACCAGATGGCTACGGTGGGAACGGCGTTTATGTACATAGTGCCTGCTTTCTCGGGTACAAGCCCGATTACGTACTCCGCGAGTGGTTTACCGGCGGGGTTGAGTTTTGACGCCGGGAGCCGCATGATCAGCGGTACGCCGACGATGGCACAGGTCTCGTCGGTGACGGTGACGGGCACGAACTCGGCCGGGTCGGGGAGCGGCATCTTTACCATTACCGTGAGTGCATCGGCAGTGGGTGGTAATTTTGACATTACGGGCGTAAATACCGTAAACTGTGAGGTTCTGTCGCCCGGTCTGCGCCGATTGACGTTCATGCCGATTTACAGTGGTCTGAGCGGTCAGCCCGTAACCTTCCAGGTTGTTAACGAGACGCTGCCGACCATGGCGGCTGGTCCGTATTCAGTATCGCTATACACCGATAACCCGACGGTTACGCTGCGGGCTACCCAGGCGGGAACAGCCGGTACGGCTACCTATAGCTACAACTGGTTGTCGGCCTGCTCAAGCCCGACGAATACACCACCCGTGGCCCCAACTATTCCGAACCAGACCGCTACGGTGGGCAGCTTCTTCAGCTACGTCATCCCCGCTTTTTCGGGAACCATGCCGATTACATATTCGGCCAGCGGATTGCCAGCGGGCCTGAACTTCGATGCGGTCAATCACCTTATCAACGGTACGCCGACCATGGGTCAGACCGCACTGGTAACAATAACCGGCACAAACGCGGCTGGCTCGACAAGTGCAACCTTCACCATTACCGTGAACGGGTCGACGCCGGTGGGTAACTTCGCCATTACGAGCGTGAATACAATAAGCTGTCAGACATTATCGCCGGGTTTACGCCGGGTGACCTTTACGCCGACCTACAGCGGCCTAAGCGGTCAGCCCGTTACCTTCCAGGTACGTAACGAAACCCTGCCAACTATGGCGGCTGGCCCGTATTCGGTATCGCTATATACTGATAATCCAACGGTAACGCTGCAGGCAATGCAGGCCGGTACATCTGACATGGCTACCTATACCTACAACTGGCTGGCGGCCTGTACCAGCAATGCCCGGCCTGCGCTGGAAGTGTCGGAGAAACTATCCGTTGCCGTACTGGGCAATCCAGCACTGAATGAGCTTGTTTCAATCGAGTTACGTGGCGCCAACGAACAGCCTGTGGTGGTACGTAGCGTTGACAGCCAGGGACGCAGCATCCAGACGGTTACCGTTGACCGGGCGGGCACTGTTGAACGAGTGGATATCCGGATTGGTCGCTCGCCGGGTATGTACATGCTGCACGTCAGTACCCCGGGTCAGCAGGAAGCCGTTAAGCTGATTAAACAGTAGGCTTGCGACGGCTTATTTTCGAACTGGCACTGCCCCGGTTACCAACGTAGCCGGGGCAATGCCAGTTTGGATAAACCCCTGGTAGTATAGCTGGTGCTCCCAGTCGAAAAACGGCCGCATGCGTAAGCCCTGAAAATGCCTGGGATGGTCCTAAGCAGGATGAGGAAAAGGAAGGCTTTTATGTTGGCGGATAAACCTATAGTTTGCACTAATATAGTTGAGAAACAACTATCAATAAACGTATTAGCCTTTTCTCATTGAACCGTATCCACACTATTGACGTAACGCGGGGGCTGGTGATGGTCGTCATGGCCCTGGACCACGTTCGGGATCTGCTTCATACGCCCGCCCTGACGCAGGACCCTACGGACCTGTCGACCACCACAGCGTCACTTTTTCTGACACGCTGGATCACGCACCTCTGCGCCCCGACGTTTGTTTTTCTGTCGGGCACGTCGGCGTACCTATCGTTGAGCCGACGTAATACGGCCGACCGGCGCTTCTGGTTGCTTAAGCGGGGGCTGGTACTGCTGATACTTGAACTAACGCTGATCAATTTTGCCTTCTGGACAGATCTGCAGTTTCGAACGTTGATGCTCCAGGTCATTTTTGTGATTGGTACTGGCCTGATGCTCCTGTCAGGAATGGCAAAACTGCCCGTTCGCTGGTTGGCTGGGATTGGTCTCAGTATTGTCGTTCTGCACGACCTGCTCTTACTGGTTCCTCCTTTTTCAAATCCGGCCGTACAGTTGCTGTGGTCGCTCCTGTTCAGAACACAGCTCTTTCCTGTCAGTCCGCAGTTTATGCTGCTGGTGGCTTACCCGATCGTTCCCTGGTTTGGAATCATGCTACTGGGTTACGCCAGTGGTTCTGTCTTTACGCAACCCGCCGGGCAGCGAAAACGGCAGTTGCTGAAACTGGGAGTACTGTCGCTGGGGCTGTTTCTGGTGCTACGCTTCGTCAATGTCTACGGGGATGGTGCTCCGTGGTCGGTGCAGAAGGACACACTATTCACCGTACTTTCCTTTATAAATGTCAGCAAATACCCGCCGTCGCTGCTATATGCTTTGCTCATGCTGGGAATCATGTTTATGATTTTGTGGACAGCCGACGGCGTAATGAATCCATTCTGCCGCTGGCTGATAACGTATGGCAAAGTCCCCCTGTTTTATTACCTCATTCACTGGTATCTGGTGAAAGGCGCCATGATCGGAATGATGCTGAGTCAGGGGTATAAACTTAGTGACCTGATCGTCGGTCCGCTTAGCTTCGGACGACCACCGGGGTCGGGCGTAAATCTGCTCGTTGTCTACCTGATCTGGATAGGCCTTGTCGCTATTTTATACCCGCTCTGCCGCTGGTACGGACGGTACAAAGCGGATCATCAAAACCTGCTCACCCGCTACGTATAATCTGATTGCCGCTTCTGAAGATCCTCTGGTAACTAACTCCCGAATAAGGAGTCGGGCCAGAGGATTTTTTTATGCAATTAGCTAATCCGGCAGACATTGTGGCGTTGATGTGCGCATTAAGTGAAAATACTTAAAAGTCAGACATATGCTTAAAAACGTAACGTAGCAGCTTTTCACACTAAGCCTTACTCGTTGTTGACTAGTACATTGAAATAAAATACTGGTATTATTTTAACGTATAGAATTTAATTCTAAAAAATTATTAAATGAGGATTAAAATGGTTTTCGATTGATTTTATATATTTCGACTGATTAACCTAAAACTGCTTAGTGTACGATGAAGCAATTACTACTGACTTTACTCGTGTCTATAGTCTGTATATCCGCTATGGCGCAGGGTAGACGAATCACGGGGAAGATTACTTCCGGCGACGATGGAACCGATATTCCCGGCGCATCGGTCATTATCAAAGGCACAACGACAGGGACGAATACTGACTCGGATGGCCAGTACTCGATTAACGTTCCCAACGACAATACCGTACTGGTGTTCAGTTTTGTGGGGATGCAGTCGCAGGAGGTTCAGGTCGGCAGCCGATCGGTGATTGACATTACCCTCTCGTCGGACAGCAAACAACTACAGGAGGTCGTCATTACGGCCCAGGGGATCGTTCGCGAGAAGAAAGCCCTGGGGTATGCCGTTACGTCGCTCGACAAAAAACTGATCGAAGACCGGCCGCAGGCCGATGTGGGCCGGATTCTGCAGGGGAAAATCCCCGGTGTGAACATCACGGCGACCTCGGGCGTATCGGGAACGGGTACCAACATCACCATTCGCGGTTTCTCATCCATCACGGGGTCTACGCAGCCGCTTTTCGTAGTTGATGGCGTGCCGTTTAACTCCAGCACCAACTCGCGCGGTGGTTTCACGGCCGGTGGTCAGTCGGCATCCAGCCGCTTTCTTGACCTCGATCCAAACAATATCGAAAACGTCAGTGTGCTGAAAGGCCTGGCAGCTACCGTAACCTACGGCGATCAGGGCCGGAACGGGGTAATTCTGGTAACCACCAAAAACGGCAGCCGAAAAGCTCGGCCAACCGAAGTGTCGATCACGCAGTCGTTCTTTACGAACCGCGCTCACCTGCCAACTTACCAGAACGAATACGTCGGTGGTTTCCAGCAAAACCTGGGTTATTTCTTCAGTAACTTCGGACCAACGCTGGGGGAAGCGGCTATCTATCCTTCGCAGAACACGAACACTGCGCTGACCCAGCACCCCTACGCGTTCTTCAGTGTAGCCGCAACCCGAAATGCGCTGGCTCCCTACGTGGCATCCGTGAGCCCCTACAAAATGCAGATCTATCCGGATAACGTCCGCGATTTCTTCCGGACGGGGAAAATCTCGACTACGTCGGTAAACGTAGCGGGAGGCAGTGAGAAAGTAAGCTATAACGTATCGGCCAGCTACAACAATGAGCAGGGCTACATTCCGGATAACGGCCTGCGGAAATTCAACCTGGGCCTGGGTCTGAACGCGCAGCTGAGCAAAAAAGTAAGCGTCATTACCTCGTTCAACTTTGCTAACACCGACCAGTTTTCACCTCCACTGAATGCTGCGCAGGGAAACAACACGCTGGGCGGTTTCCCCTCGGTACTGGCGAACGTTATGTTTACACCCCGCCAGGTTGACCTGATGGGCTGGCCCTACGAAGATCCAGTGACGGGTGGTACGGTCTACTTCCGGAGCGGTAACGATATTCCAAACCCGCGCTGGATTCTGAACAACTACAAAACGACGGGCGTTGTCAACCGCTTCTTTACAACCACATCGGTCAACTACGACATCACCAAAGACCTGATGCTGCTGTACAAAGTTGGTCTGGATACGTACACCGAAAACCAGGAGTATAAATTCAACAAAGGGGGTGTCGACCTGGTCAACGGGTACTACAACACCTACGATGTGCGCAACACGATCTGGGATAACAGCCTAATTCTGTCCTACAATAAACCCGTCAGCGATAAATTTACGGTGTCGGCCCGGATCGGGGGTAACATGCGGAATGACCGCTTTGCCGGTACGTCGGTGGTGAGCCAGAACCAACTGGCCCGGAATCTGTTCCGTCACAGCAATTTCATTGACAACGTAGCGGCAAACAGCACCGTTGAGCAAACCCGGATCGGGATTTTCGGCGAAATAACGGCCGACTTCCACGACTATCTTTACCTGAACCTGGCTGGTCGTAACGACTGGACATCGACCGTAGAAGTGGCTAACCGCCAAATCTTCTACCCATCAGCCAGCCTATCGTTCGTGCCGACTTCGGCCTTTGCGGGTATCCAGAACGGCAATGTCGTCAACTTCCTGAAACTGCGCGCTGGTGTGGGTACATCGGCCGGTTTCCCGAATCCGTACAGCACCCGAAACGTACTGAACCAGAGCGCCCGCGGCTGGTTGACGCCCGCCGGAACGACCGTGCAGACCCACTCGGTGGACGATGTACTGGGTAACCCGAATCTGAAACCAGAGCTGCATACCGAATACGAAGCCGGTATCGAAGGCCGCCTGTTCAACAACATCCTGAACTTCGACGTAACGGTCTATCAGCGAAACACCCGTGATCTGATTACCAATACACCGCTGGATGCCTCAACCGGCTACACGGCCACGACCATCAACATCGGTAAAATCCGGAACGAAGGGATCGAACTAAACCTGAGCGGTACGTTCTTCAAAACGCCATCGTTCTCCTGGAACCCGACGCTGGTGTTCTCGCGCAACCGCCCCAAAGTGCTGGATCTGGGCGGTACGTTGCAGGAGGTACAGGTTGCCGGTTTCGGCGGCTCGCTGGGTAACTACGCCATCGTTGGTCAGCCGTTCAACGTCATAAAAGGAACGGGTTTCCGGAAAAACGAAGCTGGTCAATACATCATCGATGGCGGTGGCTATCTGCTGGCAACGACTTCGCCGGTCGTGCTGGGTGATCCCAACCCGGCTTTCACGTCCAGCCTGATCAATACGTTCAACTACAAAGGTTTATCGCTGGAAGTGATGGTGGCATACCGCCACGGTGGTGCCATGTACTCGACAACGGCGGGCTCGCTGCTGGGCCGTGGTCTGACGATCGACAATAGCCTGGAGCGGGGCGTCGATCGGGCACAGACGCTGGTGATTCCGGGCGTGAAACTGGCCGACGGAACGCCTAACAACATCCAGATTACCTCGTCGGACTTCTATTTCAATAATTACTACTTCTTTGGCGACGAAGGCCGGATCTATGATGGATCAACCGTTCGTCTGCAGGAAGTATCGCTGTCGTACCAGTTGCCCAAGCGGGTGATTGGCAAAATGTTCAAGAGCGCGTCCGTTTCGCTGACGGGTAACAACCTGTGGTACCGGGCGCTGTATTTCCCAAAAGGGCTCAACTTCGATACCGACAACCTGGGATTAGGAGTTGGCAACGGCTTAGGCTTTGAATTCCTGACGGGTCCGAGCTCGCGCCGGATTGGGGGAACGCTGAAACTTACGTTCTAATTGACGCCTGCTGTCTGAACAACTACTATAAAGACTTTTACGAATGAGAAAATACATAAGTTCACTTGTACTGGCGGCATGTATGCTGGCGGTCAGCGCCTGTAAACTGGACCTGCTGGACAACCCGAATGCCGTAACCACGAACAATACGGACATCAACTACCTGCTTAATTCGATCGAACTAAGCTACCGAAATCACTTTAACCAGGTTAGTGATCCGGGCATGCGCCTGACGCGAATGATCAATCAGGGGTCGGCTATTTACGATAACGCCGTGTCGCCGGGGAACTATGATGGCCTCTGGAGTACGGCCTACGCCGGTCTGCTGACCGACGTAAAAACGCTGATTCCGCTGGCCGAATCCAGCCAGCGATTCGTACATGCGGGCATCGCCCGGACACTGCGGGCGTCGGCACTGCTCAATCTGGTCGATCTGTTTGGTGATGTTCCTTACACGCAGGCCATTGATCCGACAAACTTCAACCCGAATACGGATACGGGAGCAACCATTTATACGACGGCGCTGGCCGATCTGGATAAGGCTATTGAAAACTTCGGTGCTACGTCCAGCTCCGGTGCCGCGAACGATCTGATCTACGGCGGTACGACCGATAGCTGGATCCGGCTGGCCAATACGTTGAAGCTGAAAGCTCTCCTGAACCGTCGTCTGGTGGACAAGGCAGGGTCGACGACCGCAATCAATGCCCTGATCACAGCTAACCGCCTGATTTCGACAAATGCCCAGAATTTTACGTTCAAATTCGGTACGAACCTGACCAACCCCGACACCCGTCATCCCCGTTACGCGGGGCAGTATTCGCCAACGGGGGGCGGGGATTACCAGTCAAACTCCTACATGGGTACGCTCTACACCTCGAAAGGTTTCGTTGATCCCCGGATGCGGTTCTATTTCTACCGGCAGACGGTGCGGAACCCGACCGACGTAAACGTACTGCGCTGCGTAACGATCGCCAAACCGACGCACTATTCGGATGCCGATGTGTTCTGTCTGCCGACAACGGTTGGGTACTGGGGCCGCGACCACCTGAGCAACGAAGGTATTCCTCCCGATGGGCTGCTGCGGACGGCCTGGGGGGTATATCCCGCCGGTGGCCTGTTTGACAATAACGCTGGGGTGCCCGTGTCATTGGGAGCCGGGGCGGGTGGCTCAGGGATTCATCCCATGATGATGCGCTCGTTTGTGGACTTTATGCTGGCTGAATCGGCGCTCACACTGGGCACCAGCGGCTCGGCGCGTGACCTGCTGAAATCGGCGGTTGAGAAGTCGATGGCCGATGTACGTACGCTGGCGCTGGGCACCACGGAGAGTGGAAAAATCACGGCCTATGAAACGGACAACCGAATCGTCTGGGCCGATGAGGTGACGAAGTATGTGAATAAAGTGCTGGCTAACTACGATGCGGCTACGACCGACGATCAGCGGCTGAACGTGATTGGTACTGAATACTGGCTGGCCCTGTTCGGTAACGGAATCGAGTCGTATAACCTCTACCGCCGGACCGGCAAGCCTGCCAACCAGCAGCCTGCGCTGGACCCCAATCCAGGGGCCTTTGCCCGTTCGTTGTACTACCCCTCGTCGTACATCACCCGGAACGCCAACGCCCGGCAGAAAGCGAACGTAACGACGCCGGTTTTCTGGGACAACAACCCCGCCAACCTGCTTCGCTAACCTGATCAGACAGAACGTTTAATACTAGTTATCATGAAAAAGCTTATCCTATTTCTGCTTTCAGGAATGACCATCATGGCCTGTAAAACGGACCTGGTTAGTCGTATCGGTGAAGAAGATATGGCGAATGGCGGCTACATCCGTACCGTGACGCCGTATCCGGTAGCCAACAGCACCTTCAGTGTGAGCAAAGCCAACATGGGCGGCACCCGCATGGAATTTCTGGCCGAAGCCGTAACGCCCGACCATGGGGCCTGGTTTGCGTCGTACGACCTGTCCATCGCCTTCGTAGATGCGACCCCCGCCAACGGAACGAAAAACGTAGCAGCCCGCGCTCTGAAATCGCTGCCGGCATCGGGCTTTACGCCCGACGCAACTACGCTCTACCCACGGGCAACCATTACCGTAACAGGAACCGAAGCCTTAACGGCAACGGGGCTGACAGCGGCCGACGTATCGGCGGGGGACCGGTTTGACGTAACGGGCGTGATGCGCCTGACGGACGGCCGGACATTTACGGCCAGCAATACGGGGGCTAACATTACGGGGGGGGCGTTCTACAGCTCACCGTTCTACTACCGAATCAACGTAGCCAACTAGCCAGAGAATACCCTAATGAACATGTGACAGCGCAGCCCGGGCTTATGAGTCCGGGCTGCGCTGTTTCCGGGTGCGCGCACAGAAAACAGGTAAGTCCTGACGCTGGATAATATTTTCGGATCGGTATAACAACCGGTATAGGATTGCCCGATAAGTTTTTATTAAGTTTGGACGTACTTATCGATTATGTTTTTGCGTCATACCCTTTCTTTCCTGACGGTCGCTAGTCTGACCGTATGCCTATCTAGCGGACTGATGAGCTGCCAGTCCAAAGGCTCTGATACAACCGAAGCGCCTGCGACGACTGCCGCTGCTTCAACGACAAACAACGAAGCTGCACCGACCGAATCGGTTACAGCTACAGCGGCCCCAGCCTCGATTCCGGCCGGGAAGGTAGCTGATGCGGCCACAATTCTGGCTCGTCCGCAGGTACCGGTTCTCTGCTACCACCAGATTCGTGACTGGCGCCCCAAGGATTCGCAGAGTGCGAAGGACTACATTATTCCACCCGCTATGTTCCGGGAGCACATGCAGATTCTGGCCGATAGTGGGTATCATACCATTCTGCCCGATCAGCTCTATGCCTATCTGGCTACGGGGGCTGCACTGCCGTCGAAGCCAGTGATGATTACGTTTGACGATGGTGACCTGGAACAGTATACCGTAGCGGCTCCCGAGCTGGAGAAGCACGGCTTCAAGGCGTCGTTCTTCATTATGACGGTGGCCATTGGCCGCCGGGGGAAGCAACCCTACATGGACAAGGCACAGATCAAAGACCTGTCGGATCGGGGGCATGTGATTGGCGCGCACACCTGGGACCACCACAACGTGAAAAAATATCAGGGTGACGACTGGAAAACGCAGATCGACGAGCCAAACGCCAAACTGGAAAGCATTACGGGCAAACCAGTAAAATACTTCGCTTTCCCGTTTGGACTGTGGAATAAAGAAGCCCTCCCCGAGCTGCAGAAGCGCGGGTATCTGGCCGCTTTCTCCCTGGCAACCAAGCGTGATGATCAGATGCCGCTATACACCGTTCGGCGTATTATTGCGGGGGGGCAGTGGAAAGCCACGACCATGTACCGCAATATGATCCAGAGCTTTGACTGAAAACAACTCATACAAAATCCCCTTAGTCGGCGTTAGATTAAGGGGATTTTTGGTTTTTTGTCATCCCGATGGCGGCCCGATCCTGATGCCAGGAAGAAAAATGATTTGGTGTAAAATGACGTCACTGCGTCAGCGATGATGTTGCTAACTGCCTGATAAATAACCGTTCGTGTCGCCAGCAAGGAGGATGGTTTACCAAAAACCTTTATCAGACAGGCTTGTTAATTAACAATGATCAGTACCGTACTTGAATGAATACACAAATTCGTCTGGCCATTGATCGTACGATCAATACCAACCACACAGGTTTTTTTGTTGCTCTGGCCAAGGGGTATTACCAAGAAGCTGGCCTGGACGTACGGATTGTCAGCCCAGATCAGGATAATTTTCAGATTGCCCCCGCCAAACGTGTTGCGCAGGGTAATGCTGAACTAGCCGTTACGCCATCCGAAAGTATTATCAGTTATCGCACGAAAGGGGTTGAGTTGATGGCCGTGGCCTCCGTACTGGCCCGCGACATAAGCGCCATTGTAACCCTGAAAGAGAGTGGCATCAATCGGCCACGGGAGCTGGAAGGCAAGGTTTACGCATCCTACGGCGCCCGATTCGAAGAAGATATTGTTCGGTTATTGATTCAGAACGACGGTGGTGAAGGACAGTTTGTCGCTCACAAGCCCGGCTGGGAAAATATCTGGCGGTCGCTGCTGACCGGCGAAGTGGATGCCGCTTGGATCTGGCTGACCTGGGAGGGAGTCAAAGCCGAAATAGAAGGTATTGAACTGAATCAGTTCCTGTTGGACGAGTACAAGATTCCATACGGGTACAACCCGGTCCTGACGGGTCACTGCGACTGGATTCGGGATAACGAAGATGCGTTACGTCGGTTTCTCAATGCGACGGCGGCTGGCTACCAGTACGCGGTTCGGAAACCCGAAAAAGCCGCCCGGCTGCTGGTGAAAATGGCCGATCAGTCGTTGAACGCCGAACGGTTTATTGTGGAACAGAGCCAGCAGATGGCCGGTGGTTATTACCTGGACGCAGGCGGCCGCTGGGGATTTATGCACCGTAATATCTGGAATTCGTTCGTCAACTGGATGATAAGCAATCAGTTACTGACCGACGCGGATAAGCAGCTTATTCAGCATCTGGATACCGCGACGCTCTTTACCAATGAGTATTTGGCAGAAGCGCCGGTGATGGCGCGCCAGTAAATCAGTGCCTAGTAAGAAACATGGCTGGGGTCGGATACAGTATCCGGCCCCTGTTGCGTTGGGGAGTAGCTATCGGATCAACCGCCAATGGTTGCCATGGATTCGCTGACAACATCGCGTTTTTGTTCGGCCTCGAAGCCATTGGCCGGGCGATGACTAAACGCTTTCAGAAAAGCCGCCGTCAGTTCATCGTTCGTAGCGCCGGTACGTAACAGCGCCCGAACGTCCAGCACCCCATCATCATACAGGCAGGTTTTCAGGGTTCCCTGTGCCGTAAGCCGGATTCGGTTACAGGAGCCGCAGAACGTCCGACTAAAGGCGGCAATGACACCCAGGGTACCCTGGTGGCCCGGAATCTGATAGCCTGCCGAGGTCGAGAAGGCGGGATCCTGAATTTTATTCAGATCGGGGAAATGCGCCCGTAGTTCGTCAACAATACGTCGGTGGGTCCAGTGAAGCACCGGATAGTGGCTGCCTTCACCATTGAAAGGCATTTCTTCGATAAATCGAACGTCAACGGGCAAGTTGCGGGATAGTTCCGCCAGCGGAATCAGGTCCTGCGTATTCTGCCCGTCCATCACAACCGCGTTGATCTTGGTCTGAATACCTGCCGCCAGGAGTTTATCGAGTGTATCGAGCACGGCCGGCAATTCATCACGGCGGGTAATTTTGTGAAAGCGCTCCCGATCCAGTGTGTCCAGGCTGAGGTTAACAGCTTTAACGCCCATAGCGGCCAAATCGGCAACGTGCGGAGCTGTCAGCACCCCATTGGTCGTCATCGAAATATCCGTCAGACCATCGATCCCCGCCAGGCGGTGCATGAATCCCATCAGGTCCGTTCGAACAAATGGTTCACCGCCCGTAATCCTGACTTTAGACACGCCCAGCCGGGCCAGCGCCTGAACAACCCGTTCCATTTCCTCGTAGGTCAGCAACTGCTTCTTGGGCAGGTATCTGATTCCTTCCTCGGGCATGCAGTAAAAACACCGCAGGTTGCAGCGATCCGTTACGGCCAGCCGTAAGTAGGTAATGGGTCGGTTGTGATTATCGTAAATCATAGGCTGCTGGATTAACACAAAACTAAGGATTTTGATTGCAGTCCAGACCGAATGAGTGGGGCTGGCGGAGGCCGTTGCGTAAATTCCCGTAAAAGAAAAGTGCCGCGGGGGCGTTGGAAAGAAAAGACGAAAATCCGGTCACGCGTTCGATAGCTTTTCCGCTGATCAGTTCTCTGATCCGGAAGCGGGTAGAAATAATGGCTACTTTTGCCCACGATTGACCCACTGGATACTACTTTTCATGAAAAAACTTATAGCGGGAATGGGGCTGCTGATGCTGGGAATGACTACCCAGAGTCGGGGCCAGGGGATGATGGATGGGTTCATGCGGGGGCAGCGAAAAGCCAGTCTGGCAATCACCGCGTCGCAGGAAACCTTCGACTCGTACTACGTAAACACGACCGAAACCCGCGACCCAAATCTCGGTACCGTAACGACCCAGGCGCTGAATGCCTACGGTGTCTACGGGCTGGATTATGACCTGGATTTTATTGTCTCGGCTTCCTACGCCCGCACTGAGGCCAGCGCGGGCTACGTACCCAAACAGGAAGGGTTCCAGGATATTTACGGCGCATTGCGCTGGGAAGCGTTCGACTTCAAGTTTGGCGAGAAAGCCCGGCTGGCGTGGCTGTTTGCGTTAGGCTACCAGATGCCGCTGCAGAATTACGTATCGGACGGACTGGTTACCCTCGGCCGCGGCTCCCGGAACATCGATGGGCGGACTATGCTGCATTTTAAAGGAAGCTGGTTTTTTATTACGGCCCAGTACGGCTACATCCGCCGGGGGCAGGTAACGCTGGACCGGGTTATTAACTATTACGATCCGGCGCAGGTAAACCCCAATGCGGGCTCAACAATCAATGTGCCTGACGTAACGGAGGGTATTCTGCGGGCGGGAATCACGACCAAACACCTGTATCTGGATGGCTGGGTGCAGCGCCAGATACCCTACTCGACCGGGACGGATATTGCCCCGGGTGTTCCGTTCCCGACCAACGCCGTTGGCTTTACGCGGGCAGGCACTACGTTATACCTGCCGCTCGTGAAGAAATTCGGGCTGACGGGTACGTATAGCACAACGCTCGACGGACGAAATACGGGAAAGTCAACCCGGCTCAGTGGGGGTCTCATTATTGGTATTTAAGCGAAGGCGCAGCCGTAACGCATGAAAAATTATAAACAAATTGTTTTTGTCTGTGCCCTGGCGTTAAGCCTGGCCGGTTGTAAAGAACCCGCCATCAACGAAGGGATTCTACCGCTTTACGAACCGGCCACTGTGGATGCCGGGGGCGGCAACTGGCAAACCATTGTCCTGACATCGGGGGCGGAGGTGAGTGTACCTGCGCCACTGGCTGTTACGTCGACCTCGTACCAGAACGAACTGGCGGAACTCAAGAATACGCTGTACAGCATCGATCCGGCCAAAAGTACCTCGGTGAATTACTGGGGGACGGGGGGCGTTGTTCGCTGGAACCAGATCGCGCGGCTGCTGGTGTCGAAATACAACCTGGCCCCGACCTACAACAGTCCTACGAGTCAGTTCTCCGACCCACAGGCGGCCCGACTGTTTGCGCTGCTCAGCGTAGCGCAGTACGATGCGCTGGTGGTGGCCTGGCGGGCCAAATACCAGTATAATCGCCCGTCGATACTGCGGCAGGATGTTACCCCGCGAATCCCCATTGCCGACGTACCGTCGTACCCGTCGGAAGATGCGGCCATTGCCGAAGTCTCCTGCCGGGTGCTGGCTTACTTCTTCCCGTCCGAGGCAACGTGGTTACAATCCCAGGCGGCCGATCACAAGCAAAGCCGCATCTGGGCCGGAGCCAACGTAGCAAGCGACGTTAAAGCGGGTGAAGAGCTGGCCGTGCCGGTTGCTACCAAGGTCCTGACTCGTGCGCAGAGCGACCGCTTTAGTCAGGCCACTGATCCCGGTAATACCTGGCAGGCAAAACGAACAGCCGCTCCTTACGATCAGAAATGGACCAGCCTGGCGTTGCCGGCCGAAGCACCGCTTTTGCCACTGGCGGGTAACATAACGACCTGGTACAATGCGACCACTATTGCACAGTCGGTCCCCGCTGCCCCCGCGCTCACCACATCGGCCCCGTTTCAGCAGGCGCTGGCGGAGGTGCGTACCCTATCTGACAGCCGCACCCGCGACCAGTACCGTATTGCTACGGCCTGGGCCGACGGTGCCGGCACCTATACGGCTGTTGGTCACTGGAATCGCCTTGCTGAAGAACAGATCAGCTACGCGCGGCAGAACGAACTTCGGGCTGCCCGGTCGTACGCGCTGCTCAACCGGACGTTGCAGGACGTAACAACCGCCTGCTGGGGGCAGAAATATCAGTATTTTGTACCTCGCCCGTCGCAGGGAGACGCGAACATCAAAACCGTTTCGCCCATCCCAAACTACCCGTCTTATCCGTCGGTACGGTCGGCCTATGCCTCGGCGGCTACGTCGATTTTGTTGTACCTGTTCCCTTCGGAATCTATTGCCCTAAACCGGCAGGCGGGTGAAGCGACCCTGGCCCCCTTGTACGCGGGTACACAGTACCGGTTCAGTGTCGAAGCGGGTACGAAATGGGGAAACGGTATCAGCAGTCTGGCTATCGCGCAGGCCAAATCGGACGGAGCGAATTAGCGCCGTTACGGCTGACTGGTAGGTTGTTCATGCTGCAAGGCTTCTATGGCGGCCACAAGGTACACCAGCGGGGCGTTCCAGTTAATGGCAATCTCGTTGGAAGCATACGAGCAGTCAGCGTCAAGGAATACCTCATCGGCTAAAGTCGTAGTATACCCCGCGCATTTGTCCTGACTGGCTGCTCTTGCGTTGGTGCCACCCGATAACAAACCCGGTACGGGTGGTACGATGCCGTCTGCAACCGACGGGCGGTGATGAGGATGCATGGGTGTTTTCGCCCCAAATCCCGTCACGAATGAATAACCAACCGCATTGCGGCCCAGTAGATAATCCAGATTCCCGAGGGCATGATGCAGGTATCGTTTCCGGTTTGGCGAATTGGTATGGCGGTAAGCCATCAAAAGGGCAATTCCCTGATTGGCCGCCACAGAACTGCTGCCCCAGATAAAATCCTTTGCCGATTTGCCCATCACTGTAGCAAAGGCCTGTTTGTCGGTGTTATCGATCAACGAGTCGGCCAGAATGCGCAGATGTTGTTTAACGAGGGGTAGATCTTTTTTGCCTAAATCGGTCAGCGTATTACTGAATCGGCCCAGCGTGTAGTAGGCCAGGGTACGAACCTGTGGCCAGCCAGGTAGGGGAGTGGCCTGGTCCGGGAACAGATTGACGGCACGATAGTACGCATCGTCTTTTGTGGTTACGTACAGTTCGGCAGCCGCCCATATCCACTCGTCGCTGGCGTCGCGGTCCTCGTAGGTGCCGGTGCTGATATCAGGATCAACTTGTTGATTGATGACCTGCTGTCTGTACGCCATCGTTGGATTTTTTACCGACCAGTTCCAGGCTTGGATCGCAGCCGAAGTACAGGAGTCGGCCAAGCCCGGAAGTTGTTTGTTGTAGGCACGTAGCAACCGACCTGCCTGCGCCATAACGGCGGCAAAGTCGAGGGTGGCCGTAATGCTTTTCTGTACTACGTATCGTGGCTTTGTTGCCTTGTCGGGCATGATCATGGCATCGAAGCCGGGATTCGTCAGTTTGTGATAGACCCCCCCGTCGGCCGGGTCCTGCATCGTCAGCATCCACCGCAGATTCCAGAGAATTTCATCCAGTACGTCCGGCAGGGCGTTGCTGCTTTCTGGAATATTGGTCGATAACGTATTGACGTAGGCCGGGAAATCTTCGCAAAGTGACAGCAGCGTTCCCATCGTGATCCCCGAGTTGACAATGTACTTGTTGTAGTCTCCGGCATCGTACCATCCCCTAGACGATGATATTACGGTACCCGCTGGTCGCCCGGCTGAAGCTGCAGATGGGTGAATCAGAACGTTGGTATCCGGGTGCCCTGCCGGACGAGACCACTGACCGGCATACCGGGCCGGTAAATCGGTTGCGGTACGCTGATAATAAAAGCTTTTGATACTACCAATGGCCAGCGCCCGGTGCACGTTAGGTCCAATAGAAAATGAATAGGAATGACCCACGCCCGGAATGAGAAGTATGTATTGACCGGCTTTGGTGTACGTAGAAAAGTCAGCCAGACGGGTTTTCTTGCCAGAAATGGCGTTTGTTCGGACAGGGCTAAGCTGACCAGTGAATACTACTTTTTTCGATTTCTCAGTAAGCAACTGGAAGGTAGTAAGCCGTTGCAACGTATCGGCACTGGTCACTAATACGGCAATCTTGGCCGCGTTTGGGTAAAAGCCAAGCTGATTTAGGCGGATGGCCTGTACTGGCAATTGAGCGCTGCTAGATAGGAGCGATGCCAGCAGTAGATACAGAATGAGAACGACAGATTTGATCTTCATGGATGAGCGCAGCGGGTTAACGAATACCCTAAGTGCGGGCATAGGATTCGTCTACTCACGCAAACCTGATACCGCCAATAAAGTCGTCGAAAACCGTCTTTTTTATAACATTGCCCGCTACTTGGGCCTTATATATATAGACCTATTGAATTGACTATACATGAGCGGAACTCCCACTTCTCTCAACTTCCCGCAGGTCGGCCAGACCCGCGTTGTTATCCAACATGTGTCCCCTGAGTTGAATGAGGGACGTTTCCCTATCAAAGCCGTACCGGGTGATGTAATCGCTGTTGAAGCCGATGTCTTTGCCGACGGGCATGATTACCTGGCGGTTCGGCTCCTCTACAAACACGCCACCGACGAGGCCTGGACCGAAGCCGGTATGGCGTTGATCAATAATGACCGCTGGGGTGCTTCGTTCGTCGTTGAAAAACAGGGACGTTACGTGTACACCATCGAAGCCTGGATCGACCATCCGGCGTCCTGGCAGCATGAGGTTCACCTGAAAGTGGCCGATGGGCAGCGGATCACCAGCGAGCTGCTGGCCGGAGCGCAGTACGTTGATGGTATGCTGGTGCGCGCGGGTGGCGGAGTGCAGCCTAAAGGAAAGGGCAAAAAAGCGAAACCCGCTGCCGACGTTTCGTTCGATAACCCCGATATTCAGGCGCTACGGGATATGGCAACGCTGTTTCGCGATGGGTCGGCCTCGGTCGAAGATGATCGTTACAACGAGGCCGTTTCCGTGGCCGAGAGCGATCAGTTTACCTTCTACGCGAATCGCTACCCCGAACGGCAACACCCTACGCGTTACGCGCATGAACTAGGCGTAGAGATTGACCGGGCCAGAGCGGGTTTCAGTACGTGGTACTGCCTGTTCCCCCGCTCGGCGTCGCAGGAAGAAGGGCGTCACGGTACGTTCCGGGACGTGGAAGCGCTGCTGCCGCGGATTTCGAACATGGGCTTCGACGTATTGTATCTGCCGCCTATTCATCCTATCGGTACGGCGCACCGCAAAGGAAAAAACAACTCCGTTATCTGCCAGCCCGGCGAGCCCGGCGTTCCCTATGGTATTGGTTCGCCCGAGGGCGGGCACGATGCCATTCATCCGGAACTGGGTACCGTTGAGGATTTCAAACACCTGATCGCCATTGCCAAAAACTACGAAATGGAAGTGGCGATGGACCTGGCTATTCAGTGTTCACCCGACCACCCCTGGGCGAAAGAGCATCCTGAATGGTTCAAGAAGCGGCCGGACGGCACGATTCAGTACGCCGAAAATCCGCCCAAGAAATACCAGGATATCTACCCCGTTTACTTTGAAACTGAAGACTGGCAGAACCTATGGGCCGAACTTCGGCGGGTACTGTTGGTGTGGGCGTCGTGGGGCGTTCGCATCGTTCGGGTGGATAACCCGCACACGAAACCCTTTGCCTTCTGGGAGTGGGTCATCGCCGAGGTGAAGAAGGAGTTTCCGGATATGATTTTCCTGTCCGAAGCCTTTACCAAACCGAAAGTGATGCAGCAACTGGCCAAGAGCGGTTTTGCGCATTCGTACACGTACTACACTTGGCGGAACTCGAAAGCCGAGCTACAGGAGTATATGACCGAACTAACACAGGCGAATGGGCAGCCCGACGCCATGCGGTACTATTTCCGCCCGAACTTCTGGCCGACCACGCACGACATTAATCCGGGTGTCCTGCAATCGGGACACGAGCCACAGTTCCTGATTCGGTATTTCCTGGCGGCTACGCTGTCGAGTAACTATGGGATCTACGGTCCGTCGTTTGAATTGCTGGAGCATATTCAGTTCCCGAACAAGGAAGAGTTTCTGAACTCGGAGAAATACGAAATCCGGCATTGGGATTGGCAGAAGACCAATAAACTCACGCACCTGATCACGATCACGAATCGCATCCGGAAGGAAAACGCAGCCTTGCAGACGACCAATAACATTACGTTCTGTACTGTCCACGACGATGCTATCATGGCGTATCTGAAAGTGTCGGGCGATAATAAGTTATTAATCGTCGTCAACACCGATGCGTATAACAAGCGCGCTAACTCGGTACAGGTGCCGATCTGGCAGCTGGGTATTGGGTACGATCAGCCTTATCGGGTGCACGATCTGCTGACGGGAGCGTATTATACTTGGCAGGGAGAATGGAACTACGTCGAACTTGATCCTTATGTCCTGCCGATGCACCTGTTCCGCATTGAGATCTAGGATAATGGGCAAATGACTTTGGCAAAGCTTAAATAGCCCTTATCCTGTTTTGGGCAGTTTGTCATTGCAGGCTAATCTGCTCTGCTTTTACCACCCCCCGGCCCCCTCCTAGAAAAGTAGGAGGGGGAGGTTAAAAGGGCACTTCTGCATGTTCCCCTCCTATTTTAGGAGGGGCTAGGGGTGGTAAGAACAACACCTCTAGAAGATTAACGTTTTGGGCGTTTTGCCGTTACGGAGAGGGTGAGAGACGTGGGACAGCCTTACCCCCTTATTTTGCCCGGATGGCAATGACCGGGTCGAGCCGGGAAGCTGAGTAGGCCGGAATGATACCCGACAAAATGCCAATGATGCTGGACACGCCCAGCCCCAGGATAATGTTGCCGATCGATAGTTGCAGGTTCAGGCTGCCCAGCGGTACAAACGTTAATAAGAAGACCAGCAGAATACCGCCCAGCCCGCCAACGAGGCTGAGTAGCATCGACTCGAACAGGAACTGGAACAGGATGAAGTAATTCTTGGCTCCCAGCGATTTCTGAATGCCGATGATGTTGGTTCGCTCCTTAACGCTCACGAACATGATATTGGCAATACCAAAGCCGCCGATCAGAATCGAGAAGCCGCCGATAATCCAGCCCGCTACGGTTAGAACCACGAAAATCTGTCCGATGGCCTGCGTAACGGCTTCGGGCCGGTTAATGGCGAAATTGTCATCCTGCAAAGGCCGTAATCCCCGCCGGGTACGCATGAGTCCCCGCACTTCGCTTTCCAGATTGACGAGCCCCTGATCACTGTCGTACCCTTTGAGAATAATGTCGATGCTGGGATTAATCGACTGAAACATCTTGGCGTAAGCGCCGTAGGGAATCAGGCATTTGATGTCCGGGTTGCCGCCAAAATTGAACAAGCCTTCGCCTTTCTTCTCCTGCGCTCCGATCACGACAAAATTCAGTCCGTTGATTTTGATTGTTTTCCCCACCGGGTTCTCGCCCAGAAACAAGTCCTCTTCGATTTCTGATCCTATAATGACGACGTTACGTCCCAGGTTGACTTCCTGCTGGGTGAAATAACGGCCGCGACTGATCGGGACGGTGGTTACCTGCTCGTAGTCGAACGTAGCGCCCACGATGCGGGCTGTCGTACTGTTGTTGCCGTGCTTAACGGTAACGTTGCCTTTGAACGCCTGCGCCACAACAGCCTCCGCGTTTTCGAGTCGCTCGCTCAGAAAGCGGTACTCGTTGTAATTAGTTACGGGACGCTGGAAATATTTCCACCACTGGTATTCGCCCGCCCCGAACGACCAGGGCCATTTCTGCACGTAGATTACGTTGCTGCCCAGAAAGTTCAGACTGTTTTTGATGTTACGTTCCAGCGAATCGACCAGCGTGAAGACCGCAATGATGGCAAAAATGCCAATGGTAACGCCCAGCAGCGACAAGGTGGTCCGCAGTAGATTAGATCGCAGGGCTTGCCAGGCGAAGCGGAAACTTTCCAGAACCTGACGAAAGAAACGCATGAGAATCAAAAAAGATTAAGAACAAAAGCGGCTGTAAACCGCATTTTGACAAATCTACTCTCTATCCGGCAACTCCTCAAATCATTTAGGCTGATTGGAGCGGACTAGCGGTCGTTCGGTCAAATTTTGTAGTTTAGTGGTCATCGAGCTAACCTGAATTTCATGAAACACCTATTCCGTGCGGTACCCCTGCTGGCCTTAACGCTGCTGGCAGCCTGTAAAACTCAATCGACTACCAGCAAAAAAGACAACCGCGTTCGCGAGAGTCAGGGCGTCTATCAATACCGCGACGAAGATCCGACCAATCGCCCGTTTTTTTCGGATCGGGTAGGCGTTATTGGCCGGAATGGCATGGTGGCCTCGGCGCATCCGGAAGCCTCGCAGGTGGGTCTTGATATTTTGAAGGCCGGTGGCAACGCTGTCGATGCCGCCGTGGCGGTGCAGTTCGCGCTGGCGGTGGTGTATCCAAACGCGGGGAACATTGGCGGGGGTGGCTTTATGGTGTACCGCGATCAGGCGGGGCAGGCCTATACGCTCGACTATCGCGAAAAAGCACCGGGCAAGTCGACTAAAGACATGTATCTGGATTCGCTGGGTAACGTCCGGGCGGGATTGAGCACCAGTGGGCATCTGGCGAGTGGCGTACCCGGTTCGGTCGATGGGATGGCCGAAGCCCACAAACGGTTTGGTAAGCTATCCTGGGCGCAGGTCTTGCAGCCCGCTGTTAACCTGGCGCAGAATGGCTATTCGCTGACCGAACGCGACGCTAATGGCTTGAACCGGATTAAAACGGATCTGGTACGTATCAATCCTGATAAAGCCTACTTTCTCAAATCGGCCGCTCCTACCGATACGGTGACCTGGCACAAGGGCGACATTATGGTACAGGCAGACCTCGCCAGAACGCTGCAACGTATCCAGGCGCAGGGGCGGGCTGGTTTTTACGAGGGCGAAACGGCGCGTCTGCTGGTCGACGAAATGAAGCGGGGTAACGGCATTATCTCCGAGGAAGATCTGAAAAACTACCACGCCGTCTGGCGCGATCCTCTAAAAGCTACCTACAAAGAATACAACGTCATCACGATGCCGCCTACCTCCAGCGGGGGCGTTGCGTTGCTGCAACTGATGCGCCTGACCGAACAGTATCCGCTACGGCGCTGGGGCTGGAACAAAGATTCGACGGTGCAGGTGATGATCGAAGCCGAACGCCGTGTGTATGCCGACCGGGCCAAGTTCCTGGGTGACCCTGATTTCGTGAAAGTCCCCGTCGCCCAGCTCATCAGCCCCGACTATCTGAAAACGCGCTGGACTGATTTCTCTTTCGCCAAAGCGACCGATAGCCGGAACGTAAAAGGGGGCATGATTCCGGGGTATGAAAGTCTGGAAACAACCCATTTTTCGGTGGTAGACAACGCTGGTAACGCCGTTAGCATCACGACGACGCTCAATGGGGGCTACGGCAGCCGGGTTGTTGTTGGGGGAGCAGGCTTCTTCATGAACAACGAGATGGACGATTTCAGCGTGAAGCCGGGCGTTCCGAATATGTTCGGGCTGATCGGCAACCAGGCCAACGCCATTGCACCCGGCAAGCGGATGCTCTCATCCATGACGCCAACTATTCTGGAGAAAAACGGGAAGCTGTTCATGGTCGTGGGGACACCGGGTGGCTCGACCATCATTACGTCGGTGTACCAGACCATTCTGAACGTGATCGAGCACGGCATGACCATGCAGCAGGCGGTCAACGCCCTGAAGTTCCACCACCAGTGGCTGCCCGACAAAACGACCTTCGAAAACGGTGCCTTCTCAGACCCAACGATCCAGGCGTTACAAAACCGCGGCTACATCCTCGAAAAACTGACGAATACGCTTGGTCGCATGGACTGCGTACTGGTACGTCCCGACGGTTCTCTGGAAGGCGCATCCGACCCAAGAGCTGATAATACGGCGCGGGGGTATTAAAAACGTTGTCGGCCAGTCATTAATTAATTGGCTGTAATAAATATGCGCGTATTGTTTTATAGGCTGCAACTCTTTGAGTAGACACTAATGTGCTGACTATCAGATAACAATAAAAGTAACGTGTCAATAATCATATCAAGTGGATCTATTTCGGATACTTTTACTTAGATGCCAAAAAGTGCGTCTGTTACGAGTTGTGCCTCACCCTAAAAGACAACACGACCGAAAATAAACGAAGAGAAAAATAAAAGACAAAAGCCAACACTTCAGCAACATTAAAAGAGCTGCATCCCCAAGCTCAAAGCCAACCATATGCAGCACATTTGCTTTTGCCACAACCCACACGATAAAAACTAGTCTCTGACAATGCTTGAAATATTAAATAACAGAACGGAACATACTCACGAAAATGAACAATTTCGTAGGGTTGTAAATATAATTGAAGCAACTTTTGACAAGTTTGATTATAATGGCTTATTGATTGGAAACCCATTCAATGAATCATATTCTCGTTTTCGTGCTGATGCCATTTTATATTACAACAATGGATTAATTCTGATTGATTTCAAAGATTATAAGGGAATAATCAAATTACCACCAAATGAAAATGAATTTCATTCAATAAAGTGGCATAATGAAAGTCCAAAGGACAGAAGTAGATTAGAAATAAAAGCAGGGACGAATTTTATCAATCCTTTTAGACAACTGGTTTCTTATCGCAACGCCTTTAGAGAATTAGTTGAGCAAAACAAACATTTTGACGGTTTAAACCCCGCAAGAGTTTGTATTGCGAATATTTTTACTGGACCAATTGAAATTCATAATGAAGTACCAAGAAATCTACCCTATTACAAACTTATCCAAGAATCAGACTTAGGGAATTTTCTTTATGATTTTGCAAGTGAAAATTCTTATAAAGAAGAAAATGTAATACTTTTTAAAGGTATTTTTCCAGCCGAAAAGTGGATTAAAAATATAGAAATTCCTATATCTGAACAAATCATTGAAAAGCTGGTAACAGTAATTGACGATGATGTTGAAAAAGATATCGTTGATTTTCTTAAGGAAGAAAAAGGTGGAATTCTCGTTTTAGAATCAATGAATTTTGAAGATAGAGATTCTTGGTTACGATATATTACTAACGAAGCGGTGAATAATAATATCCCTCAAATTGAAAAATGGTCACATTCGGCAAGAATTAGTAAGAAAATACAAAGAAGGAGTAATATAGAAACAGAAGGGATTTACAGTGTTATTTATGGTGGCTCTGATATTGAAGGACAGAATGAAGATTCAGACAGAGATGAAGAAGAAGAAGAACTGATCGAAATTATTCCTTTGAAATCAAGCAAAGAAATTGACGAAAAAGCATTGGTTATTGTTACCGAAGCACATTTAGTAAGTCGCAGTTTAAGTCAATCAGAATTATTACGTTTTGGTTCGGGTCGATTATTAGAAGATATTATCAAATTTCTGAATCCGCAAAGTGATCGCAAAATTGTATTTATTGGCGACCCCTATTCTCTGACATTTGGAAAAGAAGAAGATTCCGCATTGAACTTAGAAACCCTGTCTGAATTATACAATAGAGATAATATTAAACAATACCGTAAACCAGTAGACAACGAATATTCAGATGGAAATGGAAAATTACGAACTGATTTAGCAACAAGTATTGAAAAATCACTTTTTAATAATTTGCATTACAGTTTTGAAGAAAGTACTCTAATTGATTTGCAAGACGCTAATCAAAGAGTCCAAAATTTACATTTGTGGTTTTCTAAGCCATTTTCTAATGAACCAAATAATGCAGTTTTGTTCTATTCGAAAAAGGATTGTTTGAAAACTAACAAATGGATTAAAAAACAATGTCTGAGAAATGGGGAAAGCTTGGGGGTTAATGACTTGCTAATCGTAAATAACAATGTTTCTATTCCCGATGATAATGGTTTCCAAATTCCAAGACGAATTATAAATGGAATGTTTTTAACCGTGCTCGGCGTTAAAGAATCACAGCAAGAGTCAATAAATATTCGTCAATCACAAAATCCTATATTCTTATCTTTTACAAAAATAAGTGTAAAATGTTTAAGTTTGTCAGGTTTACCAGAAACTGATATTTGGATTTTGAATAATTACTTTAATAGCGAAGATGATTTAACAAAAGAAGAACAAATTGCTTTTAGAGCTTTTGTAACTTTGAAAGTTAATGAAGAAAAACGGAAACAAAAATTTGAAGATAGCCAAGAGTACAAACAACTATTGCAGGATAGCCAATATGACGCCCTTTCAAATGGCGAAAAAGAAGCAATAAAAGTACTTGCTGAGAACTATAGTTTACCAAAAGAAAAAAAAGAAAAAGTTGAAACAAGTAAAAGTTCAAGAATTTTGCTTTCGAGCTACTACAAAAAATATTCTAAGAAAATATTTTTCCAAATTAAAGATTCTGATCCATTTGTAAATACTGTTTTTGTTAAATACGGTTGGGCAATCACTGTTCATAAAGCAATCGGTTCGAATTATGATGAAATTATTATAAAAGGGCACCGTAAGGAAAATGACGGAATTACGAATACTAGCTATTTCCGTTGGTTGTATAGTGGAATTACAACAGGTAAAATAGTCAATATTATCTCGGCTCAAATAATAAACCCTTTTATGGACTGTGTATTCGAAGACAATTCCTCAATTGGCGTTTCCATAAAACGAAAACAACTCCTTATTTTTGAAAACTACGATGTTGAAAAAAAATATGCAGATAAAGTTCAATCACTTGAAAATAAAAATGTAGTAGGTTCTATTTGTGAAATTTCTAAATTGTTGGAACAAAATAATTATTCACTTGAAAGTTCAAAAAAGTGTTCTGAATATTTGACAAAAGCACTTTACTCTATTCCTCAAATCGACAATAAACAATTGATTCTAAATATTGATAACAAAGGTTCGAAGGACAATTTTGCTGTTGGGAATATTCGCATTGAAAACCTTAATGGGGCAGATGGAATTATTGTAAAATCTTGTATTGAAGATTATTTTAAGCAAAAACAAAACGTTACTTCAATATCAGATGACAATCCAGAATTACCAAAAGACTTTCGGGAAGAAATTTATTCTGCTTGGTTAGAAAGTTGCAAGAATGAGACTATTAACCTTAAAATAATACAAAGCCATAATAATCAAGATACTTTTCGTGCAACTTCTAAAAAAGACAGTTTAACTTTGAGAGTTTGGTATGGTACAAGTGAAAAAAGTCATACAAAGGGATTTTTTTCAAAAATTGAAGTTTTAGATAAGTCATCATATTCTTTTTTAGAACATATAAAGTCAATAGTTTATGGATTCTAAAAAAGTTTTTGAGCTACGAAATGAAGCAAAAAATTTGTCAGGAATTGAAAAGCTGAATAAATTAAATAATGCTTTAGCTATTGTAAGAAGTTTGTATTTAGAAGAATCTGATGATGAATGGATTCAAAAAGCATTTGCTTGGGTTCTTATTGATTTATGTAAACATCATGTAACAACTAAAAACTTAAACAAAGCGGAATCTTCCTTTAAAGAACTTAATGCAATAGATTTTCAAGATAATAAGGATGAAATAATTGAAAATCAAAAAAGCTTTCTTCGTCCAAAGATTGACTCAAATTATTCGGAAATCCAGAAAGCAGAAGGACTAAGTAAAAACGGGGATAATAAAGGAGCATTAGCGATCTTTAAAACCCTAATCTCTCTAAACAGACTTACAGAACTACATCACGAATCTTATGGTTGGGTGATTTACAGATATATCAAAGTCGAGGAAAAGAATCTTTCATCTGTTGAAGTGCGGACATTTTTAAGAGATTATATGAACTTGAAGAATGAAAGACCGTCAATGCTTCATTCTATGATTTTAAGTTTTGCTTTAAATTATTCAAAAACGCATAGGGACTTCAGATTTTACAATTTTTTCCTTTTATGGAACCCAGCAAATCTTCGTAGTGAAGATTTGTACGATGGATATAAAGACGGAAAAGACATTCCTTCGCTTATTTCCCGCATTTGCCGAGAGTTTGTAAACTCAAATACAGAAGTAAACATTAAAGAATTCTTAAACAAAGTAAATCTTAACAAAGAAACCGTTTTAGATTTTTTCAGGGAAACCATCTTTTGGAATATTTTCAATGCAAATAAGGAAAACAAATTATCCATATTGTGGAATTTGTTTAACCAATACAATAACAATTTTTCTAAATACGGTCAATCAAAATGGCATTCCGAAATTTTAAATCTTGCAGAAAGGTTTATGAAAGAAAATGACGAATGGCGTTTTCTCGAGTTTTTCAAAAATTGGAATCCGGAAAATTTTAGAGCCGACGATTGGAAAGAAACAAAAAAAAACGAACACGTTTACAAACCGTTAGCAACAAAAGCAATTAAAAAAGCTTTTGAAGTTCTGAAAACTCAAACATCCGAACAAAATTTAGCTTGGCTTATTCAGCCTTATGAAAAAGCAATCAAATTGTTCCCTAACGATGAATGGTTATTACGAGAAAAAGCTTTATTGCATTTCAAAAACAACGAGTTAGGATTAGCAATCAAAATATACAAGGAGATTGTTTTGGAACTTGCAGGTAAATATTATGTTTGGCAAGAGTTTTCAGATTGCATTATTTCCGACAAATGTTTAAAAATAGGAATGTTATCAAAAGCATTGAGTTTAGAAAAAAACGAAGATTTTTTAGGTGAAATTCATTTGGATTTAGCAAAGGTTCTAATTGACGAAAATCTATTAGAAAATGCACTTATAGAACTTGAACTATACAAGAAACATAGGGAAACAAAAGGCTGGAAATTATCTCAAGTTTTTGATGAATTACACAAACATACAAGCGCAGTTAATCAAAGTTTAAAAGACAATCGGGAGTTGTACAAAAAATATATTCCGTTTGCTGAAAATTTTGCATATGCTGATTTAGATTGGACAGAAGTTGTTTTAGCGGATAAATGGAAAGATGAAAAAGGGAAAGAGCGTTTAGCGTTTACTGATGGAAAAACAATAGAGTTTTCAATCGGAAAGAATCGTTTTGAGATATTAAAGCAATCCGAATTAGGACAAATTTTCAAATTTAAGCTTTACAAGCAGCAAATTAAAAAAGAAGTTGAAGGGAAATTCCCTTTGTTTGGTAAAACTGTTGTTACAGAATACAAGTATATTTCACTAATTGCGGACAAGACAGGAAAAAGTAATTGGGAAATACTGGATGATACTTTTGCTGTTATTGATTACATTAACAAAGAAAAAAACATAATTCACGCAATTACAACGGAAAATAAAGAAGTCTTTTTTTTTCAAATTAAGCCTGAACTACAGATCGGAGATTTTATAGCAGCCAAGAGTTATATCAAAAAAGTAAAAGACGAAAGCAGAACAGAATTACGACAAATACAGAAAATTGACAAAAGATCTGTTCTTTCAAAATTCCAAACTCAAATTTCTATCGTTGATGGAGTGAACGAACAAAAACAATTGTTTCACTTTGTGATTTCATCCAAAATGCAAGGAATTATAAAATTTACAGAAACAAAGCTAAGACCAATCGAAGGTGATTTTGTGAAACTATCATTTGCTACTAAAACGGACAAAGACAAAAAAATAAGAGTGAAAATATTGTCTATTGAACTAACAGAAGAGGTAAATCCAAACTTACGAAAAGATATTACTGGATTGTTAGAAGTAAAATATAAAAATGGTTATTACCCTGATTACGGATTTGAGGAAGATGCTGAACTTGAGGATTCCGCATTTGACGAAAATGGAAAATTAATAATCAATAAACCAATTCCAGACTTCGCTTTTATCGGAGATTATTATGTTCCAAAATATCTATTAGAAGAGCATGGTATTACAAGTGATTGTCGAGTAAACGCAAGTGCAATTTATGCTGGAGACAAATGGAAAGTAACAAAAATTGAAAGAATATAATGACAACGCATTTGGTGCTACATCTGCAAAACCGCTCAAGCCAAGTTTTGTAAATGTATCACCAAGCCAACGCACCAAGGCAGATACGAAATGACAATAAATAGACCGACAGAAAAAAAAGGCGAAGGTATAACAGGCGTTTGGCTCAATGGCGGGTGACGCAGTTAGTTAAACATTCTATTTCCCATCAACCTTTTTGGTGTATTGACAGTTTTGTGCTTCGATTTCCCGCCACTACGCAAATCCGTAAACCGTTGACAGTAACAATGGATGACCGCATAGTCCAGCATTTGAAAAAGCTGACAAGCGACTGTCCGTGTTCGTAGATCTTTTCTTGCTGTCATCATCTATATAATGAGCGGTGCGTTGCTAGTACTAACTTAACGTCTAGCATAAATAAGAAGGACACGGTTGTTAACCATGTCCTTCTTATTTATGCTTCCTTATACTCAATCCAGCGCGTTTTTCGATTGCTTGGCGCGGTCGTAGAACTGCTTGTTATGGCTCTTCGCTTCTTTGGCAAACTTCTTAACGTCGTCGGTAGGGGCATCGTCGGCCAGGTCGTCGCTCACGTCGATCATCTTGTCGGTGAGGGTCGCCATATAATCCAGATAGTCGACGTCGAAGGACGTACCACGTTCGTGGTCATTGAGCTTGTCGATCAGTTTCTTTCCGTCGCCCGACTGCTCGACTGGCAGTGTTACGTTGACCTGCTTCGCCAGCACCCGCAGTTGACGGTCGTCCTGCTGATGCGCCAGCAGCGTCTGTTGGGCGAAGGACCGTACCTCGGGATTGGTGGCCTTCTGAATGGCGATCCGGCAAAGTTCCAGACTGGTTGTCTGATCCGACGAAAGCTGAACCAGGTATTTGGCAACCCGTTTGGCGTCCTCCTTGGCATCATCGTCCATCGCGATGGCCTGTTTCTCGATCCGTTCGTTGTTCAGTTGCTCGGCTTTGCTGGTGCTGTCGCTGCCTGAACAGTTATACAGGGCTACCGTGCCGATCAGCAATAAACCCAGGTAGTGGCTTTTCATGATGTTGGTGATTAATGGTGTAAACGTAACGGCTGCCCGTCAGTCTTGTTTGCCAAACTGAACAATAACTGCCGATGGGAGTATAGTAGAAACCAATGTTCGGCGTCTCTTCTCTAAAAAGGATAAAAGCCAGATAATAATGCGGCTATAGGTAGCCGGTAACCTTTTTTATAATTTTGACGGCACACTGCTTGTACCTATTGGTACGGGCAGGTTTCAAACTGAATTTCTGACACAGACAATGCAACCAACCCTTCTGATTCTGGCTGCTGGTATCGGCAGCCGATACGGTGGTGTTAAACAACTTGACAAATTCGGCCCTAACGGCGAAACCATCATTGACTACTCGCTTCACGACGCTATCCGGGCGGGTTTTGGTAAAGTCGTTTTCATCATTCGCGAAGAACTGAAAGCTGATTTCGAAGATGTCTTTGGGCGTAAACTAGCTGGTAAAATTGATGTTGATTACGCCATCCAGGCACTGGACTCGTTCGTGCCGGCCGAAATCGCTCCTGTCATCGACCGCAAGAAACCCTGGGGAACGGGTCATGCCATGCTTTGCGCCAAAGACCATACCCACACGCCGTTTGCGGTGATTAACGCCGACGATTTCTACGGCTACGAAGCCTTTCAGCTCATCAGCGATTTCCTCCAGAACGATACCGACGATTCGCTGCACGCCATGGTTGGCTATGAAGTGCAGAAAACACTATCGGAAAACGGATCCGTATCGCGGGGGGTCTGTTCGGTGCAGGAAGACGGCAACCTGGCGTCGGTAATCGAACGAACCAAAATTTACGAAGAGAAAACCGGCGAAACCAGCGGTCGAATTGTCTTTGAAGAAGGTGATGGATTAACGGACCTTGATCCCAAGACGATTGTGTCCATGAACTTCTGGGGCTTCAAGCCCAGTGTGTTCCCTCTGCTGGAGCAGCAGTTCGAAAGCTTCGCCTACGCTAACATCGATTCGCCCAAGTCGGAGTTTTATATCCCGACTGTCATGACGAACCTGATTCAGACCGAAACGGGGCGCTGCAAAGTATTCCGCAGCAGTTCAACCTGGTTCGGCGTTACGTACCCGGATGATAAGCCGAAAGTGCAGGCAGCGCTGCAAAAACTGTACGACGACAAAGCGTATCCAGACAAACTGTTTTAATTTGACTGTCTATAAACGTAAGAGCCCCGGCCAGACTGGTCGGGGCTCTTACGTTTACGCAATTACTTTATTCACTTTTCTCGCCTTTGCCGGGAAACTCTTCGACTATTTTTTCAACCTGCATGGTCAATTTTTCCTGAATATTGGCCGGATTACCGACAGCATCCTCGACCGAGCCACGCCATACCAGTTGCCGGGTTTTGGCGTCAACCATATCGACAACAACCGTTCCTGATTTGTACTGTTCCTGGTAATACTGCTGACCACCGTAGCCCCACCAGCCGGGACCCCAGCCACCGTAGCCCCAACGGCCCCAACCCACGTACGGGCCGTAAATTGGCGACGCCGGTGTCGATACCGTACGAGTCTTGTCTTCCACGAAGAAGTGGTAGCCAACCAGCAGATCCGGACTGGCACTTACCGGTTTCAGCCCTTTTTCCGATAATACCTGCGACATCGTGTTTTCGACGTTTTGGGTAGCTATCTGGTTGTAATAGAGCGGGTTCTGGCCAGCTTTAATGTCCGAGTCCATCCACGCGTACGTTTTGAACTTATTAAAATTTACGCGGCTGTTTTTGTCTACTGTTACCTTCGGCGAACAGGCGTAGATTACGCTTAGTAACCCAACAATCATTAGTATCCTTTTCATAACGTTCTTTGTAGTTTATCTAGTAAACGACAGGGTTAATGGAAAGGTTTTCCGGTTCCGGCGTCTATTTATTTCCGATAGAAGCCTGATTTATTGCAGCGTAGGGTGCTTTTTGTGCCAGTCGGTGGCGTCCTGATACACCTTGGCAACGGCCAGCAGTTTGCCTTCTTCGTAGAGCTGCCCCATAAACGTAATGCTACTGGGCGTCTGCTGCTTGTTGAAGCCGTTGGGCAGTACTACACAGGGATGACCGGTCAGGTTCGTCAGCGTCAGGTTACCACCGGCGTAGGTCGGTGAGATATACACATCAATTTTCGCCGTTTTGAGGGCCGTGGCCATATCGTTGATGAGTTTGGTACGTGCCCGGTTTGCCTGAATGTACTCCACCGCCGGTACCGCCCGCGCCGACCGGAATGCGTTTGGCCAGGCGTTTTTGTTCTGTCGAACCAGCAGATCGTCGCGGCCAGAACGGGTAAGCTCGTCGAAAGCGGCAGCCGCTTCAACGCCCAGCAAAAACGAAATGCGACCGGCTGGTACGTTCGTAGGCAGATCAAACGGAACGAGTTCAGCCCCGAGTTGACGTAACGTCTGTAATGTCAGCGAGTCGTTGTCTTTAGTGGCGTAGTTGCTATCAAACGCTTTCTTAACGTAACCAATCCGGACGCCTTTCAGGCTTGCCAGCGGAGCGTACCGGAATGGCACGTTCTGCACGGTCAGGTCGTGACCGTCGGGCCCGTATATAGCATTGAATACCAGCGCACAGTCTTCCACCGACCGGGCGATGGGCCCGATTTTATCCATGCTCCAGCTCAGAGCCATTGCTCCGTGGCGACTAACGAGGCCAAAGGTAGGACGTAGACCCGTCGTACCGCAGATAGTCGAGGGCGATACGATCGAGCCCAGTGTTTCGGTACCGATAGCGAAGGGAAGCAGCCCGGCCGATACGCTCGAAGCCGAACCTGCCGACGAGCCGCTGGAGCCGGTTTCCGGTTTCCAGGGGTTGCGGGACTTGCCACCGAACCAGACATCGCCCATTGCCAGCGCACCCAGCGTCATTTTGCCGCACAAGACAGCCCCGGCGTCTTCCAGTTTTTTGATGACCGTAGCATCCATGTCGATCGTCTGATCTTTGTAGGGCATAGCACCCCAGGTCGTCTTGTAGCCCGACTTCGCCAGTAAATCCTTGGCCCCGTACGGAATGCCGTGCAGCGTACCCCGGTATTTTCCCTGTTTCAACTCAGCGTCGGCGCGTCTGGCCTGATCCAGCGCCAGTTGCTCGGTAATGGTAACGGTGCAGAAAAGTTTTGGACTGTATTTTTTAAGGCGTTCCAGGAAGAACTGCGTCAGCTCCAGCGACGTAATCTGCTTCGTCCGGATGAATTCGCCCAGCTGAGCGACGGTATAAAAGGGAAGATCGGCGCGATTCAGCGTCAGTTTGCTGGCCGGTGATGCTTTGAAGGACGATGGCCCTGTAGGGAGCTTGAACCCCTCGGGCAAGGGGTTGAACAGAAGGGCAGGCGCTACGTCGTTCGGCAGATCGATTTTACGGAGTGCTTCGTAATCTTTCCGGTAATTATTGAGATTGTCGAGCATGGAATCACGCTCGGCGGAGGTAAAGTCCAGGTCGATGATCTGACCAAGCACGGCCACCATCTCGCTGGTAATTGGTTTTTTGTCGTCGGAGGTACTGGCCGCGCCAAGCAGGAAGCTACCCGCACAGGCAGCCAATAACACGTAAAGTCGTTTCATGCAGCAGGTTGTTAATGAGCTGCCTAAAATACAACCTAAATGTGTCGTTACTGAGACAGCCCGGAAAAAAGGTCGTGCAGCGTTAACACCTGGGGTAGCAACAGACGGCTTTCGTCATTGTCGATGACGTAATCGGCCAGCCTGAGCCGCTCCTCATCGCTGATCTGCCGCTGGATGATGTTTCTTATTTCGGCTTCTGAACGATGAGAATCACGCTGACGGGTGCGGGCAATGCGAACGGCTAGTGGAGCCTGTACAACAATAACTTTATCCAACCCGCTGGCAGGCCCCGCGGCTTTCATTATGGCCGCTTCCTTTACAACGTAAGGATTACCAGCATTCTGCCGCACCCACTGCGCTGTGTCGGCTTGAACGCGGGGGTGAATGACACTATTTAACTGGCTGAGCAAGTCCGGGTTCGCGAAAACCTGAGCCGCTACCCAGCCGCGGTTGTAATGACCGGCCACATCATAGGCGTCCCGGCCCAGTACCCGTTCAATGTCGGCTTTGAGAATAGGATCATGTTCGGTGAGCCACTTCGCGCGCTCGTCGGCCACGTAGATCGGTGCGCCGAGTATGTGAAACACCTGGCAGACAACGCTCTTGCCGGACCCAATTCCCCCGGTTACACCAATCTGAAGCGGAGTCTTCATCAGTATTAAGGAGTTGAGAGCAATTCGCCTACTTCGAAGCTGATTCCAACCCGGTCGGTGCTGGTACGCAGCAACGGATGGCGAAACTGATTCAGCGGTACTTCTTCATCGTAGTTGGCGGCAATACGTTTCCGCGGAACCTTGACAACCAATGTATCGGGTACGCCCCGTACTAACCGTTCAGGGCCTTCTACCTGAATCGTTCGGGGCGTCAGGTTAATAACGCTCGATACCATGAAACGGGGCGCCAGATTGATGTGCGTGCTGTCGGCAACCAGGCGAACGGTTTTGGTAAGCCGCCGGTCGAATACCATGTCGAGGGTGTCAGAAACGACGTAGTTTACTTTAATCTTCTTGACCTGATCGTCCAGTTCGTTGGCGAGTGTCGCCATGTTGATGCGGGAAGCCGTCAGCGGATTTTTGATGATGTAATCTACCGGCTTTATCTGAAACGGGAACCAGGTATGGCCCAGCAGGGCCCAGCCATCGCTCGATACGTTGACGACTACCGAGTGGGGGAGCGGCCTGGTGGGAATATAAAGCGAATCGTTGTAAACGAAGTGAATCGGGTACGCTACGTTCCGGGTATAGCCGGTTTTGTTGAGCGCGTTCAGCAGCCAGAAAAGCGAAGCGGCTGCCAGACACAGCAGCGCCCGGGCGGGCTGAAAGGATCGAACGTTAGAGCTGGGTATCACAACGAGAAAAAAGAGGAAAAGAAAGGGCGTTGGACAGGAAACTGTCGGCAACGCCCTTTATATGATTTTGATCTGTCAGCTATTTCTCGGCCGATTCGGTTGGTTTTCCTGTGGCTTCGCGCGAGATCGACGTTTTTTCAAACACCATCTTCACACCCCGGTCTACTTCGAGCGTTACGGTCGTTCCGTCAACGGAAACAATCCGGCCGTGGAGTCCGCCGATGGTGACGACGCTATCGCCTTTTTTAAGATTATCGACGAAGCTTTTCTGATCCTTCTGCTTTTTCTGCTGCGGACGGATCATGAAAAAATAGAAAACGCCGATGATACCCACCCACAAAAGAACATTGTAGATCATGGAGGTGGATGAACCGGCGGGAGCCTGTAAGAAAAGAGCGTACATGAGTCAGTGAGTTTATGATGTTTTGGTAGAGTCGGTTTTTAGGTTGACCATCGCCTTGAACTGCAGATCAGTCATGGACGGGTCGGTATTAGCGAAGACCGTAACCGTTTTGTTCTGCTCGCCCTGTTTGCCCCGGCTGTTAAACCGAACGCGAATCGAACCTTTAGCGCCCGGTGCTACCGGTTCGCGGGGCCATTCGGGCGTTGTGCAGCCGCAGGAAGCGGTAATGTTGTTGATAATGAGTGGAAATTCGCCTGTGTTGGTGAATTCAAAGCTATGCTCAACCGTATCGCCTTCGGTCAGTTCGCCGAAGTCATAGATGCCTTTTTCGGCAAACGTTAGCTGGGGCATCTTTTCCGATGCGCTTGCCTGCGCCGATTCGCCCTGTTTTCGGTTGTCGCAGCTCATTTGTCCGGCGCTCAAGCCAGCGAGAGCCACTACAAGGAGCCAGTGAGTAGCCCGCATGGATGGAAGGATGGGGTTAACTAAAAAGTCCTGCGGAAGTGGCTGCCGTGTTACTGAAAAGCTGATTCCGCAGGACCATGATACATACTTACGCGTTCTGCTGTTTGATCTGCGCCATCAGACGGTCTACGTCCTCAAGCAGCCGTTCGGCTTTCTCGCGGGCGTCGTTCACAACGCGCTGGCCTTCGTTTTTCGATAGATTTTCGGGTATTTCCGAAGAATCGACCAGATCGGTAATCATCCGTTCAATCTGCTCCCGGTATTTCGAGAGCCGGAATGACATACGGTCGCGGGTGATTTTTCCCTTGTCAGGTGCGTACAGCAGGCCGAAAGCAGCCCCAGCGGAGGCTCCGGCTAGTAGAAAGAATAAGTCGCGGCCAGTTCTGCTCATGACTAATAAAGGTTTATACTCGACAATCGTGCGTTAAAAGTCGACAAAAGGTCTAATCTAATAACAACACAATTATACAACGTTCGTATTTTATTTATTATCTAATAACCCACGTCCGCTTTTTCGCAGCCGTCCCGATGCCTGCAGCTTTTCGGAGAGGTTATCCAGAATTCCGTTCACAAATTTACCGCTTTTGGGCGTACTGTAGGCTTTTGCCAGTTCGATATATTCGTTGATGGTGACCTTAACGGGGATTCCGGGGAAGTTAAGTAGCTCACAGACCGCCAGTTTCAGGATAATTTTGTCGAGAACGGCTACGCGCTCAACATCCCAGTTTTTTAGCTGATCGGCCAGTAACTGCTCGTAATCGGCGTCATTTTTCAGTGATTGATCGAATAAAGTGTTTAAAAAACGCTCGTCTTCCTCCCAATCGTCGGTGAGGGGCTCCAGCTTCAGGCCCGCCGGCGTCTGAGCTGATTTGAGCGTCCGGATGGCCAGACCACGTACTACTTCGCTGTTTTCAGTCCAGCTCAGGTCGATTTCAGCGAGGTAATCCCGGATGGTGTCGCTCTTGAAAACAAGCGTCCGCAGTACGTACTGCACCAAGGCCTGGTCTTCGTCTTCGGTATGCGTCCGCTGTTCGCAGTACGCCCGGTACGTATCGTCAGTTTTCAGTACTTCACGAAGGGCTTTGCGGATGAAGCCCAGATCGTCGGCCCAGGCGATACCCTGCCGAAGCATCTCGTTCTGCAACGGCTGGTGACTGGCCAGTGCCTGAATAACCATGTTGTCGTTCAGCGTTGATTCGAAGGGGAAGGGCGTTTCGTCAACGTCGCGGTATTTCCGTTCACTGTCGACCTGAGCCGCGTGTCCCAGTTCAACCAGCAGCGAAAGAACCCGGATGTAATCTTCGTAAATGCCGTTTACCTGCTTGATCATCATCTGCGCCAGATGCTGCTGATCCTTTTTCGAGCGGATCTGGTAAAAGACGTAACCGTCGTTGGCGGCTTTGAGGACTTTGGTCGGAGCGTCGTCGTCCTTAGCGGGCTGATTGGCTTTAACGGCTTCTTCAAACAGAAGACCGGCCAGCTTACGGAAACCTTCGAGTTGTCGTTTGTTCTGAGGCTCCATCGAGTTCAGATCGGGCTGAAACAGATCGGCGATACCATCGAGGGCTAATTGCTGGTTAGAAAATTCTGCCTGCCGAAGCGCATACAGCGCCTGCATTACTTTGATACGAAGTAATCGCCTGTTCAACATGTTACTACAACTATAAAATCGACCAATAAAGAAAAGAACTGCCCAGAGGGACCGCAAATTTACGGCTTTTACCCGTTTTGCCAATGGGTCCGATAAACTTAACCGCGTTTATGCCCTGGGCGTTCCCGCCAAAAGAAGGATTGTAGAATGCCCTGAACGACAATCGACTAATCCAGCGGTAGGTATGCCTGCAACTTTTCGCAAATTCGGGGGGTTACGAATAGAAAGCGTCAGGCGTTTCTGTGAAAGCACTTTCCTACCTCAATAAATACCTCCTCAAATACAAATGGTACCTGATCTGGGGAACGGTATTTACCGCTATATCCAACTTGTTCGGCATTTTTCCAGCGCAGCTTGTTCGTTACGCGCTGGATCTGGTGCGCGAAACGCTGGATGTCTATTACCTCTACGATCAATCGCCCGTTCAGTCGAAGCTGTACGATGTCTTTGCGTTCAGCCTGCTGCTGTTCGGCGTCATGACGCTGGCACTGGCGTTGCTGAAAGGGTTCTTCCTGTTTTTGGTTCGGCAGACGCTTATCGTGATGTCGCGCCACATTGAGTACGATCTCAAAAACGAAATCTACGACCACTACCAGACCCTGCCGCTTAGCTTTTATCGCCAGCACAGCACGGGTGATTTGATGGCGCGGATTTCGGAGGATGTGAGTAAGGTGCGGATGTACGTTGGTCCCAGTATCATGTATGGCCTGAACCTGATCGTGCTGTTCACGCTGGTGATTTCATACATGGTGGGTATCAACGCCCGGCTGTCGCTCTACGTGCTGCTGCCCCTGCCCATTTTGTCTGTAGCCATCTACTTCGTCAACAGCATCATCATCCGGCGGTCGGAGGAGATTCAGCGGAGTCTGTCGCGGCTGTCTACGTTCGTGCAGGAGTCGTTCTCGGGAATCCGGGTGCTGAAAGCGTTTGTACAGGAATCGAATTCGGCGGCAAAGTTCGAGATCGAGAGCAACGAGTACCGGAATAAATCGCTGGGTCTGACCCGCGTCGATTCCTTGTTTTTTCCCATCGTCGCCATCCTGGTTGGCTTGAGCAATATTCTGGTCGTTTACATCGGCGGCCAGGAAATCATGGCCGGTCGGCTGACGGCGGGGAATATTACGGAATTCATTCTCTACGTCAACATGCTGACCTGGCCCGTTATGGCGCTAGGCTGGACAACGAGCCAAACGCAGCGCGCGGCCGCGTCGCAGCAACGGATCAACGAGTTTCTGAACATCAAAACCAATATCGTTTCGTACAAGAATCTGGAGCGGCCGATTAACGGCGAGATCCTGTTTGAGAACGTTCGGTTTGTGTATCCTGATTCGGGGATTGTCGCCATCAAGAACTTTTCAATGCACGTCCGGGCGGGCGAAACGGTTGCGATTCTGGGCACAACTGGTTCCGGTAAAACAACGCTGGCCAACCTGCTGACGCGCATGTACGATGCCTCGTCAGGTGAGATACGGATTGATAACGTACTGATCCAGGAGTATAATCTGACCTCAGTGCGGGAACAGATGGGCTACGTACCACAGGATGTCTTTCTGTTCTCCGATACCATCAGCAACAACGTGCGCTTTGGTAAACCCGATCTGTCACAGGAGCGGGTAGAGCAGGCCATTCGCGACGCCGATCTGTACCAGAACGTACTGGGTTTCGCCGAGCAGTTCGATACGCGCGTTGGCGAACGGGGCGTTACGTTGTCGGGGGGGCAAAAGCAGCGCCTGAGTATTGCCCGGGCCATTGTGCGCGACCCCCGGATTCTGATTCTGGACGACTGTCTGTCGGCGGTGGACACCAACACGGAAAACATCATCCTGAACAACCTCCGGCGCATTATGGAAAACCGGACTTCGGTCGTGATCTCGCACCGGGTTTCCTCGGCCAAACTCGCCGACCACATCATCATGCTCGACGAAGGTGAAATTGTTGAACAGGGCACGCACGAGGACCTCATTGCTCGTAACGGTGCCTACCGCGAACTGTACGAGAAGCAGTTGCAGACGGAGGAAGTGTAGGGTTACAGATATTGCCGGAGAAAGTCGTCAAAGAGGATGATATTACGAAAGCCTTCTTGACGAGCGGCCGTGTAAATAGGTCGGTCTCTGGTTATTAAAACGGCGTTCGTTTGTATTGCTAGCGCCAGATATGGAATATCTTTAGGATCTACATTGATAATCAAACGACTGGCCTTGGCTATCGACTCTGTTGATAAGATATAATTGGGTAAGACCGTAATACCCTCAAAAAGAGCGAGTGTAAAACGTTGCATGTCTTCACCTTTTAGTTTTGCTTTGGAGAGAATAGTCTCTCGATATTTATCGATTTCAATCAATGCAAAATCTGGCGTGACTACATCCAATGCGTTAAAAATAGTTCGATAAAAGGCTTTTCCACTGATCAACGCACTCATCAGGATGTTCGCATCAATAACGAAAGTCATTCGTTATGGTCAGGTTGATATTTGTGTTTTTCTTGGTCCCAGGCTTGCTGGCGAGCAACTGCCCAGGCGGCATCCTGCGCTGGGTCTTCTGCGCTTATTTCCCGAAGAATTTCCTGTGCTGCAACCTTTATCTCCAGATGAGCTGCTGAATCACTGAGCAGGTCTTTAACACGCTCGTAGCCCAGCGATTCAATCAGATGGTCGTCAACATCGATCATTACCTGCATTTCCTGAATCGTTTAGTAGTTGAATCGGAAGTTACCCATCAAATTAGTATTAATTTTACTGAAAAGCTACAAGCTGTATGGATCCCCGCGTCTGGTTTAAAAGTATTTCGCTGGAAAATGTTCGTTCGTTTGGGACGAAGCAGACCATCAATTTTACCGATAAAGACGGTAATGCTACGCGCTGGAACATAATTCTGGGTGATAATGGTACGGGGAAGACAACGGTACTGAAGGGGTTGTGTCTTTTAGAGAAAGAAGTATACGTGAGCCCACACTGGTTCAAAAGAGAATGGAAAGACGGTCGAGTATCAATAATAAAATCAGATGGAAAATCTATATATGGACTCAGTTTTTCACTAAGAATCAATACTCGTCGTGATGGGTTATACACTAGTCAAGAATCAGTAATTCAAATTGTCGAATCTGGTGAATTTTCTCAAGCACGACCAGTTCTTTTCGCGTACGGAGCTGCAAGAAGAATTGGGACAAGCGGACTAACTGAAGAAACTTACAATGGGGTAAAGAGTCTTTTCCAAGAGGATGCTTCATTGGTTAACGCGGAGGAGTTACTAGTCCAGGCAGATTATGCTTCGCTGAAGGCGACTGAAGGCTCCGAGAGCAATTATAGACAAATTATTACCCTACTGAAGCGATTATTGAGAGAAGAGGTGACAGATATGAGAATTGTCGCCAATGCCATATCCAGGTTTGGTCCACCCAAGGTTTATTTCAGGACTAATTATGGAGAAGTTTTACTCCACGAACTTAGCCTCGGCTACAAGACGCTCATTGCCTGGATGGTGGACTTTGCCAAAGGCTTATTCGATCGGTATCCTGAAAGCAACGATCCCCTGAGTGAGCCTGCTGTCTGTCTGGTTGATGAGATCGATCTGCATCTACACCCCAAGTTTCAACGGACTATTGTCAAGTTCCTGACTGAAACGTTTCCCAATACGCAGTTTATTGTAACGGCGCACAGTCCGTTGATTGTTGTAGCCGCCGAGGAGCGCCCGCTGGATGCGAACATCATTTTGCTGAAACGCGAGGGCGATCAAACAGTAGTTGTCAACGACCCGATCGATGTAAGTAAATGGAGCGTTGACCAGATACTGAACAGCGATTTGTTTGGACACGTACCGGCACGTTCAGAGCCGCTAACAGAACTACGTACCGAACGCGATGCGCTGTTGTCAAAACAGAAACTGACGCTAAAGCAACAGGCTCGTTTATCGGAACTGGACGACCAGATTGGGTTTGTCCCCTTTGGCCGGGATGAGGCAGAAGTACAGGCCGAGACCATTATTCAGCAGTTAGCTAACGTCCTACGTAGCAAACAACAGGAGCCATGATTCGGGTTGAAAAGTCGACAAACGTACCTGCCGTACTGACTGACGATGGAATCCCGGCGACGGATGAAAACAAGCGACTATACGAAGCAAATCCAGCATTGTACGACAACGGCACCGCCAAGTTTGATATTCAATCGACTATCTACGGCGATGCTACCGTAAAAGCGCAACTCATCGACGAGCAGCACGGTAAATGCTGTTTCTGCGAGGCTGATTTCACCGCTAATGGATACGGTGACGTTGAGCACTTTCGTCCCAAAGCTGGTTATACCGAAAAACGTACCAGCAAACTCATGCGCCCCGGTTATTATTGGCTGGCCTACGACTGGGGCAATCTGTTTTTCTCCTGCCAGATCTGTAATCAGCGGTTCAAGAAAAATTATTTTCCGCTTGAAGACGAAACTCTGCGAGCCAGAAATCATACGGCTGATTACCAGAACGAGGCTCCAATACTCCTACATCCATCTGTTGACGAACCTGAAGAACACATTACATTCAACCGCCACGTACCAACTGCTAAAACCAATCGGGGAAACGTGTCGATTACTGGTTTTGGGATTGACCGGCCCGAATTGAACCGATTACGGGAAGCACATCTTCAAAACGTCAGGAATAACATCTTTCTGGCCAGTTTTGATCTGGACCAGATGACACAGGCAGACCGGGATAAATTCATTCAGCAAAGTGGCCAAGACTGGAATACCATTGAAATGCTTATTGTGACGGCTAAACTGTTTGTGGCGCAGGCGACCACAACGGCAAAAGTCTTTACCGCCATGGTGCGTGCTAACTTTCCGGAATTAGCGTAACACGGCTATGTGCCTGGATAGAGTCGTTTGATCAAACGCTCCATCGTTAGACCCTGAACGATAACCGAGAACAGAACGACGGCGTAGGTGATTGTCACGATAAAATCCTTATGCGGTACGTCATTACTGACGGACAGAGCCATCGCGATTGAGAGGCCCCCTCGTAAGCCGCCCCAGGTGAGTAGAATAGGTGCCTTGTTGTCCAGATCGAGCCATCGTTTTGCCATTGTGAAAGGAATCGTAATGGCCAGATAACGCGATACTAACACGATACCGATGACCAGCAAATAGATAGGCCACTGCGACAGATCAAATTCGATAACGATCAACTCTATACCAATCAGAACGAATAGCAGTGAGTTCAGAATCACGTCAATCAGTTCCCAGAATTTATCCACGTATTCTTCTGTAGTATGGCTCATGGCGTCCTGACGAGCCTGGTCGCCCACTAACAGACCGGCCACCACCATCGCCAGTGGACCGGATACGTGAATTTGCTGGGCCAGCAGATAGCCGCCCATTACCCCTGCTACCGTTACGATAACTTCGGTCTGATAGTGATTGATAGACCGTAGTAGCAGGTACATGCCGTAGCCCAGCAACAATCCAAGTAGAATTCCGCCCCCCGCTTCTTCCACAAAAAGCCAGGCAATTTCGCCCGCGCTGACACTATCACTACCTTCCAGAATGATGCGATAAATAGAGGAGAAAATAACCACGCCCACGCCATCGTTGAATAGCGACTCGCCAACAATATTCAGTTTAACGCTTTCCGGCAGTTTGAACTTGGTCAGAATGCCCAGAACGGCAATGGGGTCGGTGGGCGAAATCAGGGCACCAAACAGCAGGCAGGCTGGATAGGAAAGGCTGTGGCCCAGCCAGGCGACGGCATAATAGAGACCTGTTCCAACCAAAAAAGTGCTGATCAGAACGCCTACAAAGGCAAACAAGATCACGGATTTCCGTTCGACCCGTAGTTTTGCCGCGTCGGTATGAAAAGCACCGGCAAACAGCAGGAAGCTCAGTAGAACATCAAAAATTACGCGGTTAAAATCAATTTGAGCTACACTATTGCGGACAACAGAGAAAAAAGGTGCGTCAATAGTATCAAGACTGAGCATGACCACAGAAAGCACAACCGACAGTACCATGACTCCAATAGAGTCTGGAAGCTTTAGAAAGCGGGTATTCAGGTAAGCAAATACGGCCGCGATAACAATGAGAATAGTAATTAGTGTAAATATATCCATATTGACCAGCAGGTGTTGTGAAGAAAGAGGATTAGATGTTCGTTCTAAGGCTTCATGTAGTACTAACCACCAACACGGGTATGATTGTTAATGAACCCAAGCAGCATAAGTCGCAGCGCACGGACATGGTCGCTCAAATTGGGAGCCAACTGCGGGAGCGATTTAGTCTGGAAGAGGACAAAGAAAACGAAGAAAACATCATTCAGTCCATCAGCCGGGGGATAGAATTCAGGGGGGCCAATCTGTGGACCCTCATTTTTGCCATCTTTATCGCGTCCATCGGTCTGAATGTCAACTCAACGGCGGTCATTATCGGAGCCATGCTCATCTCGCCCCTGATGGGGCCTATTATGGGTATTGGTCTCGGTATCGGTATCAATGACCTGCTGATGATTCAGCGGGCGCTCAAGAACCTCAGCATTGCCGCCGGGATCAGCCTGCTGACGTCGACAATCTATTTTCTGATCAGTCCGCTGCACATCGCCCAGTCGGAACTGCTGGCCCGGACGTCGCCCACGGTCTGGGACGCCTTTATTGCGTTTGTGGGTGGGCTGGCTGGTATTGTGGCTGGAACGCGTCGGGATAAAGTGACCAACGTAATTCCCGGTGTGGCCATTGCTACGGCGCTGATGCCGCCCCTATGTACAGCAGGGTACGGTCTGGCTACATTGAACCTGTATTATTTTGCCAGCGCGTTCTACCTGTTTCTGATCAACGGCGTTTGTATTAGCCTGGCTACGTTCCTAATCGTGCGTTTTCTGGGGTTTCATCTGAAAGAATATCCATCGCCCGAGATCGAACGACACGTTCGGAATACCATCTGGATTGCGGTCTTTGTCGTCCTGATTCCCAGTACGTATCTGGGGTATCAGATTGTCCGGAAAACGATCTTTGAGCAGGAAGCCAAGCGGTTTGTAACCAACGAAGGGAATTTTGAGTACCGGCAAGTCATTGGCTATAAAGCGTACTACAATCGGCGGCAAAGTACGCTGGAACTGACCGTAGTGGGTGAGCCGCTCCCCACCGACTCGGTCAATAGTCTCCGGGCCCGAATGCCCGCATACGGATTAGATGATGTCAGCCTGGTTATTAAGCAGGGAAGTTTCAAGGATACGGAGGTAGACGTAAATGCAATTACCAACACCGTTACCGATCAGGTAATTAAGTACAGTCAGTCGTCGATTGCCCGGAAAGATCAGATTATTGATTCGCTGAACCGCGTTATTGCCACCGATAAAAATACCCGTGTTCCGGTGATGGATCTACGTAACGAGCTTAAAACGCTGATGCCGGACGTGCAGACATTTACGGCGGCCAATTCGCTCGTGATGAACGCGCGGAGCAATACGCCCGATACCGTGATGCTGGTATACGCCAAATTTAGCCGCAGGCACACAACTGCGGAGCGTCGGCGGATCGAGCGCTGGCTGCAACAACGGACGAAAAGCCGGAAAATCAAACTGATCATCGAGTAGCGAAGTCTTTAGCTGCTAGAGCTGCTACCGGCGTTTTATGGACAGGATTACATGATTTTAAAGATCGAATTCCTGATAATCCTGTTCATAAAACAACCTTGTCTACCCCAAAATCGAACCAAGTGGCAGGCTCCTGACTTTTATAGCTATGTCTTCATCGCTGCGTCTGGAACTTTACACACCCGTTATCGATGATCGCCCGATATTTCTGGCGGGCTCGATCAACGGCTGGCACCCCTGCGATGAGCGTTTTCGACTGCAGTTGGTGGAGGAAGGAAACTACGTCCTGGAGTTTCCAGAGGGGGAGCCGCTCCCCGAATCGTTTGAGTATAAGTACACGAAAGGCGGCTGGGAGCATGTGGAACTGGGGTCGACGGGCGAGGGCGTCCTGAACCGGTACTGCTCTGGGGAGGCCCACGTTGAGCCGGATATCGTACCGCACTGGCGCTGGTATGGCAATCAATTCAACCCCAGCTTTCTGCCTCGTATCGAGCTGATCAGTGCCCATTTCGACCTGCCCCAATTGGGCACAACGCGTCGCGTTCACGTACTGCTGCCCCACGACTACGATACGAATCCGGAGAAACGCTATCCGGTGCTCTACCTGCACGACGGGCAGAACCTGTTTGGTGAGGGGACTGGTTACGGGAGCTGGCAGATCGAACAGAAAATGGCAATTCTGGCCAGTCGAGGCAACCACGAAGTTATTCTCGTATCAATCGACCACGGTGAGGCCGAACGAATCCGGGAGTTTACGCTAGAACGTACCCGCGCTGGAAAGGGAAAGGGACACTTCTATCTGGAATTTATTACCCAGACCCTTAAGCCGTTTATCGACTCGTCGCTGCGTACGCTGTCCGACCCCGAAAATACGGGCATTGGCGGCAGTTCGCTGGGTGGTTTGATTAGCATTTATGCGGGCCTGCGCCATCCGGGCGTATTCGGACGGTTGCTGGTGTTCTCGCCTTCGCTCTGGATTTCCCCCAAGATTTATTTTGATGCTATCCGCTTTCAGGCACCGGTTCCTATGCGCGTTTTTGTGTATGGGGGAGAAGCTGAAGGCGCGTATATGGTACCGAACATGCAGCGTTTCAAAGACGCGCTGGTTCGGCAGCAGTACGGTGGGCATACCATCGATATGTATTTATCCGTCGACCCGGAAGGCACGCACCAGGAACACCACTGGAGCCGGGAGTTTCCGCGGGCGGTAGAATGGCTATTTTACGGACATCACTAACTATGAAAATTACTTTAGTAACCCAACCCACCAGCAGTGGCGACCTGATTATCCCGGTTATCCAGTCTAATTTTCTTGCTACTCAATTAACCGAACTGTCCCAGTGGCTAGCGGTTCCGGCCGACGTATTACAGCGCGACTTTACGGCTGATGCCAAGGACGTACTGCCTTTATACGGGTCGGATGGCCGCCGTACGTATCTGCTGGGCGTCGGGTGCGAGCCGAAGGTTATGGACTGGCTCAAGGCGTTCCGGTTTTTCTTTTTTAAACAGAAAGAACGGCTGTCAAATCAGACGGCTATCGACCTGACCGGTTTTTCGGGGGAAGTGGTCGAAGCCGTTGTGCTGGGTGTTCGGGCGGGGGGCTATGATCTACGCCTGTACCAAACGGGCAAGGAAGAAAAAACAACGATCTTTTCGGAAAGCGGACACGTAACGATCGTTGTTGCCCCCGATCAACAGACGGTTGCGCAGGAGGCTCTGGACCGGGCCGAAGCCCTGGCCGACACGCAGCGAGATATGCTGAACCTGATGAACGCGCCCGCCAATTACAAAACGCCACAAACGCTGGCCGACTGGGCGCTTGCTTCCGGCAAGCAGTATGGCTACAGCGTAACGGTACTGGACAAAGCCGCGCTGGAAGAACAGGGTCTGGGCGCACTGCTAAGCGTTGGGCAGGGGAGCGCCGTACCACCGGTGCTGATCGTGATGGAATACAAACCCAACGGTGGGACGTATTTACCCAAAGTTGGTCTGGTGGGTAAAGGCGTTACGTTCGATACGGGTGGCCTGTCTATCAAGCCATCTACCAATATGCACCTTATGAAAAGTGACATGGGGGGCGCTGCGGCCGTGCTGGGAACGCTGGAAGTCGCGGCCAGGCTAAAACTGCCCGTGCATCTGATCGGAATCGTACCTGCTACCGAAAATTCGGTCGATGCGCATTCAACCCGCCCCGGCGATGTGATTACGTCTTACAGCGGCAAAACGATTGAAATTATTGATACTGACGCTGAAGGCCGGGTCATTCTAGCCGATGGGCTAGCGTACATGACCCGTCATTTTCAGCCCGACGTGCTGATTGATCTGGCTACGTTGACGGGCAGCGTCATCGCGGCTCTTGGCTACCACGCGGCCGGCCTTTTTACGCCCAACGACGACCTTGCCGCGCAGCTTACCGATGCCGGTAATAAGACGGGTGAACGGCTCTGGCGGATGCCGGTCTGGGATGTGTACAACGAAGACATCAAGTCAGACGTGGCCGACGTGAAAAATTTTAGTGGTAAACCCGTCGCGGGTTCCATCAGTGCGGCTAAATTTCTGGAATTCTTCACCGACAAGCACCCTGCCTGGGCGCATCTGGACATTGCAGGTATGGCCTTTGCCGACAATGAATTCGGATCGCAAAAAAACGCAACCGGCTTTGGCATACGCCTGTTAACGCAGTATCTGCGAACCATACCGTCAATAAGTCGTTAACGGAGCAATACAGCTAACGTTCGCCGAGTATATTCCCCACGCTAACCCATCCGTCTCTATGAGCCAGTTATCGTTTTTGTGCATCGCGACCTTCTTTAAAGGTCAGGAGTTTATGAGAACCTGTAAGGAACTGGGTAACACCGTTTACC